>NZ_JAKSYN010000042.1:0-125197 GCF_022829565.1 Methylobacterium sp. J-001
AGACCGGATGATGTCAGTGTCCGCACAGAACGGACGATAGCATGCCTGGACCCACCGAGCGACCGGCTCGGCGGGAACGACATGTTCCCACGCAGCGAGTCCGCCGCAGCGACCATTGAGGTCCCCTCCCCGGTGGCCGGCGCCGTCCGGGAGTTGCTGTTCGCTGTGCGCTCGAATGTCTCGGAGGGACCGCCGATTCTCGTCGTCGAGCCTGCGGAGGGAGGTGAGGCGGCTGACGCGCCTCCTCCTGCCCCCTCTGCGGGGGAGGGTACCCTGCGCAGCGGGGGGGGAGAGGGGCAGCGCGACGATGCGGGTTTCACACCTGTCGTGCCTCTTCCGGATACCGCGCTCCCCTCTCCCGACCCCCTTCGGGGGCCACCCTCCCCCGCGAAGGGGGGAGGGAGTGCGCGTGCCATATCCGAAGCGGGCCTTCCCCCGGCCGCGCCGTCGAACGACGATCAGCGGCCGGTCACGTCGGGCGACGTCCACGCCAGCCCGTCGGTGCGCCAGCTCGCCCGCGAACTTGGGATCACCCTCGACCGGGTGCCCGCCACCGGCCCCAAGGGACGGATCCTGCGCGAGGACCTGCACGCCTTCGTCAAGTCGGCGCTCCAGGCCCCGGCCCAGGCCCAGGCCGCGCCCTCGGGCATCGGCGCCGGCCTGCCGCCCTGGCCGCAGGTGGATTACGAAAAGTTCGGCCCGGTGCGGCGGGAGCCCCTGTCGCGGATCCAGACGATCTCCGGCGCCAATCTCAGCCGCAACTGGCTGACCATCCCGCACGTGACCAATTTCGACCGGGCCGACGTTACCGAGATCGAAGCGTTCCGGGTCGGGCTCAACACGGAGACGCGCACGCCTCCGGCCCGGGTCACCATGGTCGCCTTCCTGATCAAGGCCGCCGCCCTCGCGCTGCGGGCCTATCCGCGCTTCAACACATCCCTGGAAGGCTCCGACCTCGTCCTCAAGGACTACGTCCATATCGGCTTCGCGGTGGATACCCCGAAGGGCCTGATGGTGCCGGTGGTGCGCGACTGTGACCGCAAGGGCCTGATCGCGATCGCTACCGAGATGGCGGCGCTCGCCGACAAGGCCCGGGCCGGGACTCTCTCGGGCGCGGACATGCAGGGCGGGTGCTTCTCGGTCTCGTCGCTCGGCGGCATCGGCGGCGACGGTTTTACCCCGATCATCAACGCCCCCGAGGTCGCGATTTTGGGCGCGGCGCGCTCGCGCACGGAGGCGGTCTGGGACGGAAAAGCCTTCCAGCCGCGGCTGATCCTGCCGCTCAGCCTGTCCTGGGACCACCGGGTGGTGGACGGCGTCGCCGCCGCCCGCTTCCTCGGCCACATCGCCTCGGTCCTGTCGGACCTGCGCCGGGCGCTGCTGTGATGGCGATGCTGGGTGAGCGCCCCTCTCCTCCCCCCCTGCAGGCTAACGGATTCACGCATCGTTCCGACAGCAAGCGTCTGAAGCACCGCGCTTTTCCCCTCCTCCTTGTGGGGAGGGGCAAGGGGTGGGGGTGGTGCAGGATCGAGCCTCACGGTGCCGTCTGAACCACCCCCACCTCCAACTCCTTCCCGCAAGAGGGAGGAGCGCTCGTCCCGCCTTCCGCGAGCCGATGTGTGAATATCCTAGCCCCTGCGGGGAGGAATTGGAGGTGGGGGTAGTGCCGGAAGAGGCGCAACGGTGCCGCCTGCACCACCCCCACCCCTGACCCCTCCCCACAAGGGGGAGGGCAAAACCCTGCCAGCCTCGATGCCTACCGCCCATCTCAACAGACTGTGATCGCCGCCGCCATGCCCGAGACCCGCGAGATCCGCGTCCCCGATATCGGGGACTTTTCCGGCGTGCCGGTGATCGAGATCCCGGTGGCGCCGGGGGAGACGATCGCCCGCGACCAGACCCTGCTCATCGTCGAATCCGACAAGGCGACCCTCGACATCCCCTCCCCGGTCGCCGGCCGGCTGGTGGAGATGCTTGTCGGCCTCGGCGATACCGTCTCGGCCGGAACGCTGATCGCCCGGGTGGCCGTGGAGACGGAGACGACCGCCCCTGCGGCGGCCCCCGCCGCCGCGCCGGCGGACGAATCCTGCGATGTCCTTGTGATCGGCGGCGGGCCCGGCGGCTACGCCGCGGCGTTCCGGGCCGCGGATCTCGGGCAGCGCGTGATCCTGGTGGAGCGCGAGGCGACGCTGGGCGGCGTCTGCCTGAATGTCGGATGCATCCCCTCAAAAGCGCTGCTGCACGTCGCCGCCGTGACCGAGGAGGCCGGGCGGCTCGCCGCCCACGGGATCAGCTTCGGTGCGCCGACGATCGATCTCGACAAGCTGCGGGCGTTCAAAGCCGGCACCGTGCGGCGCCTGACCGATGGGCTCAGCCACATGGCGCGCCAGCGCAAGGTCGAGGTCCTGTGCGGCACAGCCCGTTTCACCGGGTCGAACGCCGTCTCGGTGGCGTTGCAGGCGGGCGGCAGCCGCGCCGTCGGATTCGGGAGCGCCATCGTGGCGGCGGGCTCGTCGCCGGTTAGCCTGCCGATGCTGCCCGACGATCCGCGCATCGTGAATTCCACGGGGGCGCTGGAGCTGCCCTTCGTGCCCCGCCGCCTGCTGGTGATCGGCGGCGGCATCATCGGCCTGGAGATGGCCACCGTGTACAGCGCGCTTGGCGCCCGGGTCGACGTGGTCGAGCGCCTGCCGAACCTCCTGGAGGGGGTGGACCGGGACCTCGTGGCGGTCTGGACCAAGCGCAACGCCCACCGGTTCGACCGGATACGCACCGGGGCCGAGGTCGCTTCAGTCAGTGCGACACCCGAGGGCATCGCCGTGACGCTCGCGGGCGAGGCGGAGCCGCAGGTCTACGACCTCGTGCTCCAGGCGGCGGGCCGGCGCCCGAACGGCGATGCGCTGGGCCTCGACGCGGCCGGTGTCGCCGTGGAGCGTGGCTTCGTGCCGGTGGATGCGCAGATGCGCACCAGCGTGCCGCACATCCTGGCGGTGGGCGACCTCGTCGGGCAGCCGATGCTGGCCCACAAGGCGGTGCACCAGGGCCACGTCGCCGCCGAGGTGGCCGCCGGCCACAGGGCCGGGTTCGACGCCGCCGTGATCCCGTCGGTGGCGTATACCGATCCCGAGATCGCCTGGGCCGGCCTCACGGAGATTACCGCCAAGGCGGCCGGGCGGGCGGTCGAGGTAGCGCGCTTCCCCTGGGCGGCCTCGGGCCGGGCCATCGCCAACGGCGCCGATTACGGCCTGACCAAATTGCTGTTCGACGCGGAGACCCAGCGGATCGTCGGCGGCGCCATCGCCGGACCGAGCGCGGGCGACATGCTCGGCGAGATCGTGCTCGCCATCGAGATGGGCGCCGACGCGACGGATATCGGCCGCACGATCCACCCGCACCCGACACTCGGCGAGACCATCGGGCTCGCCGCCGAAGCCGCGCTCGGCCTCTGCACCGACCTGCCTCCGGCGCGGCGCTCGGCATAGTCTCGACCCCAAGGCTCAGGTTGGCTAAACCGTCTGCCGCGAGGCCGGGGACGGCTCGGCTGCGCCGGCCCGTCCGCAGAACAACAGGACGCCTCCACCCCGGGGGGATTCGGGCCGAGACGATGCGGTGTGCCGAATTAGCCGGTCCGGGACGTTCCGATGCCAAGAGTCACCATCACCGCGCTTGATCCGCGGGCGGTCAAACGCTGCGTCGCGTTCCTGGTCCGGCGCGACTGGGCGCTCCATCTCGGCCTCGCCGCGCTGCTGGCGGGGATCCCGATGAGGCCGTCGGCCGTCGCGGCCGAGGCGCCGGCCGCCGCCCAGCCGCAGGCCGCCCTGATCGCGTCCCTGCAGAGCCGGGTGTTGGCGGCCCACAGCGCGACCCTCGCTTTGGAGAGCTGGTGCGCCGACCACAAGCTCGCCGGCGATCCGCATCTTGTCGCCCGGCGCATGGATGTGGCCGACAAGCCGCTGAGCCCCGCCCAACGCGCCCGCCTGGCGATCGGCCCCGACGAGCCGGTGCGGTACCGCCGGGTCCGGCTGGCCTGCGGCGACCGGGTCCTGTCGGAGGCCGACAACTGGTACGTCCCGGCGCGCCTGACGCCCGAGATGAACGCCACCCTGGACGGCACCCGCACGCCCTTCGGCCGGGTGGTGCGTCCGCTGGAGCCGACCCGGCAGACCATCGCGGTCCGCCCGTTCCCGCAGGCCGCGGCGACAGGCCCCGACGACCCGCTGTTCGAGATCGACGCCGTGCTCTCCACCGGCGCCGGCCAGCCGTTCTGCGAGGTCGCCGAGACCTATCTGGGCGGTGCACTGCCGGAAGCTTCGCGGTAAGAGAGCCTCAAACGGCCGGTTGGGGAGAACGAGGATGCGTCGCGCGGTCTTGGCTTTGCTCGCTTCGATGCCGGTCTGCGGCCCGGCCCTGGCCGCCGATCCGGCCGGCCTCTGGCTCACCGAGACCGGCAGTTCCCGGGTGAAGGTCACCCCCTGCGGTGGCGGCTATTGCGGCACCATCGTCAGCGCCCCCGGCAAGGCCCTCGACGCCAAGAACCCGGACCCGGCACTACGCGCCCGCAGCGTCGTCGGGGTGCAGATCCTCGACGCAAGGCAGGCGGATGGGGCCGGCTATAGCGGCTCGCTCTACAATCCGAACGACGGAAAGACCTATTCCGGCGCGCTGCGGCTGACCGGCCCGAACGCGCTCGAAGTCTCCGGCTGCGTGATGAGCGTGTTCTGCAAGCGCCAGACGTGGACCCGGGTGAATTGACGCGGAGGCGACAGGATCACCAGCGGTGCCGACCGCCCTTTTAGAAGATCGTTCTCCCGTGCCTCCCGGTTGGGCAGGTGGGATCCTCTGTCAGGATTCCAGTTGGCGACGCGACACATCGCGCGTTCCCGCCAGTCTGTCGCAGAGGCGGCCAGCTTCTCGGAAGCGCAAAGCCAGATCTGTTATCCCAGCCTGACCTCGTTCAACCCGCCGGCTTAAACGCTGCACGGCGATGAATGGCCTGAAACCAGCAAAGTGAATGGTCCGGCCTCCCTCGCGCACTCAAGCTTGGGCAGAATATTATTCCCTCACACGCGGGACGGACAGGTATCTCGAAGGGCGAATACCGGTACACGACGGCGTGATTTATCGATTTACACGGGATCGATTGCGCGCGACCGAAGTTCTTTGCCTCGACTCGACAGAGACAGGACTTCTCATGACCAAGACGATTCTGGCCGCCGCCCTCGCGACCTTCCTGGCCGCGCCGGCCTTTGCCCAGGTGATTGAGACGCCGACCAGCACCGCCGTGGTTGTGCCGCCCGGTGCACCCGGCGTTGTGACACCGCAATCGAACGCGACCGGGGCCGAGGGCGCCATCACCTACTCGCCGACCGGACGGCCGGCGGATTCGATCTCCAACGATTCCGCCGCCGCCGGCAACGCCAACCAGCCCACGCAGGTCGCGCCGCAGGGCGGCGGCGGCGGGAAGTAAGCCGCACACCTAACCTGAAGCGGGTCGCGTCGGTGACGACGCGGCCCGTTTTCGTAACTGCGGCGTCGCCTCAGGCTGCCTCGGTCAGCGCCTGCTCGATCGCGTCGAGGGCCGCCTCGGCACCGGCACCGTTGGGGCCGCCGGCCTGGGCCATATCGCGGCGACCGCCGCCGCCCTTGCCGCCGAGCGCGCCGGCCCCCGCGCGGACCAGCCCGACCGCGTCGTAGCGGCCAGTCAGATCCTCGGTGACGCCGACCACGAGTCCGGCCTTGCCGTCGGCCGAGACGCCGACGATCGCCACGATGCCGGAGCCCAGACGCTTCTTCTCCTCGTCGATGATCGGCTTGAGGTCGCGCATGTCGAGCCCCTCGACCACCGAGCGCCGGAACGCCACGCCGCCGATTTCGCTCTGGCGTGACGAACGACCCGAGTCCGGGTCCGAAGAACCCATGGCGAGCTTGCGGCGGGTGTCGGCCAATTCCCGCTCCAGGCGGCGCTTCTCTTCCATCAAGGCCGTCAGGCGGTCGGGCGCCTCCGTGACCGGCGCCTTGAGGATGCCGGCCAAAGAGGCGAGCGTGCGGGCCTCCTCGGCCCGGTGATGGCGGGCCGCGTCGGCGGTGAGTGCCTCGATCCGGCGGACGCCGGCGCCGACCGCGCTCTCGCCCACGATCGTGATCGCCCCGATATCGCCGGTGCGCCCGGCATGGGTGCCGCCACACAGCTCGATGGAAAAATTCTTGAGGCGGGCGCGACCGGTCTCGGTACCGTCCGCATCCACCGGCAGGCCCATCGAGACGACGCGCACCTCGTCGCCGTACTTCTCGCCGAACAAAGCCCGGGCGCCGGACGCGATGGCGTCGTCTACCGCCATCAGCTTGGTCACCACCGGGGCGTTCTGGAGCAGCACCGCGTTGGCGATGTCCTCGACCCGGGCGAGTTCCTCAGCCTCGATCGGCTTCGGATGGCTGATGTCGAAGCGCAGCCGCTCTTGGCTCACCAGCGAGCCCTTCTGAGCGACGTGGTCGCCCAGCACCTGCCGCAGCGCTTCGTGCAGGAGATGGGTGGCGGAGTGGTTGGCCCGGATCGCCTTACGGCGGGCATGGTCGACCTTCAGCTCCACCGGCTGGTCGAGGCTGAGCGTCCCCTCCTCCACGCTGACATGGTGGACGAACAGGTCGCCGAGCTTCTTCTCGGTGTCGGTGACGCGGGCCCGAAGCCCGGCGCTCAGAATCTGGCCGGTATCGCCGACCTGGCCGCCGGATTCCGCGTAGAACGGCGTCTGGTTGACCAGCACGAGGCCGGTCTGCCCGGCCTCCAGGCTCTGCACCTCGACGCCGTCGCGCAACAGCGCGGTGACGATGCCCTCGGCGGCTTCAGCCTCGTAGCCCAGGAACTCGGTGGCGCCGACGCGCTCGCGGATGCCGAACCAGACCGTCTCGGTGGCGGCCTCGCCGGAGCCCTTCCAGGCCTCGCGCGCCGCCTGCTTCTGGCGCTGCATCGCGGCCGAGAACGCGTCGGTATCGACGCCGATGCCCCGGGCCTTCAGGGCGTCCTGGGTCAGATCGAGGGGGAAGCCATAGGTGTCGTAGAGGGTGAAGGCGGTGTCGCCGGAAAGCTTGTCGCCGGCCGTCAGATCGCGGGTCTCGGAATCCAGAATCGACAGGCCCCGCTCCAGGGTCCGGCGGAAGCGGGTCTCCTCCAGCTTCAGGGTCTCGCCGATCAGCGCCTCGGCCCGCATCAGCTCCGGATAGGCCTGGCCCATCTCACGCACCAGCGTCGGGACCAACCGGTACATGGTCGGCTCGCGGGCGCCGAGGATCTCGGCGTGCCGCATGGCCCGGCGCATGATCCGGCGCAGG
The DNA here is from genome assembly GCF_022829565.1 of Methylobacterium sp. J-001. Classification (NCBI taxonomy): domain Bacteria; kingdom Pseudomonadati; phylum Pseudomonadota; class Alphaproteobacteria; order Hyphomicrobiales; family Methylobacteriaceae; genus Methylobacterium; species Methylobacterium sp. J-001. The sequence goes on from NZ_JAKSYN010000042.1 coordinate 7,327, forward strand.
ACGTAGCCGCGGCCCTCGTTACCCGGCAGCACGCCGTCGGCGACCAGGAAGGACGAGGCCCGCAGGTGGTCGGCGATCACCCGGTAGGAGGCCATGGTGGCGGGCTCGGGCGCCCGTGAGACCGCGTGGGCCACGGCGTCGATCAGCGCCTTGAACAGGTCGGTGTCGTAGTTCGAATGCACGCCCTGGAGAATCGCGGCCATGCGCTCCAGGCCCATGCCCGTATCGATCGAGGGCCTCGGCAGCGGGTTGCGCACGCCGGGCTCCAGCTGCTCGTATTGCATGAACACGAGGTTCCAGAACTCGAGGAAGCGGTCGCCATCCTCGTCCGGGGAACCGGGCGGGCCGCCCTGGAGCGTCGGGCCCTGGTCGATGAAGATCTCCGAGCACGGGCCGCAGGGGCCGGTATCGCCCATCTGCCAGAAATTGTCGGAGGTCCCGATCCGGATGATCTTGTCATCGGAGAAGCCGGCGATCTTTTTCCACAGGTTCGCAGCCTCGTCGTCGTCAGCGTAGACGGTGACGAGCAGCCGGTCAGGCTTGAGGCCGAATTCCTTGGTGATCAGCGTCCAGGCCAGCTCGATCGCCCGGTCCTTGAAATAGTCTCCGAACGAGAAGTTGCCGAGCATCTCGAAGAACGTGTGATGGCGCGCGGTGTACCCGACATTGTCGAGGTCGTTGTGCTTGCCGCCGGCGCGCACGCATTTCTGCGCCGTGGTGGCCCGGTCGTAGGCGCGCTTCTCGACGCCGGTGAAGACGTTCTTGAACTGCACCATGCCGGCATTCGTGAACATCAGCGTGGGGTCGTTCTTCGGGACAAGGCTCGAAGACGGTACGGCCTCGTGTCCCGCACGCGCGAAGAAATCGAGGAAGGTCGACCGGATCTCGTTGACGCCGCTCATCGGGGCAGAACTCTAAGCAGGGCTCAAGGGACTGGGCCGCCACCCGTTTCAGGTGCAACCCGCATGGCGTCCTCTTAGAGCCGTTCCCGATCGCGTAGCAATCGCGAAGGGCGCGCACGGCCTTGGATCAGGCGCGCCCCGACTGCGCCGGGCACGCTCGCGGAAGGCGACCCGGACCGGGTCGCCGACACGCCTGCCGCGAAATCGTCCCGGCCCGCCCCACAGCCGCCACAAGCACGGCCGTGTTGTCGCCACATCTGTCAAGCGATGGTGTGTCCAAGGCGCCATCACCGGCGCGTGAGGAATCGGGTACACGATGCAGGGCCGCACGGTCGGATCGCCGAGGAACGTCACGAGCAAGCAGGGCCGGTTCGGGTCCGGCCGGGTCGATGCCATCACCGCACAGCCGATGCTGGGCCGTGCCCACGGGAGCGTTCCGGCGCTGGCCCGCTCGGTGCTCACCGTCGCGCTGATCGCCGGCGGCCTCAGCGCCGCCCTGATCGGATCGGGGATCGATCTCGGCAAGGTCGGGCTGACTCAGGCGGTCTCCTCGGCGCAGGCCGCCACCGAATTGGCGATGCCCCGCCCGCGGATCCACACCGTGGCGCTGAGCGAGGAGCTGGAGCGCACGCCGCTGCGCGCCTCGGCGAGCTTCGCCGCCGTCCACGACCTCGATACGGCCGTCGGCTCGAACGGCGTCGACCGTGTCTCCTACGATTTCCTGCTTTCGGAGAGCGCCGGCGGCGATCCGAACGACATCCTCGAATTCGGCCCCATGAAGATCCGGCGCCACTTGGTGCAGACGATCGTCCGCGCCGCCCAGGCCGTCCAGACCGATCCGGTCCTGCTCATGGCGGTGGCCGACAAGGAATCGAGCTTCGTCACCGCAGTCCAGGCCAAGACCTCCTCGGCCACCGGCCTCTATCAGTTCATCGAGCGCACCTGGCTCGGCGTGGTGCGCGATTTCGGCCCGCGTTACGGGCTGGAGAAGGAGGCCGCGCTGGTCACGTCGGATGCAAACGACCGGCCGGTGATCACCGATCCGGCCGAGCGCGCCCGGGTGCTTGAATTGCGCCGCGATCCCTACCTCTCGGCGCTGATGGCCGGCGAGATGCTGAAGCGCGACGCCGCTCGCATCGCCCAGCGCATCGGCCGCGAGCTGACTCTCGGCGAGGTCTACCTCGCCCACTTCCTGGGCGCCGATGATGCCGGGGAGTTCCTGGCCAACGTGGTCAACAAGCCGGCCGCCGCCGCGGCCGTGCTGCTGCCCGGCCCGGCCCGGGCCAACCGCTCGATCTTCTTCGCCGCCGGGCGCTTCGTCGGTCGCGGCCGGCACCGGAAGCCGGCCAGCCTCTCTGTGGCGCAGGTCCACGAGAAGTTCGAGACGATGATGAGCACCCGCGGCACGCGCTACCAGAACGTCCGGGCGGTGTCGGGCATCATGGCCTACGCGGATGCCGAGAGCGGCATCGCCACGCAGTAAAGCCTCAGCGAGCGGGCGGCCAATTCGCGGCCCGGCGCGCAACTCCCCGCGTCCCGCCGACGTTCGTCCACAAGTGCCACGTCCGCGCGGCCTGACACGGAGATTTCGGGGGACGTTCTTGAGAAAGCCTCTGTCGAGCGCGGCCACGCCGCTGACTGATACGCTCTCGCCGAGCAGCATCCCGCTCGACCAGATCGGCCAGACCCTGGCATCGATCTACGACGACCTCGTCTCGGAAGGCGTGCCGGAGCATCTGGCCGCCCTGGTCCGCCGGGTCCGTCAGAACGACGCCGAAGCCGCCGCGCCGCGCGCGGCGACGCCCAGCCCGGCCGAAGGTCCGGCGCAGCGCCTCGCCCTCGTGGTCGAGGACGATCCCCAGATCCGCGCCCTGGCCGAAACCCTCCTCGAGGAGACCGAGCTCGACGTGATCGGCTGCGACAGCGCCGAGGCGGCCCTGACCGTGCTTCAGGCGCGGGGCGGCGACGTGGCGCTGGTCTTCGCCGATGTCCGGCTCGCGGGCGCGATGGACGGCCTGCAGCTCGCCCGCGCGGTCGCGACCCTGTGGCCCCGCGCCCGGCTGGTGGTCACCTCGGGGCACGGCATCCGCCGGCCCGACCTGCCCAGCGAGGCGGTATTCATCGCCAAGCCCTGGCGGCCCTTCGACGTGCTGGTCGAGGCCGAGCGGGCGACCACGGATCCGGCGCCGCCGGTTACCTGAGACGGCGCCCGCGGCGTCGGGCCCGGCCCTTGCATTGACCGCCGACGTATCGGCGCGAGCCCGGAGCCTCTGTCTTTGCCGATCCTGTCCGTCCGTCACCGCACGGTCTACCGGTACCGGCGTCCGGTCGCCTTCGGCGAGCACCGGATCATGTTCCGGCCCCGGGACAGCTACGACCAGCGCCTCATCGAGGCGTCGCTCGGGATCACCCCCGAGCCCGCCGCCCTGCGGTGGATGTTCGACGTGTTCGGCAATTGCGTCGCGGTGGCGACCTTCGAGGGCCGCGCGGAGACGCTGACCTTCGAATGCGGCATCACCCTCGACCACACGCCCGAGCACGCGCCGGTCTTCCCGCTGGCGCCGCACGCGACGCATTACCCGTTCGGCTACGGCGCGGAGGACATGCCCGACCTGTCCCGGTCGATCGAGCGGCAATGGCCCGACCCGCGCCACGATGTCGATGCCTGGGCGCGCAGCTTCATCCCCGCCGACGGCCGGATTCCGACCCAGGAATTGCTCGCCGACATGACCCGCAGCGTGCGGGCGAACTTCACCTATCTCGCCCGCTCCGAGAAGGGCGTGCAGGAGCCGTTGACGACGCTGCGCAGCAAGCGCGGCTCGTGCCGCGACTTCGCGGTGCTGATGATGGAGGCGGTCCGGGCGCTCGGCATGGCCGCCCGGTTCGTCTCCGGATACTTGTACAACCCTCGCAACGACCGGGCCCGCCACGTCGGCGGCGGCTCGACCCATGCCTGGCTGCAGGTCTACCTGCCGGGCGCCGGCTGGATCGAATTCGACCCGACCAACGGGATCGTCGGCAACCGCGACCTGATCCGCGTGGCGGTGACCCGCGATCCGGCACAGGCCGTGCCCTTGCATGGCTCGTTCTTCGGGCTGGCCAGCGACGACCTCGGCATGCGGGTCGATGTTGACGTGGTCGAACTGCCCGACGAAGAGGCAAAAACACGTGGGTTTCAGGCGCATCCACCAATAATGGCGCGTTGAAGCTCCACATTCGGATCGAGCATGCGGGGCGACCCGCCGGGGCATGGGGACACAGGTGGCCGCGATGAAGATCAGGACCGGTTACGATATCGCCTTCAGCCTCACCCAGCCGACGCCCATGATCCTGATGCTGAGCGTCCACCCGTCCCGGATGCCGGACCTTCTGACCCCGCAGGTGATCAATTTCGACCCGTGGATCCCGGCCCGCGAGTATCAGGACGCCTTCGGCAATGTCTGCCACCGCATCCTGGCGCCGCCGGGCCTGCTGACGATCTCGGCGGACTTCACGATCCAGGATTCCGGCCTGCTCGACGCCTACGCCCCCGATGCCCGCCAGATCCCGGTCCAGGACCTGCCCGACGACGTGATGGTCTACCTGCTGGGCTCGCGCTACTGCGACACCGACAAGCTCTCGCAGACCGCGTGGTCGCTGTTCGGCGGCACGCCGGAGGGCTGGGCGCGGGTCCAGGCGATCGTGGCCTACACGCACGAGCGCATCCGCTTCGACTATCAGCGCGCCGACGCCACCCGCACCGCCCATGACGGCTTCATGCAGCGCGAAGGCGTCTGCCGGGACTTCGCGCACCTGGCGATCGCGTTCTGCCGGTGCATGAACATCCCGGCGCGCTACGCCACCGGCTATCTCGGCGATATCGGCGTGCCGGTCGATCCTGCGCCGATGGATTTCTCGGCCTGGTTCGAGGTCTACCTGGACGGCCCGGAGGGCCCGCGCTGGTACACGTTCGACGCACGGCACAACCGCCAGCGGATCGGGCGGATCGTCATGGCGCGGGGGCGCGACGCCACCGATTGCGCGATCTCGACCAATTTCGGCTACGCCCATTTGGCGCGCTTCGACGTCCACACCGACGAGGTTGGTTAACGATCGGAGACCGACACGGGCGAACCCTGTTACGTATTCCGACGTCAAGCAAAATCTTCTTCGGACCATGGAACTGCCAACCTATGCTCACGCTTGTAATAGCAAAGGTTATCGCACAGGCAGGCACCCCATGAAGACCTCGGCCACCGCGCTTGCGGCGCTCCTCGCCGCAACTGTTCTTGCCGCCCCGGCGCTGGCAGCTCCGGCCTACGATCCCTTCGGCGCCAACGGCGCCGAGGAGTACTACTCGGATCCGGGCCAGTACGGCTATCAGGGCACCCCGGGCTACGGTCAGGGCGTGCAGGACGCCCCGCAGGCGCAGGTCCAGCCGATCCCCCGCGAGATCGTGGCGTTCAATGCCCCTTACGCGCCGGGCACGATCGTTGTCTCCACCGCCGAGCGCCGCCTGTACTTCGTGACCGGCAACGGCGAGGCCATCCGCTACGGCGTCGGCGTGGGCCGTCCGGGCTTCAGCTGGAGCGGCGTCAACAAGGTGACCGCCAAGCGCGAGTGGCCGTCCTGGACGCCCCCGAAGGCCATGATCGCCCGCCGCCCCGACCTGCCGCGTTACATGGCTGGCGGCATCGAGAACCCGCTCGGCGCCCGCGCCATGTATATCGGCAACACCGAGTACCGCATCCACGGCTCCAACGAGCCGGACACGATCGGTCAGGCTGTGTCCTCGGGCTGCATCCGGATGACCAACGACGACGTCACCGATCTCTACGAGCGGGTGAAGGTCGGCGCCAAGGTGGTCGTGCTGAACTGATCCGACCGGATCAGAGGTTCAAGTCCCACGGGCCTTCCTGAGTGGCCGGGCGGTCGAAGATCGCCCCGCTTCGCAGGAAGCACTAGGTAGACTAATGCCCCTTAGAGACTGATTCTGTCTAGAAAAGCCGGCCGATCACACCCGTGATCGGCCGGCTTTTCGTTATCGAACCCGCTCAACGTGGACGATCGCCAAAGCACTCATCCCGTCATTCAGAGTTCGGCTTTGCGGCCTCGGACGGATGAGGCACTCCGCTCTGCAATCTCGCGGACCGGGAGACAGCGCGGGCCCGGACGCCGAGCCGACGCCTCAACCTTTGCCGGCGCGATGCTACCGCGGCCCGCCACCCCGCCGCATGGCCACTTCCTGGCCCTGGCTGTCGAGCGCGCCGGAGGGAGCGAGACCCTCGTTCGGGACCGGGTTCATGCCCGCGTCGGCGGTGCGCGAGGATGGCCGCCCGGCGGTTGGGTCGCCCGCCGCCTGCTTCATCGCCAACGCCCTGCGCGCGCTCGTGACCAGGCTTCCGCGTGCCTGCGCATTCCGCCGCCGCTCGGTCTCCTTGCTGGCACGCTTGACCGCGGCCGCGAGCAGCGCGGCCTTCTCGCGTGTGCCGGTGTTGTCCGTTGCCGGTCGCGCGCCAGAGGGAGCCGCCTTGCCGCGCAACTCCCGGCGCTGTCGTCGGGAAACATCCCGCGCACGATCACGGCGTTCGCGGAGCCGGCTGATCAACTCGGCGAGGTTTCCGTCATTGGCCTCGCGCAGCTTCGGGTGATGGGATTGCGCGACGAGTTCAGCCTCGTCGGCGGTGAGCAGGCGGGCTTCGTGGCGGCTCGAGATGGACACAGGCACTCCGGCTTGGGGGATGGAACGGGAACGATCAGGCGGCGCCGCCGAGTTCCGGCGCCCGGCGCTTCTTCGTCTCGCGCAGGGAGCGGTCGGCGTAGGTGCCCTGCACCGCGGCGCGGCCGCCGTGCTCGAACAGGTCGAGCATCAGGGCACTGTGGATGAAGCCGAGATGGCTGAAGGCCTGCGGGAAGTTGCCCAGGAAGGTCCCGTCCTCGGCCGCCTCCTCGGCGTAGAGCCCGACATCGTTCTGCAGGGCCCGCAGGGCGTTAAAGCGCAGCCGCGCCTCCTCGTCGCGGCCGAGCCACAGGAGGGCGTCGACCAGCCAGAAGGCGCAGAGCAGGAACGTGCCTTCGTGGCCGGGCAGGCCGTCGTCGTTGCGGTAGCGGTAGACGAGGTGGCCGTGGCCGAGGCGTTCGATCACGACATCGACGGTCCGGGCGAACGCCGCCGCGTCCACTGGGAAGCCGACCATCGGGGCCATCAGCAGGGCGGCGTCGACAGCGTCGCCGCCGAGATATTGTGGGTAGTAACCGTCCCGGTGGATGCCCTCGCCGTTCACGCAAGCCACGATCCGGTCGCGCTCCCGGCACCAGGACTCACGGGGACCGAACAGGCGGATCGCCCGATCCAGGGCGACCCAGTTCATGATGGCGGCGTGGAGATAGCGCCGCTCGGGCTTGCGCGGCTCCCAGAGACCGGCATCGGGCTTGTGCCAATGCGCGGCCGAGATGTCGGCGAGCCGGGCCCCGTGGCGGTGCATCGCCTCCGGCAGCGTCCCTCCGAGCCGCGTGTAGAGGTAGAGTAGGTCGAGCACCTGTCCGTAGGCATCGGCTTGGTGTTGCTCGGCCGCCTCGTTGCCGGCCCGCACCGGCGCGCTGCCGCGCCAGCCCTCGAAATGAGCGATCGTGGTCTCAGTGAGATCGCCCTCGCCCGAGACGCTGTAGAGCGGCCGCAGCCGGCCATTCGCGCGCTCGCACAGCTCGGTCACGAAACCGAAGAAAGCCTCGGCCTCGCGCAGCATCCCGAACTTCTTCAGGACGTAGAAGGACAGGCAGGCGTCGCGGATCCAGCAGAAGCGGTAATCCCAGTTGCGGATGCCGCCGATTTCCTCCGGCAGGGAGGTGGTGGCCGCGGCGATGATCGCCCCGGTCGGTGCGTAGGTCAGCGCTTTGAGGACCAAGGCCGAACGGATCAGCTCGTCGGCAAGGGGCCCGGTATAGGCCGCATCCTGGGTCCACAGCACCCAGGCGCTACGGGTCCGCTCCATCAGGGCGCGCGTGTCCGGTGGCGTCTCGGGCAGTGTGTCGCTGTAGAGGCTGAAACTGCGCTCCTGGCCGGCCGCCAGGGTGAAGCGGATGGCCGCGCCGTCCCCGTCCGGCACCAGAGCGACGTCCGCCAGGAGGCTCGGGCATCCCGGCGTCACGATCCGGCCGCCCGCGATCGCCGGCGGGGCGAAGCTCTCCGCGAACCCAGCCAGCGGCCGGTACTCGACCCGCATCGGGACCTTGCCGGACACGCCGCTGACGCGTCGCACCAGGCGCGGCCGGCCCGGCCCGCCCTCCGGACCAACCATGAAATCGTGCAGGGTGACGAACCCGTCCTCGGTGGTGAAGGTGGTCTCCAAGATGTTGCTGCGGCTCAGATATTGCCGCGTCGTCTCGTACCGGCCCGCCGGGCGGATGGTGAAAGAACCACCGCGCCGCCGGTCGAGCAGCCGCGAGAAGGTCGGGGCGGCGTCGAAGCGCTCCAGGCACGCCCAGTCGATCGCGCCGTCACGGGCGACCAGGGCACAGCCCTCGCAATTGCCGATGAGGGCATAGGCCTCGATCGGCTGATAGGGGCGCTCGCCCGCGTCGGACATGACGACTCCTCGTGACCGCGCGGAATCTCCAGCTGCGGCGTGTGAACGGGACGGTTCCGGTGCGGTCGGCCGGATCAGGCGCCGAGCCGGAAGGGCGGTTCCAGCAGCCCGCGGGCACCGACATCGACGAGGAAGGTCCGACCGTGTTCGGGGTCGGCGGCACGCTCCGCCGCGTCCATGCCTTCGTAGGCGGACGTGACCAGCAGTCGGTCGAGATCGCGGCCTGCAAAGGTCGGGCAGGTCGGCTGCCGTACCGGCACCGGCACGGTGCGGACCCGCTCACCCGCGGGATTGTAGGCATCGAGGCAGGCGGCGCCGAAGCGAGCCGTCCAGATCAGGCCCTCCGCGTCGACCGCGGCACCGTCGATGCCGCCTTCGCCGCCGCGATGATCGTAATGGGTTTCGATCGAGCCGTTCGGCAGTCCCGTCCTGGGATCGAGCGCCACCCGACGCAGCAGACCTTCATCGGTATCGACGAAGTAGCCGGTGGCGCCGTCCGGCGAGAAGCTGATGCCGTTCGGGATGGTCAAGCCGCCGAACAAGCGGCGCACCCGGGTGCCGGCGACATGGTAGATCGAGCCGCGTCCCTTCGCGGCGTCCCGATCCATCGTGCCGATCCAGAGTGCTCCGCACGGGTGGACGCGGCCGTCATTGGACCGGTTGCCTTTCAGCTCCTCCTCGAGCGGACAGAGGATCCGGATATCGCCGTCCCGGATCGCCCGGACATAGAGGCCGTCCTCGGCCGAGAGCAGCTGGTGCCCCCCGTCGATCGCCGCGATGTCGCTGCACTGGAACGGCAAGACGTGGACGAGGGCCTTGCAGGATCCGGAGACCAGTTTTTCAAACAAACGCGCTTCGAGGATGTCGACCCACCACGCCGTGTTCGTGCGCGGATCGTAGCTCGGCCCTTCACCGAGATGGCAGCGGACCTGGCTCAGAACACAGGCGTCGTGCAAACAATCCAAAAGACCAATCCCGCTTGTGCCGATCAAAATCTGTGTGACAAGGGCGCCGGTTCAGCACTCGTCGCAGATGCTGCCGAGGACAGAATCGAGAGCTTTCTGCCGCTCCGTCCGCTCGTGCGGATCGTGCAACGGGGCGGCCGCACGGCCCGGCGGGACGGTCTGGCCCACCGGGGATCGATAGGGGGCGTTCACCGTCGTCTCGGGACCGCCACCGGTGCCGGTGTAGGGGCCGGCCTGCGCCGCACCCAGGCATGCCGGCGACACGATCAGGCCGACGATCAATCCAGCCCGCTTCAGGCTCAAGCGTGTCATGGGGCGCGCTCTCCTTGCAGCATGGGGTGTGTTGTCCGGTTGTGTCGAAGCGTGGCGCCGCCGCTGGCCGCGACCCCGCCCCTTGCGCGTTCGGCAGGCATCACTTGAAGCACCGCGCTCTCCCCCCTCTCCCTGAGGAGAGGGGCGAGGGGTGGGGGTGGCTCCGCATGGGGCGCAGCGGTGCCTTCTGATCCACCCCACCTCGAACTCCTCTCCCGCAAGGGGGAGGAAAGCAGGCGCCGCCTACCGTCCGCCCGTCGTTCTTTCGGGAAAGAAAGCCAAGCCCGCTCAGCAGCGGTTTCCGCCGGCGTTCTGACCGTACTGCTTTACGGGGCGGGTCTGCTGGTTGGCGTTGCCTTCGGCGGCCGAACTCATCGGGCAGCCCTCGTAGTAGGGGCCGTCGTGCACACCGAAACCGAGCGAATGGGTGGCCTCCACGTCATAGGGCGCGAAACCGGTCCAGCGGGCGCCATTGTCGGCCATAGCAGACGAGATTGGAGCAACGCCAAGGACAAGGGCGGCGACGATGGCGGCGATACGGGTCTTCACGGTTATACTCAAGCTCCTACAAGTACGGCTCGATGGTTCGAGCCCGTTTCCTCTTGCTTGAGACTAAGATGGGGAGCCGCCTCCCGCCGTGACGTGCCGGCGCGCACGCACCGGCGGGGATTAAATTGAGCCGGGCATTATCATGGGGCTGCGCGTCGTGCGCTGCCGATTTACAACTTTTGATTAAGAGGTCTGTTGCAGGCGCGCCGCCACGATGGCTTCGGCTGGGGACACCATGCGCCGGCGGCTGTCATGTTGCCGACCGCTCTGGAAGATCATTCGATGGACGTATCCACCCGGTTATTCCGGTGCGGCGCGTCGATCCGACAGTTCGCCCTGCCTGACAGCGCAGCCTTACAGAGCCTTCGCCCGCACCGTCGTGACGAGGATCTCAGCCACGATCACCACCGCGAAGATCGCGGCCAGCACCACCGCCACCTGGTCCCAGTAGAGCAGGTTCAGGGCGGTATCGAGCGCCACGCCGATGCCCCCGGCCCCGACGAGGCCCAGCACGGCGGATTCGCGGATATTGATGTCCCAGCGGAACAGCGCGATCGACCAGAAGGCCGGCTTCACCTGCGGCCAGTAGCCGAGCAGCAGCGTCGCGCGGCGTCCGGCGCCGGCGGCCTGGAGCGCCTCGATGGAGCCGCGGTTCGATTCCTCGAGCGCCTCCGCCAGGAGCTTGCCGGTGAAGCCCACCGAGCGCAGGGCGATCGCCAGGGTCCCGGCGAGCGGCCCCGGGCCGAACACCGCCACGAACAGCAGCGCCCAGACCAGGGAATTCACCGACCGGGAGGTCACGAACACGAACTTGGCGAACAGGTTCAGGGGCAGGCTGGGGGTGACGTTGCGGGCGGCGAGCAGCCCGATCGGCACCGCGATCGCGATGGCGATCAGCGTGCCCAGCGTCGCGATATGCAGGGTCTCGACCAATGCGCGCAGGGTCGGCCCGATATAGCCGGCATCCATCGGCCACATCCGGCCGAACAGGTCGGCCATCTGGTCGGGGGCGTCGTAGAGGAATTCTGGGATCACCTCGATCGTGCGCAGGCTCGCCACGAAGGCCGCCACGGCGAACAGGGTGAAGGCGAGGCGCGCCAAGCGCTTCCAGAGCGAGAAGCGCTGCCAACGGCGCGGCGGGGCCGCGAGGGCGGCTCCGGCGCTCACTGGAACACCGCCCGGGCCCAGCCCGAGACGATCTCGGCCACCATGATCAGCGCGACGATGACGATCAGGATCGCCAGCACCACGTCGTAGTCGAAGCGCTGGTAGGCGGTGAACAGGGTCGCCCCGATGCCGCCGCCGCCGACGATCCCGACCATCGTCGAGTTCCGCAGGTTGGAATCGAGCTGGTAGGTGGCGAAGCCGATGAAGCGCGGCAGCACCTGCGGCTGCACGCCCATGATCAGCGTCGACAGGAAGCCGGCGCCGGTCGCCCGCACCGCCTCGACCTGCTTCAGGGAAATCTCCTCGATCGCCTCGGCGAACAGCTTACTGATGAAGCCCACCGAGGCGACGATCAGCGCCATCACGCCGGCCAGCGCCCCGAAGCCGATCGCCTTCACGAACAGGATCGCCACGATGATCGGGTGGAACGATCGGCACAGGGCGATCAGCGCCCGGGTCGGCCAGGTCACCCAGGCCGGCATCAGGTTGCGGGCGGCGAGAAAGCCGATCGGCAGGGCGATCACGATGCCGATCACCGTGGCGATCACGGCGATCTGCACGCTCTCGACGATGCCGGACTGGATCAGCTCCCACCGTGAGAAGTTCGGCGGGAACATCCTGGCCAGGAACTGGCGGCCGTGGGTCAGCCCGGTGGCGAAGCGCTCGGGCGCGAAGCCGAGCTGACTCGCGGCATAGACCGCGTAGAGGGCGAGCAGCAGCCAGCCGGCCCGGGCGGTCCAGTTGGGGCGGAAGGGGATGGGGGCGGCGGCGCTTCGGTCGGCCGGTCGGGGTGCGGCGCTCATTCGAGCCAGTTCTCGCCGCCGTAGATGCCGCGCAGGTCGCGCTCGCTCAGGCGGTCGGGCGGCCCGTCATAGACGACGTGGCCGCCCGACATGCCGACGATCCGCGTGGCGAAGCGCTGGGCCAGCGCCACGTTGTGGATGTTGACGACCACCGGCACCCCGCGCTCGGCCGCGAGCCGCGACAGGATCTCCATGATCTCCACGGAGCTCTTGGGATCGAGGGACGAGGTCGGCTCGTCGGCGAGCACGATCTCCGGCTCCTGCATGATCGCCCGGGCGATGCCGACCCGCTGACGTTGGCCGCCCGACAGGGCATCGGCCCGGCGCGTGGCGAAGCCCGACAGCCCGACCGCGTCGAGCAAATCGAAGGCGCGCTGGATATCGGCCTCGGGGAACCGCCGCAGCCAGGCGCGCCAGACCGGCACGTAGCCGAGGCGCCCGCAGAGCAGGTTCTCCATCACGGACAGGCGTTCGACCAGATTGTATTCCTGGAACACCATCCCGATCCGCCGCCGCGCCCGGCGCAAGGATCGGCCGGAGAGCTTGGCCAGATCCTCGCCGCGGAACAGGATCTCACCGGCCGTTGGCTGGACCAGCCGGTTGATGCACCGGATCAGCGTGCTCTTGCCGGTGCCGGACGGTCCGATGATCGCGGTGAGGCCCGTGCCCGGCACCACGAGGTCGATGCCCCGCAGGACCGGCTGCCCGGCCCGGTATTCCTTGACGAGGCCTCGGATCACCAGCGCGCGCGGATCCTCCGCCCGCGGCTCGATCCCGGGGGCGCGCAGCGCGGCGCCGGCCGTCACGGCTTGCCCGCGGCGTCGGCCTTCTTGCGCGCGGCCTCGGCCTCTCGGGCCGCCTCGCGCTCGTAGGCGGCCTTGTTGTAGGGCGTGCCCGAATCCTCCGCGACCTTGCGCACGATCGCCCAGTCCTTGAGGTAGGTGATCGGCGCGAACCGGTCGTCGCCCTCGAAATCCTTGACCATGTCGGGCGGGAAGCGGAAGTCGTAGAAGCACTGCTTCAGCTTCTCGGCAAGTTCCGGCTTGAGATCGTGCGTGTAGGCGAAGCCCGAGCTCGGAAATTTCTCGCTGGTGTAGATGATCCGGTAGTCGTCGCCCTTGATCGTGCCCCGGGCGACCATGCGGTTAAAGACGTCGGAGGCCACCGGGGCGGCATCGTAGTCGCCGGTGCCGACGCCGAGCGCCGACTTATCGTGGCCACCCGAGTAGACGACCTTGTAATCCTCACCGGGCTTGAGGCCCTCCGCGGGAAAAAGCGCCTTCGGGGCGAGATTTCCGGAATTCGACGATGGTGCCGTGTGAGCGACGCGCTTGCCCTTGAGGTCGGCCAGGGTCTTGTACGGGCTGCTCGCCTTCACGACGACGATCAGGTTGTAGCCCTCGGGCCCCTTCTCGGTGCCCTTGGCGGCGAACGGCACAGCCCCGGCCATGTTCACCGCAAAGCCCAGCGGCCCGGTGGAGAAGCCGGCGACGGTGAGCCGTCCGGAACGCATCGCCTCGATTTCCGCCGAGTTCGACTGGACCGGATAATAGACGACGCGCTTGCCCGTGCATTGCGACAGGTAGGTCGTGAACGGCTTGAACGCATTCTCGTAGACGGCGGGATCTTCGACCGGCGTGTAGGCGAACACGATGACGCTCGGGTCGCGCGTTTTGGCCGGGATATCGGCGACAAGATCCTGATTGGTGTCGCAGTAGGTGTCGTCGAGCTGGCCGCGATTCGCGCATTCCGCGGCCCGCGCGGGCGACAGGAGGCCGAATCCGCAGAGCAGCGCCAAGGCCGCGCCGTACCGAGCGAGTGTCACGCGTCTCTCTCCCCGCGGAGCGGTGCCCTGAGGCCCGCCCCGTCCCGTCGTCACCCGGTTGGGGTGACGCTTCCCTTTCCCAACTTTTAGGTGGCGGGCTTCGGATTAGGCAAGGTTGGATGTGCGTGGGGGGTAAAGGAAAGCCGGCTTATGAAGCGGAGAACGGACGCAGCCCGGATCGCCAATTCCGATGGCAGAAGTCTGATCGAGCCCGACGCACCCCTCCCCCCTCTACGGGGGGCTAGCGGCTTCACACTTCAAAAAGCTCTATCGCAAGTCTCTAAAACACAACGCGTTTTCCCTTCCCCTTGCGGGGAGGGGTCAGGGGTGGGGGTGGTGCCGGACAAGGCGCAGTGGTGCCTTCTGAGCGACCCCCACCTCCAACTCCTCCCCGCAAGGGGGAGGAGAGCGCGGCGCGCTTTCCGCGAGCCGTTGTGTGAATATCGTTGCTGCGGGGGAAGGGAGACGTGTTTCGTCCGGACGCGCCAGTGACAGTCTCGTCAGGGCACCACGCGGCCGACCGCGGTCTGCGGCGGGCTGAAGGAGGCGATCGGGAGATCGCAGAAGCAACGCACGCCGAGCGGACGCGGACCCGGGAGCGGGCAGGCGAACGGCTTCGGGCCGGTCAGGCCCTGTTGGATGGCGTCGCAATTGAAACCGACCGGCTGGCCTTCGCGGCGGCGGGGGGCCCGGCGGTAGCCACCCTCCTCGGCCGGATCGTCGTAGCCGGGCGGCGGTCCGCCATAGCCGCCTCCATATTGCGCGACCGCCGCCGTACCCGGGAGCGCCACAGCGAGCACCAAGGCGGCGAGCGTGAGCCGGAACGGAGCCCGCAGCCCGGACCGGCCATGTATGGGGAGGCGCATTCCTGATCCTTTCGCGCGCAGCAGGCTCATCACCCGCGCGCTTGCGACTTCGGGGGCAATACCGGCGAAAACGAGACGGCCCGCCCCCGGAAACCGGAAGCGGGCCGCTGGTGCGATCACCGACGCGCAGGTGTCAGTGCGTCGAGCGGTCGGCGGCGTCCTGGACGTTCTGGCCGGCCTGCCGGGCCGCATCCTGGCCCTGCTCCATGGCCTTGCGCGCTTCCTCGGCGCTCTGCTGCATCGCCGACTTGGCACGCTCGGCGCCCTCCTGCATCGCGCTCTGGGCGATGCCGCTGAACTCCTTCGCCTGCGCCTGGATGGCGGCGAACTGGCTGCGCACGAACTCGGCCTGATGCTGCATCGCCTCCTGCACGTCGCGCGAGCGGACGAGCTTCTGCGCGAGGTCGAACGCGGCGTTCACGTTCTGCTCGGCGTATTCGAAACCGCGCGACGAGACGTCCTGCGCATTGGTGCGAGCGACCTCGGCCGACCCCTTGACGGTGTCGGCGGTCCGGCGGGCGGCACCGATGAAGCTGTCGAACGCCTTACGGGCCTGCTCGACACTCTTCTCGGCGAAGTCGCGCATCTCGGTCGGGACTTCGTAGTTCGGGGGGGTGCTCATGCTCGTCTCCTCTTTTATTCGGCTGTTGATGGCGCCTTGTGCACTGCACAATAACTGATTCGCCGCCATATGCCACCTGCGCCGCAGTCATTAAGGTTGACATGACGTAAACGTGTGACGGTTGGCGCAAGAGTCCAGCGTCGCAACGCAGGGCGCTTTACAATAGGGGTACGGTGGCGCGTGTTTCTCGGGCAAAGCGGACCGGGATCGAGGGAACGGGTGTGGGTTCGAGGTCGCGGGCTTTGCAGACGACACTGACATCGACCGCCGGCGCCAGCGAAGCCGCGCTCACGGACGCCTTCGCCGCCTGGGCACGCCTGCCGAGCCTCGCCGTGGCGCTGGCCGACCCGGATACGGTCTCATTCGTGATCGATGCGGATGACGGCCGGGTCCTGCTCGCCTCGCCCGCCGGTCACGCCGTCTGCGCCGCATTGGCGACCGCCGACCGGCAGGCCGTGGCTCGACAGGTCGCCCGGGCCAATCCTCAGGACGCCGCGCCCCGCCTCGCCCGCCTCACGCTTGACGCGAGGCGGATCGCCCCGCCCGCGCTGTGCCAGGTGGCCAAGGGCACGCAAGACGACGGCCGGCCGGTTTTCTTGGTCGTCGCGACGACGCCGGTGAAGCTGCCGCGCCTGCGGACGGCTGCTGCCGCCGCGCCGGAGTCCCCGGTGCGTGAGCCGGCACCCGCCACCGCGCCCGTACCGGTCCCGTCCTTGAAGACAGGCGATCGCTTTCTGTGGCGCAGCGATGCCTCCGGGGCGCTCACCACGCTGAGCGGTTCCGAGGGACTGGCCGGCTTGGTCGGCCAGCGCTGGCAGGATCTCGCCGCATCAGGCCGTATCACGGGAGCCGACGGGATGTTTGCGGCGCTGCACGACCGCATCACCTTTCGCGCCGAGCCCGCCTGCCTCGACCTGGGTGACGGCCCGTTCCAGGTGGAATTGTCCGGCGCCCCGCTGGGCCGCGGCGATGCGGCGTTTTCCGGCTTCGGCGGATTCGGGTTGGTGCGCAGCGTGCCGGCCCGCGCGGTTCCGGCACCGGAGCCGGCCGCTTCGGTCGTGCCGAATCCGATCCCGGAGGCGATTCCTGGGCTGACACCGGTCCCCGAAACCCCGCCGGTACCGGTGGCGGATCTACCGGAACCGACGGCGGCTCCGAACGCCGTGGCCGACGCGCGCGCATGCGTCGAGCCGGAAATGCCCGACGCGGCAGACGCCGTGGACACCGCGCCCTTGCCGTCCGAGCCGGAGCCGCCCGCTCCGATCGTCGAGCGTCCGACGGCCGAGCCGGCACTCTCGAACGACGAGCACGCCGCCTTCCGGGAAATCGCCCGGGCGCTCGGCGCGCGCTATGCCGGCGACGACGCCTCGGCAGGGACGCCGGCCCCGCGGTCCGAGAGCGGTGCGGTCATGCCGTTTCCGGGCGCGCATCCCGGCACTCCGGAGGCCCGCGAGGCCGCGGCTGCGTCGCGGGATGCCGCGTTCCTGGCCGGCCTGCCCCTGCCGACGCTGGTGCATCGCGACGGCGCGATCCTGGCGGCTAATCAGGCGCTTCTGGACGTCGCCGGCTACGCCGACGTTCCGGCGCTGACCAGGGCCGGCCTCGACCGGCTGTTTCGCGGCCTGCCCCAGCCGGACGCGCCCGATCCGGCCGCGCGCCGGACTGCGATCGAGACTGCGGACGGGAGCGCCCGCGCGGTGGAGGTGATGGGCGGAACCGGCACCTGGGAAGGCCGGCCGGCGACCTGCCTGGTCCTGCGCCCTCTGGACGACGCCGACCCGGCGAGCGCCCTCACAGCCGAGCGCTTGGCCCGCGAAGCGCAAGCCGAGCGGACGGCCGCCGCGGAAGCCGCCCTCGACGCTCTGGAGGCCGGGGTGCTGACCCTCGACGGCGCCGGACGGATCGTGGCGCTGAACCGCGCCGCCGCCGAGCTATTCGGCTGCGATCCCCGGGAGATCGTGGGCGGCAGCTTGGTCGCCCTGTTCGACCGGGAATGCGTGCTGTCGGTGGCCGATGCCCTGCGCGGCGCGGCCAAGGAGCCGCGCCCGGTCTCGGTGGCCGGGCGGGCGCTGACCATCGGCGTCTCGCCGGCCCGGGAGGACGGGCGCCGGGTCGCGGTGCTGAACGCCACGCCGGCCGAAGCCCCGCCGAGCGCCGAGCCGCCGCCGGCCCCCGCCTCCGCCTCCGGCCTCGACGGGGCCCTGGCGCGGCTGGACCGGGCCTTCCGGGGGCCTCTGACCGGGATGGTCGAGCTGGCCGACGCGATGCTGAAGGAGCCGTTCGGCCCCCTGGGGGACGTGCGCTATCGCGGCTGCCTCGCCCAGCTCAAGACCTCGGGTGCGCTGATGCTGGAGCGGGTCGGCGAACTCCTGGACCTCGCCACCGTGGAGGCCGGCGCCCTGCGCCTCGATCCACGCCGGATCGCGCTCAACGACGTCGTCGCGGGCTGTGTCGCGCAGCTCCAGGGTGAAGCGGCGCGCGGTCGGATCGTCGTGCGCACGAGTTTTTCAACCGGTCTCGACGATCTTGAGGCTGACGAGCGCTCGGTGAGTCGTGCGGCGTGCCTCGTCATCGAGCACGCGATCCGGCGCTCCGCAGCCGGCGGCCAGGTCATCGTCTCGACCGGCTCCACCGAGAGTGCCGCGGTCGCGCTGCGGGTGCGCGATACCGGCGCCGGGGCGACCCAAGCCGTATCCGGGCCGGCCGGAGAGGTCGAGGACGGGCTCGCTCTGCCCCGCGCCCTGGTCGAAGCCAATGGCGGGCGCCTCCAGCTCTCGGCGCGCCCGGAGGACGGCACGCTGGTGGAGATCATCATGCCGACGCGCCGGGCCGCGAACGGGTGAGAACGGGGTACGTTCGACCTGCCCGGCAAGTATTCGGAAACAGTGGGCCGCGGCTGACGTGCGGGCCGCGACGGCCCGCTTGACAGGGCTTCGAGCGGCCTTCAAGCAAGCCTTACATTGCGCCCAATTGAGTTCCGGATCCCTGGACCCGGCTGAAGCGGGCCGGTGACGATATCGTCACCGCACGATGTAGGCTACGTTACTTTGGAAGTCCTGGCTGCGCGGCCGACGCCGCGATACGATCGGGCACCAAACAGGGATGGAATGCCATGGAAGGCAAGGTCGTCGAAGTTCAGGCTGCGTGGCGTGAGGGTGCTCACGTGGACGACGCCCAGTATCGCAAGATGTATGAGGCGTCGGTCTCGGATCCGGACGCCTTCTGGGGTGAGCACGGCCAGCGCATCGACTGGATGACGCCGTTCACCAAGGTCAAGGACACGAGCTTCGAGCCCGGCAAGGTCTCGATCAAGTGGTTCGAGGACGGCAAGACCAACGTCGCCTACAATTGCATCGACCGGCATCTGGAGACCCGCGGCGACCAGACCGCGATCATCTGGGAAGGCGACAACCCGGACGAATCCAAGCACATCACCTACCGGGAGCTGCATGCGCAGGTCTGCCGGATGGCCAACGTCCTGCGCAACCGCGGCGTCGGCAAGGGCGACCGCGTCACGCTCTACATGCCGATGATCCCCGAGGCGGCCTACGCGATGCTAGCCTGCGCCCGGCTCGGCGCGATCCATGCCATCGTGTTCGGTGGCTTCTCGCCGGATTCGCTCGCCTCCCGCATCGAGGGCTGTACGTCGAAGGTGGTGATCACCACCGACGAGGGCCTGCGCGGTGGCCGCAAGGTTCCGCTGAAGGCCAATGTCGATGCGGCGATCAAGCGCCTGGGCACCGACCTCGTCGAGCACGTCATCGTGGTGCGCCGCACCGGTGGCGCCGTCGAGATGGAGCCGGGCCGCGACGTCTATTACGACGAGGCCGCCGAGCAGGTGACCGACCATTGCCCCGCCGAGGCGGTGGAGGCCGAGCACCCGCTGTTCATCCTCTACACCTCGGGCTCGACCGGCCAGCCGAAGGGCGTGGTGCACACCACGGGCGGCTACCTGGTCTACGCGTCGATGACCCACCAATACGTCTTCGATTACCGCGAGGGCGACGTGTACTGGTGCACGGCCGATGTCGGCTGGGTCACGGGCCACAGCTACATCGTCTACGGGCCGCTCGCCAACGGCGCGACCACGCTGATGTTCGAGGGCATCCCGACCTACCCGTCGACGTCGCGGTTCTGGGACGTGGTCGACAAGCACAAGGTCAACATCTTCTACACCGCCCCGACCGCGATCCGCTCGCTGATGGGCGGCGGCGAGGGGCCGGTGAAGAAGACATCCCGCCAGTCGCTGCGGGTGCTCGGCTCCGTGGGCGAGCCGATCAACCCGGAAGCCTGGGAATGGTACTACAACGTCGTCGGCGAGGGGCGGTGCTCGATCGTCGACACGTGGTGGCAGACCGAGACCGGCGGCATCCTGATCACTCCGCTCCCCGGCGCCACGGCCCTGAAGCCGGGCTCGGCGACCCGGCCGTTCTTCGGCGTAAAGCCCGAGATGGTCGATGCCGAGGGCAAGGTCCTGCAGGGTCCGTGCGAGGGCAACCTCTGCATCGCGGATTCCTGGCCGGGCCAGATGCGCACGGTCTACGGCGACCACGAGCGGTTCGAGCAGACCTACTTCTCGACCTACCCGGGCAAGTACTTCACCGGTGACGGTGCCCGCCGCGATGCGGACGGCTATTACTGGATCACCGGCCGGGTCGACGACGTGATCAACGTCTCGGGCCACCGGATGGGCACGGCCGAGGTCGAATCCTCCCTCGTCGCACACCCGAAGGTCGCCGAGGCGGCGGTGGTCGGCTATCCGCACAACGTCAAGGGCCAGGGCATCTACGCCTACGTCACCCTCAACGACGGCGAGGAAGGCGACGACGCCTTGCGCAAGGAACTCGTGACCTGGGTCCGCAAGGATATCGGGCCGATCGCCTCGCCGGACCTGATCCAGTTCGCCCCCGGCCTGCCCAAGACCCGCTCGGGCAAGATCATGCGCCGGATCCTGCGCAAGATCGCCGAGGACGATTTCGGCTCGCTAGGCGACACCTCGACGCTCGCCGAGCCGGCGGTCGTGGAAGATCTGATCGAGAACCGGCAGAACCGGCCCTGATCGCTCCGACGGCGAAGACGTGATGAGGCGGGTGCCGGTCCGGTGCCCGCCCCCAACAAGAACCACGAATTTCGGTCTCAAGAAAAACCGGAAGGCCGGAGTGCCTTCGCGGGAGGACAACGCCATGAGCGGCTCGACACTCGGCCTTCGCGGGGGCACGGCGCCCCCACCATCCCGCAACGCCGCCGCGGCAGTCGATCCGCAGATCGACCGGATCGTCCGGACGCCGGAATTCCAGCAGCTCGTCGCCGAGCGCACCCGGTTCGGCTGGGTCCTGACCATCCTGATGCTGGTGGTCTATTTCGGCTTCATCGGCCTCATCGCCTTCGACAAGTCGCTGCTCGCCGTGAAGGTCGGTGGCGGCACCGCCTCGCTCGGCCTGTTCATGGGCGTGTTCGTGATCCTGTTCGCCTTCGCGCTCACCGGGATCTACGTGGCCCGGGCCAACACCCGTTTCGACGCCCTGAGCGACGCCCTGAAGCGGAGCGTCGGCCGATGAACCGGATTCTTCTCGGCCTGACGCTGGCCACGATCACGGCCTGCGCGGCCTTTGCCGCCGGCCCCGATCTCGGTGCCGTCACGCAGTCGGCCACGAACTGGCCGGCCATCGGCATGTTCCTGTTCTTCGTCGTGCTGACGCTCGGCATCACCTACAAGGCCGCCAAGGGCACCAAGTCGGCCGCCGACTTCTACGCCGCGGGCGGCGGCATCTCGGCCGGGACCAACGCGCTTGCGATCGCCGGCGACTACATGTCGGCCGCCTCATTCCTGGGCATCTCGGGCCTGGTCTACACCTCGGGCTTCGACGGGCTGATCTACTCCACGGGCTTCCTGGTCGGCTGGCCGATCGTGCTGTTCCTGATCGCCGAGCGCCTGCGCAACCTCGGCAAGTTCACCTTCGCCGACGTGGCGAGCTTCCGCCTCGACCAGACCTCGATCCGCATCATCTCCGCGGTGGGCACCCTGGTGGTGGTGGCGTTCTACCTGATCGCCCAGATGGTCGGCGCGGGTAAGCTGATCCAGCTCCTGTTCGGGCTGCCCTACCTCTACGCGGTGATCATCGTCGGCGTGCTGATGATCGTCTACGTTGCCTTCGGCGGCATGAAGGCCACCACCTGGGTCCAGGTGATCAAGGCCTGCCTGCTTCTGGGCGGCGCGACCTTCATGGCCGGCGCGGTGCTGCTCAAGTACGGCTTCAACCCGGAGACCCTGTTCTCTGCCTCGGTGCAGGTCCATCCGAAGGGCGACGCGATCATGGCCCCCGGCGGCCTGGTCTCGAACCCGATCGAGGCGATCTCGCTCGGCGTCGGCCTGATGTTCGGGACCGCCGGCCTGCCGCACATCCTGATGCGGTTCTTCACGGTCTCGGACGCCCAGGCGGCGCGCAAGTCGGTGTTCTACGCCACCGGCCTGATCGGCTACTTCTACATCCTGACGTTCATCATCGGCTTCGGCGGCATCGCCCTGCTGATGTCCGATCCGAGCTACTTCAAGCTCGGCGCGGCCGGCACCTTCGACAAGCTGAAGGACATGATCGGCGGCACCAACATGGTGGCGGTCAACCTCGCCAACGCGGTGGGCGGCCCATACTTCCTGGGCTTCATCTCGGCCGTGGCCTTCGCGACCATCCTGGCGGTGGTGGCCGGCCTGACGCTCGCCGGCGCCTCGGCGGTCAGCCACGACCTCTTCGCCCAGGTGATCGCCCGCGGGCGAACCACCGAGAAGCACGAGGTCAACCTGTCGAAGCTTTCGGCGGTGGTGATCGGGATCGTGGCGATCTATCTCGGCTACGTGTTCGAGAACCAGAACGTCGCCTTCATGGTCGGGTTGGCTTTCGCGGTGGCGGCGAGCTGCAACTTCCCGGTTCTGGCGATGTCGATCCTCTGGCGCGGCACGACGACCTGGGGCGCACTCGCCGGCGGCTTGGTCGGGCTGATCTCGGCTGTCGGAATGGTGGTGCTGTCCAAGGCGGTCTGGGTGGTGACGTTCGGCAACGCCGCAGCGATCTTCCCCTACGACAACCCGGCCTTGTTCTCGATGCCGCTGGCCTTCGTGACCATCTGGGCCGTGTCGAGCCTCGACAACTCGCGCCGGGCCCAGCGCGAGCGTGCCGCCTTCGAGGCGCAGTTCGTGCGCTCCGAGACCGGCATCGGCGCATCCGGCGCTCACGCCCACTGAGCCTAAGGCTCACTTGCAATAACCGAAGGGCGCGGCGCGAGCCGCGCCCTTCGTCGTTTCAGGGATGCGGCCGCAGCGGGGCGGTAGCACGTCTTCCCGCCGGCCTACGGGTTCGTAGGGACCGGTCGAGGCGACGTCACAAGAGCGACGACATGCACAGATCTGCTTGCGGAGGCCGCGATCGGCTCCCCTCCCGTATGGGCGTCGGCTTCACGCCTCGATGTCCGCAGAACACATGGGAGACACCGCGGCTCTCCCTCCCCCCTCTGTGGGGGAGGGAGTCGCGCTTGGGGTTGGCGGTGGCTCTCATCCAGCAACGATGTGTGAATGTCCGAGCCCGCATAGGTGCGGAGCCCCGCACCGTTTCAGACGACCGGGCACCGTCCGCGCGCCGCCATGTTGATGACCCCCGCCACCGCCACATTGCGGATTGACCAAGAGGTTCCTTACAGTCACGCATACGTGATCTGCGCCCCATGCAGGGCCTGCAGTCCGTAGATTTGCGGCCGACGCCATCGGCCGCACGCGCCGTCTGGGAGGAACCGGGTCATGGCTGGGGCAACTGCGATCCCGCGGGCGGGGGACGCCGCGAGACCGATGAGTTCGGCGGAAAAGCGGGTGATCTTCGCGTCCTCGCTCGGCACGGTGTTCGAGTGGTACGACTTCTACCTCTACGGCTCGCTGGCGGCGATCATCGGCGCCCAGTTCTTCTCAGCCTATCCGCCGGCGACCCGGGACATCTTCGCGCTGCTGGCCTTCGCGGCGGGCTTCATCGTAAGGCCGTTCGGCGCCCTGGTGTTCGGCCGGATCGGCGACCTCGTCGGGCGCAAATACACCTTCCTGGTCACGATCCTGATCATGGGCCTGTCGACCTTCATCGTCGGCATCCTGCCCAACGCCGCCACCATCGGGATCGCGGCGCCGATCATCCTGATCGTCCTGCGGCTGGCCCAGGGCCTGGCGCTCGGCGGCGAGTATGGCGGCGCGGCGACCTACGTGGCCGAGCACGCGCCCAACGGCCGGCGCGGCTTCTACACCAGCTGGATCCAGACCACGGCGACGCTCGGCCTGTTCCTGTCGCTGCTGGTCATCCTGGCGACCCGGACCTTCACTGGCGAGGCCGCCTTCGCCGAATGGGGCTGGCGGATCCCGTTCCTGGTCTCGGTGCTGCTGCTCGGCATCTCCGTGTGGATCCGCCTCCAGCTCTCCGAATCCCCGGCCTTCCAGAAGATGAAGGACGAGGGGAAGACCTCGAAGGCGCCGCTCACCGAGGCGTTCGGTGAGTGGAAGAACGCCAAGTTCGCGGTGATCGCCCTGTTCGGCCTCGTCGCCGGCCAGGGGGTGGTCTGGTACACAGGCCAGTTCTACGCGCTGTTCTTCCTGCAATCGATTCTGAAGGTCGACGGCTACACCGCCAACCTGCTGATCGCGTGGTCGCTCCTGCTCGGCACCGGCCTGTTCGTTCTGTTCGGATGGCTGTCGGACAAGATCGGCCGCAAGGTCATCATCCTGGCGGGTTGCGCCATCGCGGCGGCGACGTTCTTCCCGATCTTCAAGGGTATCACCGCCACCGCCAACCCAAAGCTCCAGGCCGCGATCGAGACCGTGAAGGTCACCGTTGCGGCCGACCCGGCCGCCTGCGGGACCCTCTTCAACCCGGTTGGCACGCGGGTGTTCTCGGCACCCTGCGACCTCGCCCGCGACTTCCTGTCGAAATCCTCGGTGAGGTACGACACCGCGCCTGGTGCGCCCGGCCAGCCCACGGTGATCCGGGTGAACGACACGGAGATCGCCTATCCGCAGGGCGGCGCCCCGGAGGCCAACAAGGCCGTGACGGCGGCGCTCCAGGCGGCGGGCTACCCGAAGGCCGGCGACGCCGAGATCGTGAAAATGGCGAACCCGTTCGACATCTTCCGTCCGCAGGTCGCCCAGGTGATCGGCCTGCTGTTCGTCCTCATCGTGTTCGTGACGATGGTCTACGGCCCGATCGCCGCGATGCTGGTGGAGCTGTTCCCGACCCGGATCCGCTACACCTCAATGTCCCTGCCCTACCATATCGGCAACGGCTGGTTCGGCGGGCTGTTGCCGGCCACCGCCTTTGCCATGGTGGCCCAGACCGGGGACATCTATTACGGCCTCTGGTACCCGATCGTGATCGCGGTCGCGACGGTGGTCATCGGGGTGATCTTCGTGCCCGAGACCAAGGATCGGGACATCTTCGCCGACACCTGACCGCCGGTAGACCGGTGCAGGACGACGCCCGGGCCGCCCACGCGGTCCGGGTGTTCGCGTTCCGGGGACGTGTGTTCGCGCGACCGCGCAACCGGCGAAACGACCGATCCCGCATCCACCATCGTCCAGGTGCGCTCCATCACGCTTGCGCCCCGAAAACGGGGGTACTGACCGTCATTGCCCGTTAACGGCGGATTTCACGGCAGCGTGAAATGACGGACAGGCTAGCATTGACATTCCAGTGTAATTCCGCCGCGTAAGGGCTACCTTTATTGCACGTCCAATGGTACGGGCCACGTCGAAGTCGCACGGATTGGTCAGATAGTTTGTGCCGCGACAACCACATGTTGTCGTTTAAAAACCAGTCTCGATGGAACGAATGACGGCTCTCGGCCGTCTTTGGCACACTTTACGATCAAGCAGGACATCAAACGTGACCCACGGCCTGACACAGTTTCGTCGCCAGGCTGGCAGCAAGCCGCCGCTTTCGCTAGTTATTGGTGTCAATATATCAATGATCGCGATTTGGACATTGATCTACCAGCTTGCTGGACGCCCGATCTGGTTATGGTGATGGCGATTGTCGGCCACGCTTCTCTTGGTATTGGACGCCGCAATACGCTCCGAACAGGTAGCCGGATTGGTGGGCGGTGAGGTAGCCCAGCGCGATCAGCAGATGGATCAGATCGAGCCCGGGGCCGAACGCAAACAGAACCAGAGCGGCGACCAAGATCAGGGCCGAGGTCGCGACCATGACCAGCATGGTATAGGACCAGCCGATCAATAAACCGACGCCAAATAGCACTGCAGCGAGTAACATCGCGTCACCTGGCCCAAGATTGTCCGGCGCCAGACGCCGAACAAGATCCCCATAGCGGGGGTCCGAAGCCCTATGTCACGGGCACCGCACACGCGATCCACCACGAGATCGCACGATCCGACGACAAAATTCCGACGCACCGCGCATTTTTCATGCCGTGCAGGCATCGAAATATCAACCCCTGCACATAACGCGCCCAATTCGCGTGTAATTTTACGTAATCGACGACTCAGTATTTGGATACGGGAAACCGCTTCTGCAAGATTGTCGTGTCGCACGTCGTTTCATCGCCAATAAATACAGAGCGGATATCCCGACGACCCTGAACGAGCTTGCTCGACGCCGCACCCGAGCGAAGTTTTTCCCGTAGAGCGTTAACGCGGTGCAGGCCCGGCGCCAGGCGCGACAGAGCAGGCTCGGAAACGAGCCGCGGTCGCGCGGCGCGTACTTGTGCCTAGCTGTTCGCACAGACGAAACGAGAATCGGGGTTCTTAGGCAGCGACCGCTTCTCCGGCTTCAGCAAGTGCGTGACTTAATTCCGAGGGCGTGCCGACCGGTTCTGCATAAGTCGACTCGGTGCGCATTCCGGCGTGCGGCAGAGGGGACACGGCGCGGCCCACTCAAGCAGCTGCAGGAAGCGCCTATCTCCGTGAGCGGGACGAGAACCGCCTCAGGCCGCGCGCCGATTACAGGCCCGGCCATCGGGGCGGGCGGCCCGCCCCCATACGATCCGGCGTCAGTGCCGGAAATGGCGGTGCCCGGTGAAGACCATCGCCAGCCCGGCCTCGTCGGCGGCTGCGATCACCTCGGCGTCGCGCATCGAGCCGCCCGGCTGGATCACCGCCGTGGCGCCGGCCTCCGCCGCGGCCAGCAGACCGTCCGCGAAGGGGAAGAAGGCATCCGAGGCGACCACCGAGCCGACAGCCAGGCTTTCGGCGAGCCCCAAGCGCTTCGCGCCCTCGGCGGCCTTCCAGGCGGCGATGCTTGAGGAATCGACCCGGGACATCTGTCCGGCGCCGATCCCCACCGTGGCGCCGGCCTTGGCGTACACGATGGCGTTGGACTTCACGTGCTTGGCGACACGGTAGGCGAACAGCAGGTCAGCCGATTCGGCCTCGCTTGGGGCGCGCTTGGTGACGACCTTCAGGGGCATGTCGTCGACCACGGCCGCGTCCCGCCCCTGGACCAGCAGGCCGCCGGACAGGGTGCGCACCGTCTCGCCGGGTGCCCGCGGGTCGGGCAGGCTGCCGGCGAGCAGGAGGCGCAGGTTCTTCTTGGCCGCCACGAGGGCGATGGCCTCCGGCGTCGCGTCCGGGGCGATGATCACCTCGGTGAAGATCTCGACGATCTTGCGGGCGGCCTCCGCGTCCAGGGTCCGGTTCAGGGCGACGATGCCGCCGAAGGCCGAAGTCGGGTCGCAGGCCAGCGCCCGCTCGTAGGCCTCGATCAGGCTGGCGCCCTCGGCCACACCGCACGGGTTGGCGTGCTTGATGATCGCCACCGCGGCGGCACGGGCCGGGTCGAATTCGGCGACGCATTCGTAGGCGGCGTCGGTGTCGTTGAAGTTGTTGTAGGACAGCTCCTTGCCCTGGAGCTGGCGGGCGGTCGCCACCCCGGCCCGGACCAAGCCGGGTGCCCGGTAGAAGGCGGCCGACTGGTGCGGGTTCTCGCCGTAGCGCAGGCTCTGGGCGAGCGTGCCCCCGAAGGCGCGGAACCGGCCCGGTGCCTCTGTGCCGAACTGGATCGCCATCCAGTTGGCGATGGCGGCATCATAGGCGGCGGTGCGGGCGAAGGCCTTCTGGGCCAAGTGCCGGCGCAGGTCGCCGCCGACGGCGCCGTTGTTCTGCTCCAGGGCCGCCAGGACCGCAGGGTAGTCCGAGACGTCGGTGACGACGGCGACGTCGGCGTGGTTCTTGGCCGCCGCGCGAATCATCGCCGGGCCACCGACATCGATGTTCTCGATGCAGTCCGCCTCCGGCTTGTCGGCCGCGATGGTCGCCTCGAACGGATAGAGGTTCACCACCAGCAGATCGATCGCCCCGATGCCGTGGGCGGCCAGCGCGGCCTGGTGCTCGGGGTTGTCGCGGATGGCGAGCAGGCCGCCATGCACCGCCGGGTGCAGGGTCTTGACCCGTCCGTCCATCATCTCGGGGAAGCCGGTCAGGTCGGCGACTTCGGTGACCGGCAGGCCGGCTTCCTGAAGGGCGCGGTGCGTGCCGCCGGTCGAGACCAGCGCGATGCCGCGGGCATGCAGCGCCCGTGCGAAATCCACGAGACCCGTCTTGTCCGAGACCGAGAGGAGCGCGCGGGAGACCCGCACCTGATCGTGCGCCATAGCTGCTTGCCGAACCTTGAGATTTCGGCGCGCGGTAGCATGGAACCGGGGCCCGGGGCCAGCCGGGATCAGGGGGCCGTCGCGCCCCGCATCGGCGCCGAGGCCAGGCGCGCGAAGCTCCAGCGGACCTCGACATCGTCGGAGACGCGCAGATGCAGCACGATCTGGTCGGTGCGGCGCGGCCCGGTCAGGCCGGAGAAGTACACGCTCTCCTCGATGGCGATCTCGGCGCCCTCAGCCCGGAACATCCAGATCTCGCCCAGCGCCGAGGCGAGTTCGAGCCCGTCGGGCACGCCGCGCACGGCGATACCGGGGTGCAGATGGAAGCGGATGGCCACGTCGTGGCCGCGCACCCGGCCCTTGCCCTGGCGCAGGAAGGCGTCGCGCCCCTCGAGCCGCGCCTCCACGGGGAACAGCTGCCAGCGCCGCTCGTGGACGATCCCGAAATCCGGCGCGTAGCCATCGTGCCGGGCGGCGAGCACGATGCTGTCGGACTCTTCCACCCGCTCGGCCGCCACGGCGGCGGCGCCGCGCAGGACCACGGCGCCGCGCCGGCGGATCAGCCACGCGGCCACCATGCGCTCGCCCCACCAGCCGGTGGCGGTGAGGAAGCGGCAGGAAGAGGCGCCGGCAACGCTGGCGGTGGAATGGGCCGGCGTCGACCGGGCGAGCAGGCGCAGGTCCGGCCCGCTCGCGGGCAGGCCGCAATTGACCACGATGCGCTGCGGCCCGCTCGACATCTCGAAAGCGAGGCAGCCCGCCCCGGCATTCAGCGAGAAGGGCAGCGGCGGACTCTTGCCGACATCGGCGACCACGATGACCCGACCGCCTTCCATGCGCTCGTAGCCGGAATTCGGCGCGTGCATCATCGGCCGGGCGAGCGCACCGTCATAGACCAGGAGCGTCGCGAGATGGTCGGCGTCGGTGGCACCCATGCCGTTGAAATGGCTGAGCGAGGCGTCCGGGTGGCGCAGCAGGCGCAGCAGCGGCAGCATCCGGTCCACCGCGCGCAGCAGCGCGGCTGGAGGCTCGACGCTGCGGCTGAGATAGCTCTGCCGAAGGGGCAGCAGGTCGAGCAGCAGCTCCATGGCGAAGCGCGGGTCGCGGGAGCGGTGGCCGCCATCGGTGAGGATCTGGCGGTCGAGCTCCCGGGACAGGATCCGGGTCGCCCGACGCAGGATCGGCTGGATGCCGTCGCAGCACAGCCCGGCGTAGCAGAGCGCTACGGCGGCGTTCAGGCGCCATTGCGGCGGCACGCCCCGCCGCAGGTCGCGCTCCAGCTGCTGGGCGTTGCGGGCGATGGCCTTCAGGAAGTTCTGATAGAACGTGTGGTCGGCACCCTCCAGCACCAGGGGCGACTGGCACAGGAACGAGATCAGGCGCCGCGCCGCCACCGGCGTGTGCCGGGCCAAAGCCGGATCACCCCGTCCGACGATGAAATCGGCCACGAAGGCGCGCGCATTGGCCCGGGCGAGCGCCGTATCCGCAGCTCGGAGATGCCGAAGCCAGCCGAAGCCGTAGAGCTCATCCGCCCATTCCGGCGAGGGCGGGGCGTAATCGAAGGGTGAGCCGCCGCTCGCAGCCAGCGAGCGGCCGGCGAAGACGAACAGGCCGGCATAGATGTCGTCCGCGAAAGTCGCGTCCGAGGTGCGCAGGTCCTGGGGTGCGATCACCAGCCCGGTCACCCGCATCCGCGCCAGGATGTCGGGCGAGGCTGTGAGGCTGGCACCGACGGCACGGAAAGTCCGCGCGGTCTCGCGCGCCACGAGCCGATAGAAGCGCCAGCGGTCAGGCCCCCAAGCCACGCGATCTCCCAGCCACGCGATCTCACCAGGCCCCAAGGGCCCGAGCCCTCGGGTACGAGGATCGGCTGGCACCCGTTTCGTTTCAGGGTAGAGGCGGCCTCTTAACCGGCGGTTTACGCTATGTCATTCCCGCGACGGGAAAGAATGTGGGATCGCTCACGCTCCAGTTGCACTGCTGCGGCACATGCGGCTGCAGAACCGCATGTGCTGCGGTTCACCCCGGAGCCAGCGCCGCATCGAACGCCCGGAGATTCGAGCGCATCATGTCGAGATAGGTCGCGGCTGGCCCATCCGGCCCCGACAGGGCGTCCGAATAGACCTTGCCGCCGATCCGGGCGCCCCCCTCCCGGGCGATCTGCGCCATCTGGCGCGGATCGCTGATATTCTCCAGGAATACCGCCGGTACCTTCTCCCGGCGGATCTGCCGGATGATCGCCGCGACATCGCGCGGGCTGGCCTCGCTGTCGGTGGAAACGCCCTGGGGCGCGATGAAGCGCACGCCATAGGCGGCGGCGAAGTAGCCGAAGGCGTCGTGGGTGGTAATGATCCGGCGGTTCTCCGGGGGGATATTTTCCACCGCCTGACGCACGGCCTGATCGAGGGCGTCGAGCTGCGCCGTGTAGGCCTCGGCCGCGGCCCGATAGGCCTCCGCGTGAGCCGGATCGACCTTCGCCAAGGCGTCGCGGATGTTGGCGACGTAGATCCGTACGTTGGCCACGCTTTGCCAGGCATGGGGGTCGACAGCGTGGTCGTGGTCGTGGCCGCTGTCGGTATGGGCGTGGTCGTTCACGGCGGCGATCGTCGGCACACCCGCGGAGGCGACGATGACCGGCGCCCGGGTCCCCGAGGCCCGGATCAGCCGGTCGAGCCAGCCTTCGAGCCCGAGGCCGTTGACGAACACGATGTCGGCCATGGCGAGTTTCTTGGCGTCGGCCGGGGACGGGCTGAAGCCGTGCGCATCCGAATCCGAGCCGACCAGGGTGGTCACCGCCACGTGCGGTCCGCCGACCGCCCGCACGAGATCGCCCAGGATCGAGAAGCTCGCCACCGCTCGGATTGTGGCGCCGTCCGGTGCGGCCCGGGCCGGCACGCACAGGCCAAGTCCCAGGACAAGCCATCCGAACCACGCCATCCGAACTGTCCCGCGCACGAATCGTCCTCCCACGCCCCCACATCGCGGCACGGGTAGTGTAACACTGTTACATACACAAGCGGGATACACGGCTGGCGCCTCATCGGCACCGTGGGTCGCGGCCGGGTCACCGCGGCGGCGGCCGAGCGTGAGATGGAGCATGCCATGTCCGGACGTTTGAGAGCCGCCCTTCTCGTCACCGGCGCCCTCGGCCTGGGTCTCGTCGGCGCCGCGGTTGCGCATGACGGTGGGTCCGATGGGTTCCGCGGTCGCGGGCATGGGAGCGCGCTGAGCCCTGAGGATCGGGCCGCCTTCGCGGATGCCCGCATCGCCGGCCTGCATGCCGGGCTGAAGCTCAATGCCGACCAGGAGAAGCTGTGGCCCCCGGTCGAGGCCGCGCTGCGCGACATGGTCAAGCTGCGCCAGCAGCGCCGCGAGGCGATGCGCGACCGTCCGAAGATGTCCGACGACGCGCCGGCTGCCCTGCGGGCCATGGCGGATGCGACGACCGCCCGGGGCGAAGCCCTGCGCAAGCTCGCCGACGCCTCGCAGCCGCTCTACGCCAGCCTCGACGAGGGGCAAAAGCGGCGCGCGATGATCCTGGCGCCCCCGATGGGCGGCCATCGCCACGACGGCTGGCATCACCGCCGGGACGACGAGCACGGCCCCGGCGGCGGCGACCGCTGAGAGCGGACGACGGGAGCAAAAAACTTGATCCGCGGCGGCGGCGGCTGCAAACCGCTGCCGCCGCGCATTCTGCCCCAGGGAGCCCGGTGACAGGACCCAACCGGTAAGCTCCATGGCGCGCCTCCCCGGCGACACCTTCCCACTCCTCGTCCGCCTGTGGCGCACCTGGCTCTATCCCCATCGCGGGATGCTCGCCGTGGTGCTGGTGCTGATCGCCCTCGTGGGCGGCTCGACCGGGCTGTACCCGGCGCTGATCAAGGCCGCCTTCGACGCTTTCGACCGCAAGGATGCGGCGGCCATCGCCTACGGGCCGCTGGTGGTGATCGTGGTCACGGCTTTGCGCGGCTTCTCGCTCTTCGGCCAGACGGTGCTGACCAACCGGGTCGTCACCCGGGTCGAAGCCGACATGCAGGCGGCGCTCTACGGCCATCTGATCGAATCCGACCTGGCGCAGCTCGGCCGCGAGAGCCCGGCGGCGCTGACCCAGCGCTTCACCACCGATTTCGCCTTCATCAAGGAGGCGCTGACCCGCATCTCTACGGTGCTGCTGCGCGACATCGCCATGCTGATCGGGCTGGTCGCGGCGCTGGTCTGGATGGACCCGGTCCTGACGCTCGTCGCCGGCCTCACGGTGCCCTTCGTGGCCGGGCCGATCGGGCGGATCGGCAAGAAGCTCCGGCGGGTCTCGACCACCACTCAGGAGCAGATGGGTGCCACCGCCAGCCTGATCTCCGAGAGCCTGCAGGGCGCCCGGGTCGCCAAGACCTACGCCATGGAGGGTTACCTCAAGGGGCGAGCCGCCGAAGCTCTCGACGAGGTGCGCCGCCTGAAGATGAAGGCCGCCAATGCCCGTGGCCGCCTCGACCCGCTGCTCGAAGTCGGCGGGGGGATCGCGGTGGCCGGCGTCCTCGTCCTGGTGGGTCAGCGGGTGCTGGCCGGCGAGCGGACGGTGGGCGACTTCACCGGCTACGTCGCGGCCCTGCTGCTCGCCGCCCAGCCGGCCCGTGCTTTGGGCAACCTCAACGCCATCCTGCAGGAGGCGGCAGCGGCGCTCCGGCGCTACTTCGATGTGATGGACGAGGCGCCGCAGATTCGCCAGGCGCCCGATGCGGCGCCGCTCACGGTCACGGCCGGGGAGATCCGGTTCGAGGGCGTGCAGTTCCGCTACCGCCCCGACGCTCCGGCCCTGGAGGGGATCGATCTCATAGTCCCCGCCGGCGCTGCCACCGCACTCGTCGGGCGCTCGGGATCGGGAAAATCCTCGCTGCTCAACCTCGTCCCGCGACTCTACGACGTCACCGCCGGCCGGGTGACGATCGACGGGCAGGATGTACGCGCCGTAACCCTGTCCTCGCTCCGCGCGGCGGTCGCAGTCGTCTCGCAGGAGGTGGTCCTGTTCGACGACACGGTGGCGGCCAATATCGGCTTCGGCCGCCCCGGGGCGAAGCTGTCCGAGATCGAGGCTGCGGCCCGCGCTGCGGCCGCCCACGATTTCGTGACCGCCCTGCCGGAGGGCTACGCGTTCCGGGTCGGCCCGGCCGGCAACCGCCTCTCCGGCGGAGAGCGCCAGCGGATCGCGCTGGCCCGGGCCTTCCTGAAGGATGCGCCGATCCTGCTCCTCGACGAGGCGACCTCGGCCCTCGATTCCGAGTCCGAACGCCTGGTCCAAGAGGCGCTGACCCGGCTGATGCGCGGCCGCACCACCCTGGTGATCGCCCATCGCCTCTCGACGGTGCGGGAGGCCGACCGGATCGCCGTGATGGAAGCCGGCCGCGTCATCGAGACCGGCCGCCATAACGATCTAGTCGCGGCCGGCGGCGCCTATGCCCGCCTGCACCGGATGCAATTGTCGGATCCGGCACCGGCTGGGTAAGTCGACACCCACACACGCGGCCGACACGGCAAATCCGGCGCATGAGTCATGCGCACGCTCCGTAGATTCGCCCGCCGGAGCGCGGCATAAGAACAGCGAGTCTATGAGGACCCCTACCGTGAGCGACCTGACGTTCGAGACCCACGCCCATCCCGCCCGCCGGACCAGTGCCGAGCGGGCCGCCCTGATGGAGAATCCGGGCTTCGGCAAGGTGTTCACCGACCACATGGTGGTGGCGAAGTACTCGGCTGGCCGCGGCTGGCACGATGCGCGAATCCAGGCGCGCGAGGCCATCCCGCTCGATCCCGCCGCCGCGGTGCTGCACTATGCGCAGGAGATCTTCGAGGGGCTCAAGGCCTATCGCACCGCCGATGGCGGCGCGGCCCTGTTCCGCCCCGATGCCAATGCCCGCCGCTTCCGGCTCTCGGCCGAGCGCATGGCGATGGCGACGTTCCCCGAGGATGCCTTCGTCGAGGCCATGCACAAGCTCGTGCAGATCGACCGCGAGTGGATCCCCGACACGCCCGACGGCAGCCTGTATCTGCGCCCGTTCATGATCGCCAACGAGGCGTTCCTCGGCGTCAAGCCGGCCTCGGAATACCTGTTCATCACCATCGCGTCGGCGGTGGGCTCGTACTTCAAGGACCCGACCGGCACGGTCACGGTCTGGCTTTCCGAGCACTTCACCCGTGCGGCGCCGGGCGGCACCGGGGCCGCCAAGTGCGGCGGCAACTACGCGGCGAGTCTCGCCGCGCAGGCCGAGGCCACGCGCCAGGGCTGCGAGCAGGTGGTCTTCCTCGACGCGGCCGAGCGCCGCTACATCGAGGAGCTCGGTGGCATGAACGTCTTCTTCGTGTTCGAGGACGGTTCGCTGCAGACCCCACCGCTCTCCGACAGCATCCTGCCCGGCATCACCCGCGATTCGGTGATCACCCTGGCCCGGGAAGCCGGCCTCACCGTCAAGGAAGAACCCTACACGATCGACGCCTGGCGGGCCGACGTCCGCGCCGGCCGGCTGACCGAGGCCTTCGCGTGCGGGACTGCCGCGGTGATCACCCCGATCGGCACAGTGAAGGGCCGCGAGGACAACTTCACCATCGGCAACGCAGTGGCGGGCCCGGTGGCGCGTCGGCTGCGGGGCATGCTGGTGGATATCCAACGCGGCACGACCCAGGACTCGCACGGCTGGTTCCAGAAGGTCTACTAGGGTTTTAGCGCGATGGAGAGCGGGGTCGGTTTGCCCAGTTCTCGCTCCGGATTGCCGCGCATCACCCTCCCCCTTCTGCGGGGGAGGGTGGCACCCGAAGGGGATCGGGCCGGCACGAGGTCCTGCAAGAGGGGAGCGCCTCTTCCGGAAAGAACGCGCCAGAGGTGAAGTCCTGAACCGTCGCGCGGCCCCTCTCCCGACCCCTGCTGACGCAGGGGCCACCCTCCCCCATAGAGGGGGGGAGGGGGACGCGCGGATGAGGGAAGCCGCAGCCAGCATTCCGGAAATGACCGCCGGACCCTGGAATCCCGGCGTCCAGTCCGACCTGCCGAGCGCCTTCACGCCGCTGATCACCGTCTACCGGCCCGAGCACGTCGAGACGCCCCTGCGCGACGCGCTCGAGCTGAGCGACCTGTGCGGCCTGCCGGCCCGCCAGCTGACACGGATCCGACCCGGACGCCTCGTCGTCCACGAAGTGCTGATCCGGGTCATGTCCGACCTGTCTGTACCGGTGGGTGCGGTCTACGCCGATCTCGGGGTCAATTTCCGGTCGATCGTCTCCGCCATCCTGCGCGAAGGTGTCGAGCCCCGGCTCGGCGAGGTCGAAGCCGCCCTCGCGGTGGTTCGGGACGAGGCCGATACGGTGCTTCAGCGCGAGATCGCCGCGATCTTCGATGATCCGCCCTCCCCGCCGACACCGGAGCCCGGCTGGCTCGACCGGCTGCTCGGACGACGTCGGCCGGCACCCAGCCCGTCACTACGGCAGGATCCCGCGAGCCGGGCGCTGGGCCATCTCAATGGCTGGCACCAGCGGGCGATGCAGGCCGGCGATGGCCTGGAGATCGCCGCCTGCGAGGCGCTGCGCAACGTCGTGTCCGGGATCCTCGCCCGGCAGAACACCCTGATCCGCGATCCGGTGCTGCTGAGAAGCATCGCCGGGACCCTGGTCTCGAACGGTTACGGCAGCCGCCGCATCGGCGAGTTGATCGAGCCCTGGATCGCCGCCGTGGTCGAGGCCCGGGGCTACCGGCGACTCGCGCCGCAGGCCCATCCGGTGGTGATGAACGTGAAGGGCGCCTCCGCCTCCGGCAAGAGCACGATCCGCCCCTACCAGCTCGGGCTGGCCCGACGCCTCGGGATGGCTTGGTCCGACTTCGCGGTGATCACCCCGGACGTCTGGCGCAAGTTCCTGCTCGACTACGACAGCCTCGGCCCGGCGACCCGGTATGCCGGCACGCTCACGGGCTACGAGGTCGAGATGATCGACATGAAACTCGACCGCTACGTCACCCGCAAGGCAGCCGAGCGGCGGATCTCGAACCTGCTCATCGACCGCTTCCGGTTCGACAGCTTCCAGGCCGAGGCCGGCTCGGATGGCGGCGGCCAGCTGCTGACCCGGTTCGGCGAGCGGGTCTACATGCAATTCATGGTCACGCCGCCGGCCGAAACGGTGGAGCGCGCCTACAAGCGCGGCGAACAGTTCGGCCGGTTCAAGGCGGTCGAGGATCTGCTGGCCCACAACGTCGAAGCCTATACCGGCATGCCGCGGCTGTTCTTCAACTGGGCCCTCGCCCGGGACAAGCAGGTCGTGTGCGAGTTCCTGGACAACAGCGTCCCGCAGGGGGAGCGCCCACGGACCATCGCGTTCGGAGCGGGCGGCGTCCTCAACATCCTCGACGTGAAGGGGCTGATCGACATCGATCGCTTCCGCAAGGTCGACATCTTCGCCCGGAGTGCGGACGCCGTGTTCCGCGGGGTCGACCTCGCGGCCAGCGCCAACACGAGCTTTCTCTGCGACTGCCTGCGCAGGATGGACGCGGTCCGGTTCGCCCACGCCGAGACCGGGCGCGTGTTCCTGCGCCTCGATCGTGGTCGTATCACCGGCCTCGACCGCCGGAACCTGGCGCGAGCCGGCACCGATCCGGACTGGGACGCGGCCCGGGCGGTGATCGGTATTCCCGCCGACACGACCGGGATACCGAACCTCGATGAGACGCTTGTCCCAGCAAACGAGCCGACGCTCGGCGCCTGGGGCCCAGCCTGACCGCATCTGTCGGGTGGAACAATATTTCCTGCCCTGACAGCAGCACAACGCCGTATCGAACTGGTATATTGCATGCCTGAGCCGAATATGCTTGATCAGGCCCGGACGCCAGACGCGCCAGCTTAAGGACGCGCCGCCCACCAGAGAGGCTCAGGGATGGAACGCCAGGATTCGCCGTCGGCGAAATGGTGGCAGCTCGCCTTCGGGGTGATCTGCATGGCCATGATCGCCAACCTGCAATACGGCTGGACGCTGTTCGTAGATCCCATCGATCAACGCTACCACTGGGGGCGGGCGGCGATCCAGCTCGCCTTCACGTTGTTCGTCGCCACCGAGACCTGGCTGGTGCCGGTGGAGGCCTGGTTCGTCGATCGCTACGGCCCGAGCCTCGTGGTCGCGTTCGGCGGCGTGATGATCGCCCTGGCCTGGACGATCGACGCCTACGCGGACAGCCTCGCGCTCCTCTATCTCGGCGCAGTGGTGGGAGGTATCGGCGCCGGCTCGGTCTACGGGACCTGCGTCGGCAACGCGCTGAAGTGGTTCCCCCACCGCCGCGGACTGGCCGCCGGCGCCACGGCCGCCGGCTTCGGCGCGGGCGCGGCGATCACGGTCGTGCCGATCGCCCGCACGATCGCCACTAGCGGCTACCAGGACGCCTTCCTGTATTTCGGCATCGGCCAGGGCGTGGTGGTGCTCGCCCTCTCGTTCCTGCTGCGCAAGCCGACGACCATAGCCCCGATGCAGCGCAAGAGCCTGCGCCTGCCCCAGACGAAGGTCGACCGCAGCCCCCGTGAGGCGGTGCGGACGCCGGTCTTCTGGGTGATGTATGCGATGTTCGTCATGGTCGCGTCCGGCGGCCTGATGGCGGCGGCACAGATCGCGCCGATCGCCCAGGATTTCCACGTGGCCGGCGTGCCTGTCAGCCTGTTCGGCCTTCAGATGGCGGCGCTGACCCTGGCGATCTCCCTCGACCGGATCTTCGACGGCTTCGGCCGGCCGTTCTTCGGCTACGTCTCCGACCATATCGGCCGCGAGAACACCATGTTCATCGCCTTCTCGACCGCAGCCTTGGCGGTGATCGTGCTCCTGACTTACGGCCACCATCCGATGGTGTTCGTGTTCGCCACCGCCGTCTATTTCGGGGTCTTCGGCGAGATCTACTCGCTGTTCCCGGCGACCTGCGGGGACACGTTCGGCTCAAAATACGCCGCCAGCAACGCCGGCCTGCTCTACACCGCCAAGGGCACCGCCGCCTTCCTCGTGCCGTTCGCCAGCCTCCTGTCGGCGGCCTATGGCTGGTCGGCGGTGTTCTCGCTGATCATCGGGCTCAACGTCGCCGCCGCCGCGCTCGCGATCTTCCTGCTGCGGCCGCTGCGCGCACGCTATCTCGCCGAGGGCGAGCATCCCGCGGCGCTTGCCGCCCAACCGATCCGGGCGGTCTGAG
Source organism: Methylobacterium sp. J-001 (assembly GCF_022829565.1). Taxonomy (NCBI): domain Bacteria; kingdom Pseudomonadati; phylum Pseudomonadota; class Alphaproteobacteria; order Hyphomicrobiales; family Methylobacteriaceae; genus Methylobacterium; species Methylobacterium sp. J-001. Next base: position 45,719 of record NZ_JAKSYN010000042.1, read on the forward strand.
CCGCCCGAGACCCGAACGAGATCGATGGCCCGGAGCCTGCACCGAGCCGCGACGCCAGTACCGAAACCGATGGTCGGGGAGATTTCGCGAATGACCGCTCTGGCAAAGATCGTCCAAGCCGCACCCGAGATCGAGGCCGAGCCGGATCTCACCGACGGCTTCCACCTCGTCATCGACGCGCTGAAGCTCAATGGGATCGAGACCATCTACGGCGTCCCGGGCATCCCGATCACCGATCTCGGCCGCATGGCGCAGGCGGCGGGCATGCGGGTCGTGTCGTTCCGGCACGAGCAGCATGCCGGCAATGCCGCGGCGATCGCGGGCTTCCTCACCCAGAAGCCGGGCATCTGCCTCACGGTCTCGGCGCCAGGCTTCCTGAACGGCCTCACGGCGCTGGCCAACGCCACCACCAATTGCTTCCCGATGATCCTGATCTCGGGCTCGTCCGAGCGCGAGATCGTCGATCTCCAGCAGGGCGATTACGAGGAGATGGACCAGCTCTCCATCGCCAGGCCCCTGTGCAAGGCGGCCTTCCGGGTGCTGCACGCCGCCGATATCGGCATCGGCGTCGCCCGGGCGATCCGCGCGGCCTGCTCGGGGAGGCCAGGCGGCGTCTATCTCGACCTGCCGGCCAAGCTGTTCTCGCAGGTGATGGAGGTCGAGGCCGGCCGGACGTCGCTGGTGAAGGTGATCGATCCGGCCCCGGCCCAGCGCCCCGCCCCCGACGCCATCGCCCGGGCGCTGGACGTGCTGAAATCCGCCCGCCGGCCACTGATCGTGCTGGGCAAGGGCGCCGCCTACGCACAGGCGGACGAGGCGATCCGTAGCCTCGTCGAGACCAGCGGCATCCCGTACGTGCCGATGAGCATGGCCAAGGGCCTGCTGCCCGACACGCACCCGCTCTCGGCCGGCGCCGCGCGTTCGACCGCGCTGAAGGATTCGGACGTGGTTCTGCTGATCGGCGCCCGGCTCAACTGGCTGCTGTCGCATGGCAAGGGCAAGAGCTGGGGCGAGCCGGGCTCGACCAAGTTCATCCAGATCGACATCGAGCCGCGCGAGATGGATTCGAACGTCGAGATCGTGGCCCCGGTGGTCGGCGACATCGCCTCCTGCGTCCAGGCGCTGCTCGACGGCATGGGTCAAGGCTGGCAGCAGCCCCCGGCCGACTGGATCGACACGCTCAAGACCAAGCGCGAGGCGAACATCGCCAAGATGGCGCCCAAGCTCATGAGCAACGCCTCGCCCATGACCTTCCACGCGGCGCTCGGCGCCCTGCGGACCATCGTGAAGGAGCGGCCCGACGCGATTCTGGTCAACGAGGGCGCCAACACCCTCGACCTCGCCCGGGGCATCATCGACATGTACCAGCCGCGCAAGCGCCTGGATGTCGGCACCTGGGGCATCATGGGCATCGGCATGGGCTTCGCGGTGGCCGCCGCGATCGAGACCGGCAAGCCGGTCCTGTGCGTGGAGGGTGACAGCGCCTTCGGCTTCTCGGGCATGGAGGTCGAGACGATCTGCCGGTACGGGCTGCCGATCTGCATCGTCGTGTTCAACAACAACGGCATCTATCGCGGCACCGATTCCGACCCGACCGGGCGCGACCCGGCCACCACGGTGTTCGTCAAGGATTCCCGCTACGACAAGATGATGGAGGCGTTCGGCGGCGACGGCTACCACGTCACCTCGCCGGACGAGCTGACCCGGGCGGTCAACGCTGCGATGGATTCCGGCCGGCCGTCGCTGGTCAACGCGGTGATAGATCCCGCCGCCGGCAGCGAGAGCGGCAATATCGGCAGCCTCAACCCGCAGAGCGGGATCAAGAAGAAGGCGTGAGGTGCACCATCCGTCGCCCCGCAAGCGGGCCGACGGATATGCAAGGGCGGGACGCCCTCGCGTTCATCAAATCCTTCTGCGTCCCCGCATCCTACCTGTCATCCCGGGGCCGCGCAGCGGAGCCCGGGATCCATAACCGCCACCGCTTCAAGGTCTTGCGTCACCGGCGCTTCTGGATTCCGGGCTCGCCTGCGGCGCCCCGGAATGACGGCGTGATCCGTCAACTGGCTCCACCGACGTGCCGGGCTGCCTCGCGTCATCCAGCCGAGACAACCGACAACCACCGGTAATCCTCCCGCGGATCCGGGCCGCCCTCCATTCCCGTGGCCCGCCTCGTGCTAAGCTTCGGCGACACGCACTCCAGGGGCGAGCCGACATGCTGACCAGACGATCCTTCGTGGCCCTGTCGGGCGCGGCGCTCGCCGCCCCGGCACTCGCCCAGGGCACGGCCTCGCGGGTGCTCAAGTTCATCCCGCAGGCCGATCTGACGGTGCTCGACCCGATCTGGACCACCGCCTACGTGACCCGCAACCACGGGCTCGCGGTGTTCGACACCCTGTACGGGACCGATGCTAGCTACGCCGCGCAGCCGCAGATGGTCGCCGGCCACGTCGTCGAGGATGACGGCAAGCTGTGGCGCATGACGCTGCGGCCCGGGCTGACCTTCCACGACGGCACGCCGGTGCTCGCCCGCGACTGCGTCGCCAGCATCGGCCGCTGGGCCAAGCGCGACCCGATGGGTCAGACGCTGATGGCCTACACGGATGAGCTCTCGGCCCCCGACGACCGAACCATTCAGTTCCGCCTGAAAAAGCCCTTCCCGCTCCTGCCGGACGCGCTCGGCAAGGTCGGCTCCCCCATCTGCGCAATCATGCCGGAGCGCCTCGCCAAGACCGATGCGTTCACGCAAGTCACCGAGATGGTCGGCAGCGGACCGTTCCGGTTCAAGGCGGATGAGCGGATGGTCGGCGCCCGGGTCGTCTACGAGCGCTTCGACAAGTACTTCCCGCGCGACGGCGGCGAGCCGCAATGGACCTCTGGCCCCAAGCGCGCCTTCCTCGACCGGGTCGAGTGGCACGTCATCCCCGACCAGGCCACCGCCGCCTCGGCGATGCAGACCGGCGAGATGGATTGGTGGGAGCAGCCGCCCGCCGACCTCGTGCCGACGCTGGGCAGCCTGAAGACCTCGATCAAGGACCCGACCGGCCTGATCGGCTGCCTGCGGATGAACCAGCTGCTGCCGCCCTTCGACAACCCGGCGATCCGGCAGGTGCTGCTCAAGGTGGTCGACCAGACCGACTTCATGCAGGCGGTGACCGGCGACGACCCCAAGCTGAGGCATGTCCCGACCGGCTTCTTCTGTCCCGGCCTGCCGATGGCGAGCGAGGCCGGCCTCGACGTGCTGACCGGCAAGCGCGACTTCGCGGCCGCCAAGAAGGCGCTCGCGGCGGCCGGCTACAAGGGCGAGAAGGTGGTGCTGATGGGCGCCTCCGACTTCCCGAGCCTGAAGGCCTTGGCCGACGTGGCGGCCGACATGCTGACCCGCGCCGGGTTCAACGTCGATTATCAGGTCATGGATTGGGGCTCGGTGGTCCAGCGGCGGGCCAAGCGCGACCCGATCGCCCAGGGCGGCTGGAGCATCTTCTGCACCTTCTGGGCCGGGCTCGACCAGGCCAACCCGGCGGTCAGCGCCTTCCTGCGCGGCACCGGCGCGAGCGCCCCGGTGGGCTGGCCGACCAGCGAGACGCTCGAGACGCTCCGCCAGGAATGGCTCGACGCCCCCGATACCGCCGCGCGCAAGACGCTCGCGGACGCCCTGCAGAAGCAGGCTTTTGCGGACGTGCCCTATCTGCCGCTTGGGCAGTACTTCAACCAGACCTCGTATAAGCCCTCGGTGACCGGGGTGCTCGACGGCGTGCCGGTGTTCTGGAACGTCAAGAAGGGCTGACAACCGGTCAGGCGTGGACCGCGTCCGCCGGGATCCGGACCCGCGCGGACCCGGCATCGGCCATCAGCGCCGGGATCAGGTCGGTCTGCGAGACGATCCCGACGAGCCGGCCATCCGGGTCGACCACCGGCAGGTGGTGGAGGGCCGCCTCCGCCATCTTGAGCACCAGCTCGGCAAGCGGCGTGTCCGGCGTGACCGGCTCGACCGCGGTCATGATGTCGGCGGCGCAGCCATGGGGGGCGCGGCCGCGCTCCACGGTCAGCCGCAGGCGGCGGCCGAGGCCGAGGCGCGGGCCGCCCCGGTCCCAGGCAGCCTTGTCGAGGAGGTCGGTCTGCGTGACGATCCCGAGCACCCGGGCGCGCTCGTCAGTAACCGGCAGGGCCTTGATCCGGTGGCGGCGGAGCAGCCGCAGCGCCTCGTCCAGGGAATCGTGCGGCGCGACCCCGATCACGTCGCGGGACATGATTGCCGTGCAGGTGGTCTGGCCCGGGCGGCGCCCGTAGACGCGCATCTGCACCCGCCGCAGGATCTGCTCCAGGTCGCCGCGATCGACGTCGAGCAGCTGGTCGAAATCCTCCAGCGCCGCGTCGAGGTCCGAGGCCAGGAAGCCGAGGCGGGAGGCCGGGGCCGGGTCGTCGGTGCGCGGACCGGCTGGGCGCAGATGCGGATAGGCGCGGCCCGTGAGGTTGTTGAACAGCAAGGCCGCACTCAGCAGCAGCAGCGAATTGGCCGCCACCGGCCAGAGCACGAAGCCGTAGCCGAGCTCCCGGATCGCCGGGCCGCCCAGAACCGCCGTGAGCGCCACTGCTCCGCTCGGCGGATGCAGGCAGCGCAGGGCCATCATCAGGGCGATCGCCAACCCGATGGCCACGGACGCCGCCGCGAACTGGTCCGGCACCCAGATCGCGGCCGTGACGCCGACCAGGGCGGCGACGAGATTGCCGCCGAGGATCGACCAGGGCTGTGCCAAGGGACTGGCCGGCACCGCGAAGAGCAGCACCGCCGAAGCGCCCATCGGGGCGATCAGGACCGGGGACGCCTCGGGCCCGATGGCAGCGCGGCAGACCAGGCCGGTGGCGAGGATCCCCAGCAGCGCGCCGCCGGCCGAGCGCAGACGCTCGCGCGTGCTGACCGGCGTCAACTCGGGAAGGAGGCGGCTGAGCAAGGAACGCATCGGGTCCGGATCCCGCAGACGAAGCGGGACGGCGCAGCGCGCGCAATCCCGCTTCGGAATAGCAGAGGTCGGGAGCCGCTTATCAGACCGCGCGGGCCTCGTGCATCGCCTGGATCTGCGCGGGGCTGTAGCCCAGGCCGGTCAGGACCTCGTCGGTATGCTCACCCAGAAGCGGCGAGGCCTTAACCTCGACGGTCATGTCGGAGAACTTGATCGGGCTGCCGACGGTCAGGTAGCTGCCGAGCTTCGGATGCGGCACCTCGACCACGGTGCCGCTGGCGCGCAGCGACTTGTCCTCGGCGATCTCCTTCATGGATAGGACCGGCGCGCACGGAATGTCGTAGGTGCGCAGGATGTCGACCGCCTCGAACTTGGTCTTGTCGGCCAGCCATTCCTCGATGGTCTTGAAGATGTCGAAGATCTTGTCCTGCCGGGCCCGCGGCGTGTTGTAGGCGGCGTCGGTGATCCACTCCTCGCGGCCGAGCACCTTGCAGATCGGCGCCCAGGCGTGGCCCTGGATCGTGAAGTAGATGTAGGCGTTCGGGTCGGTCTCCCAGCCCTTGCATTTGAGCACCCAGCCTGGCTGGCCGCCGCCGCCGGCATTGCCGCCGCGGGGCACCACGTCCGAGAACTCCCCGTGGGGGTATTGCGGATATTCCTCGAGGTAGCCCAGGGCATCGAGACGCTGCTGGTCGCGCAGCTTCACCCGGCAGAGGTTGATCACCGAATCCTGCATCGAGACGGCGACCTTCTGGCCGGTGCCGGTCTTGTTCTTCTGGTGGAGCGCCGTGAGGATGCCGATGGCGAGGTGCATGCCGGTGTTGGAATCACCCAGCGCCGCGGCGCTGACGGTGGGCGGGCCGTCCCAGAAGCCGGTGGTCGAGGCGGCGCCGCCAGCGCATTGGGCGACGTTCTCGTAGACCTTCAGGTCCTCGTAATGGTGCCCGTCGGAGAAGCCCTTCACGGAGGCCAGGATCATCCCGGGATTGAGCGCCTGGATTCGGGCCCAGGAGAAGCCCATCCGGTCCAGCGCCCCGGGGCCGAAATTCTCGACCATCACGTCGCAATCCTGGATCAACTTTTCCAGGACCTCCTTTCCGGCCTGGGTCTTGGTGTCCAGCGTCAGCGAGCGCTTGTTGGAATTGAGCATCGTGAAGTAGAGCGCGTCCGCATCCTCGACGTGGCGCAGTTGCGTGCGGGTGACGTCGCCCGCACCCGGCCGCTCGACCTTGATCACGTCGGCGCCAAACCACGCGAGCAATTGCGTGCAGGCGGGACCGGCCTGGACGTGCGTGAAGTCGATGATCTTGATCCCATCCAACGGCTTGCTCATCTGGCGTTCTCCCTTGCACGGTGAGGCTTGCGGTCTTCGGACGGTCCCGTCGTGGCGTCAGGATCCGTTCGGAAGGGCTTCGAGTTCGGCCACGCGCTGGCGCAGGCGCTTCTCCTCGGCCCAGCGCTCGGTCTCGTCGCGGATCACCGCGACGATGCCGGTCACCCGGTCCGACGCGTCCCGGATCATTCCGACCGTGAAGGCGATGGAGAGCTGATGACCGTCCTTGTGGATCGCGGGCACCCGCAGGGTCTCCGCCCCGTAGCGCGTGACACCCGTCCGCATGGTGTTCGCGTAGCCGTCCCAGTGACGGCGCCGGTGCCGCTCCGGGGTGATCAGGTCGAGGGTTTGACCGAGGGCGTCCGCGGCACTGAAGCCGAAGATCCGCTCGGCGGCCGGGTTCCAGACGGTGATCGCGCCGTCCGGATCAGCCACCACCACGGCGTCGCCGATGGCGGCGACGAAGCCGGCGAGATCGTCCGCAGCCGGGCGGTCGCGTACTCTGTCAGCGCCCGCCACGGATCGCCCCGCCCGCGCTCCGACACTTTGTAGGTGAGCGAAGATGTCTGCGAGAGCGAACGAAGCTCGGATCCATCATCGCGGCCTCCTTGGGGGCTGCGGCGCTAAAGTTCCGGTTTCTCCGAAACTTGTCGTCGCTCTCGCCCTGCTCGTTGGTATCTGGTATGCCAAATACCGCGATTGGTCAACTACGCGTTCCGAAAACGGCACTTTGATGCAAGATTTCTTTTCGGCCGCCTCAGGCTAAGACAGTTCGGAGTTGGCGTCCGATCAGACCGCCTCGTCATCGTGCGTGCGGTGACGGACTCTGCGATTGATGGCCGATTGGGACCGCGCTGCACTCGCAATGTCGGTCCTGCTGACGACCTTTCGGCAGGCCTCTGAGCGGGTCCGACAGTGGACGGCGGGGGTGCCAGCCTTCTCAGATTCGCCGCTTTCCAGGGGCAGGAGCCGCGCAGCCAGACAGCACGGGCCGGCGTTTCGGCAATCCGCCCTGGAGACCACCCCGGTGATCCGTTTCGAGAAAGTCAGCAAGGTCTACCGCACCGACGGCCACAAGCGGACGATCCTGGAACAGGTGTCGTTCACCCTGAAGCCCGGCGTTTCCTACGGGATCCTCGGCATCAACGGCGCCGGCAAGTCGACCACGATGCGGCTCATCGCCGGCACGGAGGACCCGACCCGGGGGAAGATCCACCGTGGCCTGCGGATCTCCTGGCCGCTGGGTTTCGCCGGCGGCTTCCATCCGAAGATGACCGGCCGCGACAACGTCATGTTCGTCGCCCGCATCTACGGCGAGGATCCACGTCGCGTGCTCGACTTCGTCGAGGATTTCTCCGAACTCGGCAGCTACCTCGACGTACCGATCTACACCTATTCGTCCGGTATGGGCGCCCGGCTCGCCTTCGGCATGAGCATGGCCATTCCGTTCGATTGCTACCTCATCGACGAGATCACCTCGGTGGGCGACGCCCGCTTCTCCAAGCGCTGCGATGAGGTGTTCTCCCAGCGGCGCAAGAACGCCGACATCATCATGGTCTCGCACTCGATGGAGACGATCCGCCAATGGTGCACGCAGGGCCTCGTCCTGCTCAACGGGCGCGCGATCATCTACGAGGACGTGAACGACGCGATCGAGGTCTATCGGCGCCTCAACGCCTGAGGGATCGCCCCAACGCGGACATGCTTTTGCCGCCTCCCCGTGCGAGAGGCGTCCCACGCGAACGTTTCGGCGCGGTCGAGACCCCGATGCCGGGACGACCGTCGAGGCCGGGGAGGCCGGGGATCACGTCATGAACATGGAGATCCGGAAGGCCGAGGGGCAGCCGCTGACGACCGCGGATCGCCAGCAGGCGGTCACCGAATCATTGCGGCAGATCGCTCGGATGTCGCGGTTCGTGGACCGCAAGAAGGGCATCCGGTCCTACCAGAACCACGTCAAGAACGATCCCTGGATACCGATCCTGTTCGTCGTCTGCTTCGTGCTGCCGACGTTGGCCGGAGCCTTATATTTCGGTGTCATCGCCTCGGACCGTTACGTCAGCCAGGCGCGGTTCGCGATCCGCCCGGCGCTCGGCGCCGCCGACAAGGGATCGCCCGACTCGGTTGGAACCTCTTCAGGCGTCCCCAGCCAAATGGTGGCGCAGGACACGCTGATCACCTACGAGTACATCCTCAGCCGGCCCATGCTGGAAACGATCGAAGCGAAGCTTCCGATCCGCGAGTGGTTCAGCCGCGACAGCATCGATTACTTTTCCCGCTTCGATCCCGACAAGCCGATCGAAAAGTTCGTCCGCTATTGGAAGCGGCGGATCGGCGTCGAGGTCGAATCCGGCTCCGGCATCATGTCGCTCACGGTCGAGGCTTTCGACCCCGATGAGTCCCTCGCCATCGCGAAAGCCGTGATGGCGGAGGCCGAGCGGATGGTGAACGACCTCAGCGTAAAGTCGCGCGCGGACGCGGTCGCCGAAAGCACGCGCGAGCTGAGGCTCGCCGAAGAGCGTATGCTTAAGATCCGTTTGGCGACGCGGGACCTGCGCAACCGCGAAGGCGTGCTCGACGCTCAGAAGTCCAACGAGGCGAACCTCAAAGTCATATCCGAGCTGCGGGCGGCCCGGATCAACCTGGCGGTCCAGCTTGCCATCGGCCAGCGCGACCTCGGCCCGGACTCCCGCCGGATCATCGACATCAAGCAGCAGATCAAGGATCTCGACGAGAACATCGCCCGGATCGAGCGGCAATCGGCGAGCCAGGATCCGGAGCAGAAGCGCCTGCTCTCGGACGCCCTGACCCGGTTCGAGGGCCTCGAGAACGATCGCAAGAACGCCGAGAAATACTACCAGCAGGTGCTGACCGCCCATGAGCGGGCTCGCATCATCGCGGCCCGTCAGATCGAGTTCTTCAGCCCGATCGTCGAGCCGGTGAAGGCGGAATCCTCGGTCGAGCCGCGGCGGATCCTGATGATCAGCCTGGTCACCGCGGGCGCTGCCGTGCTTTTCGCCGCGGCGATGTTCGCCCGGAAGATGATGAACTGAGGCGATCCGGGTCAGCCTCTCGTGGCTGGCCCGCCTGTCCAGCCCTCGGCACGCCAGCCCTCGGCGCGCTCGTCGAGGTCGATCGAGCCGGCGCGGTCGAGGATCGCCATCACCCGGTCGGCTTGGTGGTCTTCCGCCCGGACCGTCACGAGGGTTCCACCGCGGCGCACACCCTCGGCATAAGTTTCGGCTTCGCCCTCGGTGAGGCCGGCCCCCGTGAGGCCGCCGATCAGGCCGCCCGCCGCCGCACCAACCCCCGCCCCCGTCGCGGCTGCCACCAGCCAGCCTGCTGCAACCACCGGCCCGAGGCCGGGTATCGCCAGCAAGCCGAGGCCCGCCAGGAGTCCGGCGCCGCCGCCCAGGACCGTGCCGACGGTGGCGCCGGTTCCGGCGGCATCCACGGGATCGACCACGTCGGGATGGGGGTCGCCGAATGGCCGATCCTGGATCGCGGCCGGCTCGGCTCGGTTCGCCAGAATGCTGATGTCCCCGTGGGGGATGCCCGCGGATTCCAACTGGTCGACCACGCCCGTGGCGGTGTCGTACTCGTCGAACAGGGCGGTGAGGACGCGCGCGGCCATGCAGGCTCTTTCGTTCGGTTGTCTGCCGCCCGGACAAGTGGCGAACGCCGTACGGGTTCCGCCGGCGCCGGCCCGGTTCTTAACGGCGCGCTAACCATCCCCTCGGCAGATCTTGCCGAGTGCCCCCCTCGGATCTTCCGAGCCGGGCGGCGATGGATCGGGAACGATGGCGGAGACGGCGAGCGTGCCGGTCAAAGGCGGGTCGATGAGCGGGGCCGCCTCGGTCCTGAGTCAGCTCGCGCTGCCGACCCGCGGCGACCTCCACGCGCTGTCGAAGCGCTCGGACCTCATGTTCGCCACCGGCGTCATGGGCATTCTGGCGGTCCTGATCTTCCCGCTGCCGGCGGTGCTGCTCGACCTGCTGCTGGCGGTGTCGATCATCACCTCGGTGCTGATCATGATGACCGGCCTGTCGATCGACAACCCGCTCGAATTCACCGTCTTCCCGACGCTGCTGCTGATCGCCACGATGCTGCGGCTGGCGCTGAATCTCGCCTCGACCCGCCTGATCCTGGGCCACGGCCACGAGGGCACGGCGGCGGCCGGCCACGTCATCGAAGCCTTCGGCAACTTCGTGATGGGCGGCAACTTCGTCATCGGGATCATCGTGTTCGCGATCCTGATCATCGTGAACTTCGTGGTCATCACGAAGGGTTCGGGCCGCATCGCTGAGGTCGCAGCCCGCTTCACCCTCGATGCGATGCCCGGCAAGCAGATGGCGATCGACGCCGATCTTTCCGCGGGCCTGATCGACGAGAAGGTCGCCAAGGCCCGCCGGGCTGCCCTGGAGGAAGAATCGGCGTTCTTCGGCGCCATGGACGGCGCCTCGAAATTCGTCCGCGGCGACGCAGTGGCGGCGCTGCTGATCACGTTCATCAACGTCGTCGGGGGCATCATCATCGGTGTCGCGCAGCAGGGCCTCAGCTTCGGCGACGCCGCGAAGAGCTACACCCTCCTCACCATCGGCGATGGGCTAGCCAGCCAGGTCCCGGCCCTGATCGTCTCGACGGCGGCCGGCATCCTGGTCTCGAAGGCGGGCGTGCGCGGATCGGCCGACAAGGCGCTGGGCAAGCAGCTCGCGCATTATCCCAAGGCGCTCGGCATGTCGGCGGCCGTGATGTTCCTGATCGCGCTCCTGCCCGGCATGCCGATGCTGCCGTTCCTGCTGCTCGGCGGCGGGGCGGGCTACGCCGCCTGGCGCACCAACAAGACCGCCAACGAGGCGCCCCCGCTCGACGCACAGGGCGTCCCGATGGATGCCAAGGCGGTTGCGGCCGCGGCGACCGCCGCCAAGGAAGAGACGGTCACCGACCTACTCAAGCTCGACGACCTGAAGCTCGAGATGGGCTACGCGCTCCTCGCCTTGGTCAACGGCGAGGGACAGGACCGACTCACCGACCAGATCAAAGCACTGCGCCGACAGCTCGCGGCCGAGCTCGGCTTCGTGATGCCGTCGGTGCGGATCCTCGACAACGTCCAGCTCGACGCCAATTCCTACGTGGTCCGGGTCAAGGAGATCGAGGCCGGCACCGGCCGGATCTTCCCGGGCCAATTCATGGCCATGGACCCGATGGGCGGCCAGGTGCAGCTTCCCGGCCAGCACATGCTGGAGCCGACCTTCGGCCTGCCCGCGACGTGGATCGACGCGTCCCTGCGCGATCAGGCGCAGCTCAAGGGCTACACGGTGGTGGATGCGGCCACCGTGGTCTCGACGCACCTGACCGAGCTGATCAAGGCCCACGTCTCCGAGCTCCTCAACCACGTCGAGGTCTCGAAGCTGCTGCGCGAGCTGCCCAAGGAACATGCGGAGTTGCTGAAGGAGATCGTGCCCTCGCAGATCTCGACGACCGGCGTGCAGCGGGTGTTGCAGTTCCTGCTGTCCGAGCGGGTCTCGATCCGCGACCTCGGGGCGATCGTGGAAGGCATCGCGGAAGTCGCCGGGGCGGTGAAGAATCCCCGCGACGTGGTCGAGCATGTCCGCGCCCGGCTCGGGCGGCAGATCTGCGCCCAGTACCAGGACCAGAACAGCACCTTGCCGATCATCACCCTGTCGCCAGCCTGGGAGCAGGCCTTCATGGAATCGATCGTCGGCGAGCGCGAGGAGCGCTACCTGGCGATGCAACCCTCCAAGCTCAGTGAATTCGTTACCGCGGTCCGCGATCGCTTCGAGGCTGCGGCCCGGCAGGGCGAGATGCCGGTGCTGGTGACCTCGGCGCAATCGCGGCCGTTCGTGCGCTCGATCATCGAGCGCTTCCGCCGGGAAACCCCGGTGATGAGCCAGGCCGAGATCCACCCGCGGGCGCGGCTGCGCACGGTGGGATCGATCTGAGGGGGGCGACTGGGCCCCACGCGCTACAACGCGACGGGCAAGGCGCGTAGCCGAAGACAGCGGGCGTTGAGTGGCAGGCGAAGCACTCGGCCGATCATTCCGGGGCGGGTCGGCGAACGCGAGTCCGACCTCCCCGGCTTGGCCAAGACCCATGCCGCGTGCGTTTCTAGATTTCGGGCTCTGCGCGCGGCGCCGGAAGACCACGTTGGCTTGTCCGGCAGCGGTCCCATGGTCGACGAAAGACGCAGACGCGATCCGCCACGCCATGCGGGGCGAGTCGGCCTCCCCGGCTCAGATCGCCTTGTGCTTCAGCTCACGCTCCAACTCGTGCGCATCGAGCCCGGGCACGACCACCGGCGGTTCCGGCACGGTCGGAGACGCCGTGGCGGGCGTCGCGATGGCCGCGGCGAGCCGGGAGCGCTCGAAGAGTACCACGACGATCACCGAAATCAGGGCCGGGATCCAAAAGTAGAAAATTCGAAAGATAATGACCGCCGCGATGATCGCGTCTTTCTGGGCATCGTCCGTGATGTGCATCGCGGTGATGAACACGATCTCGAACACGCCGAGGCCGCCTGGAGCGTGCGAGGCGAGCGCCACTGAGAACGAGGCGAGGAAGATCGCCAGAACCGGGATGAAGCCGGGGTTCATCGCGTCCGGCAGGGCGAAGTAGATGATGCCGGCGGCACCCAGAAGCTCCAACGGCGCCGCCAGCAGCTGGCGAGCCATGATCCCTGGCCGGGGATATTCGAGCTTGAACGAGCGAATGTGAAGCGGGCGCAGGTGCAGGATCGAGCCGAGCACATAGAGCGCCACGAAGCCGAGCATGCCGCAGCCGACGATCAGTGCCGTCTTGGGATCGGTGAGGAAGCCGGGGAGCCTGCCTTCGAGGCGGGTCAGCAGATTCGGGTCCACCACCAGGGTGAAACCGCCGAGCAGGACCGTGCCGAGGAAGAACGTGAAGGAGCATAGGGCCACCAGAACCGCGACCTGGGCGGCCGAGAGGCCCTTGGCCGTGTAGGCCCTGTAGCGGACCAAGGCGCCCGAGAAGACCGAGGCGCCAATGTTGTGCGACAGTGCGTAGGTGGTGAAGGAGCAGAGCGAGACGAACAACAGCGAGATGTGATGCACGCCCAGGTGCAGCAGCGCGATCCGATCGTACCAAGCCAGGGCCGCGTAGGCCACGAGGGTCGAGAGGGCCGCCAGCAGGATGCGGTGGGGCGGGATCGCCAGGATCGCGGACCAGATCGCCGAAAGCGAGGTGGTCTTCAACTCTTGATAGAGAAAGTAGCCCGATACGACGACCGCTGCGAGACCGATCAACGGCCAGATGAACTCGCTGAGCTTCTTCATGTAAACCGACGCCCCGGGGAGTGCCCCTGATGCGCCGCCATGCAACGCGCCGCAAGCGGATCGAGGCCATCGCGATCCCCCTTGTCAGGTGATCGTGACGGTTTCGTGCCGCGTTGCCGGCACATCACACACGGATTGGGCGAAATGGCCCTCCGAGAAGGTGCAACGCGTAGGTGCGTGAGCCCCTATCGAGGCCGTCAGCCGCGGGCGCGATTGAGACCGATGCCATCCATGGCGGCTTGGTCCCGGATCGCGTCGGCGGCACGCTCGGCGGTGCGTTCGCGATCGTTCAGGATCTCGACCTTCTTGAGTTCCTCGAACGCCTCGCCGAGCTCAGCCTTGGCCTCTGCCAGCTGGCCTTCCAGCGCTTGGGCGGACTGGCGCATGTTGTCCCGGCGGCCGGCGGCGGCGCGTGCGTAGGTCGGGTAGGCGAAATGTCCGACATCGGTGATGCCCGCGCGGGCTTCCTCGACGGCGACCTCCCGGTCGAGTTCCACCGCCATGCGCTGGAAGTCGGCCATCATCATTTCGATCTGGGTCACACGCCGCCGCTTCTCATCAACCTGGAAGCGACGCAGCCGGATCAGCGTGTCACGCGATTTCATTGGGACGCTCACTCCACGCAACGCTTGGGGCCGCGTCGAGGACCATGCCCGACCCGTGCCCTAAGCAGGTTCGCAACGGCGAACCTGCCCAGACCCTCGTTTCGCATCACTCAATGCACCCAAGCGGTTACCGCTTCGCTGCACGATGCCTAGGCCCCGCCGACGATCTGGCTGAGCCGTGCGTAACCATCGCCGATGGACGTTGCTTCTTCCTTACCCTGCCCCAGAAAAGCCTCAAGATCCGGCATGAGCGCCACGGCCTCGTCGACCTCCTGGGACGAGCCTGCCCGGTAGGCGCCGAGCCGGATCAACTCCTCCATGTCGGCATAGGTGGAGAGCACCCGGCGGGCCCGGCGGACCACCGGGAGGTAGGCCGGGTCGCAGGAGCGCGGCATGGTCCGGGAGACCGAGCGCAGGACGTTGATCGCCGGATAGCGCCCGCGCTCGGCGATCGCCCGCTCCATGACGATGTGACCGTCGAGGATACCGCGGACCGCATCGGCCACCGGCTCATTGTGATCGTCACCCTCAACCAGCACGGTGAAGAGGGCCGAGATCGTACCGAGGCCGACGCCGGGGCCAGCCCGCTCCAGCAGGCGCGGCAATTCGGAGAAGACGGTCGGCGTATAGCCCTTGGCGGTGGGCGGTTCGCCGGCGGCCAATCCGATATCGCGCTGGGCCATGGCGAAGCGGGTGATCGAATCGATCATGCACAGGACCTTCGCGCCCTGATCGCGGAAATGCTCGGCGACCGAAAGGGTCACGTAGGCGGCGTTGCGGCGCATGAGCGCCGGCTCGTCCGAGGTCGCCACCACCACCACAGAGCGGGCGAGGCCGGCGGCACCGAGATCGTCCTGCAGGAACTCCTGGACCTCGCGGCCGCGCTCGCCGACGAGGCCGATCACCGCCACGTCGGCCGCGGTGTAGCGGGCGAGCATCGACAGCAACACCGACTTGCCGACGCCGGAACCGGCGAAGATCCCCATTCGCTGCCCGGCACACATGGTCAGGAAGGTGTTGATGCACCGGACCCCGAGATCCAGCGGTCCGCCGACGCGGGCGCGGGCATGGGCGGGGGGCGGGTCCGCGCGGAGCGAATAGATGTCCGGGCCCAGCGGCAGCGGCCCGAGCCCGTCGACCGGCCGGCCGAGCGCATCGATCACCCGGCCGAGCCAGGCGTTCGTCGGACGGATCGCCCCCGCCGATTCGTCGCGCACATAGGCCGGGCAGCCCCGGCGGACGCCCTCCAGGGAGCCGAACGGCATGGCCAGCGCCCGGTCGCCCTGGAAGCCGATGATCTCGCACGGCACCAGCCCGAGGCCGTTGGCGCCCTCCACGTCGATCCGGCCACCGAGCCGCATGGCGGCCACGGGACCGGCGACCTCGACCAGCAGGCCGCGGATCGCCACCACACGGCCGAACGTCTCCAGCACTTCGATGCGATCGAGAGCGGCCTGGGCCGCTGCGAGGTTGGTAACGGACCTTGCCGGATCCTGTGTCATCCGCCTACCTCTCAACGCTTCGTTTACCGGCCTCCTTAACACTGCGGTCATCGGGCTCGTAGCGGCTCGGTCCGGGCTCCGGCGGCTTTAAACGCTTCACGAAGTCGTCGGGTTGTGGCCGGAGGGTCACAGCCCGGACCGGGTTGTTACGGGGGAGGCACTTACGCCCAAGCGCGTGGGCGGACCGGTCGTAAACGGAACGGAATCACGGCCCCGGGCGGGGGTGGAGGGACCCTGTTCCTCCCGTCAAGCTCGCCGGCCGGTGCACGAGACGCTTGCGGGTGGGAATCAGGTTTTGTTAACGATTAATCCATAGCGTTCCACGTCAAGAGCGACGGAGCGCCCGTCCACAGGCCGGTGGCGGGTGATCGGTGGGGACGTGTCTGCGCGCTGATGCGGCCGGCGGGGCTGGGGACGGACGATGCGTGTACTTCTGATCGAGGACGATAGCGCGACCGCGCAGAGCATCGAGTTGATGCTCAAGTCCGAGAACTTCAACACCTATACCACCGACCTGGGCGAAGAGGGGATCGACCTCGGCAAGCTCTACGATTACGACATCATCCTCTTGGATCTGAACCTGCCCGACATGTCGGGCTACGAGGTGCTCCGTAACCTGCGCGTGGCGAAGGTGAAGACCCCGATCCTGATCCTCTCCGGCATGGCCGGGATCGAGGACAAGGTGAAAGGCCTCGGCTTCGGCGCCGACGACTACCTCACCAAGCCGTTCCACAAGGACGAGCTGGTCGCCCGCATCCACGCCATCGTGCGCCGGTCGAAGGGCCACGCCCAGTCGGTGATCACCACCGGCGACCTGATCGTGAATCTCGATCAGAAGACCGTCGAGGTTGGCGGCGCTCGCGTCCACTTGACCGGCAAGGAGTACCAGATGCTGGAACTCCTCTCGCTCCGGAAGGGTACGACGCTCACCAAGGAGATGTTCCTGAACCATCTCTACGGCGGCATGGACGAGCCCGAGCTGAAGATCATCGACGTGTTCATCTGCAAGCTGCGCAAGAAGCTCGCCAACGCCAGCCAGGGCAAGAACTACATCGAGACCGTCTGGGGCCGCGGCTACGTGCTGCGCGAGCCGATGGACGCCGAAGAGCGGATGGCGGTCTGATCCGACCGGGTCATCGCCATCTTCGAAAAACCCCGTGCGGCTTCGCCGCGCGGGGTTTTCGCTTTTCAGGCCTCAGCGGACCCCGGTCGCGGAAAAGACCTGGGCCGCCGGCGCGACCACGACGTAGCCACCGCACGGGGCGGTTCGTGTGATCACCGCGCTGGCCACGCCCCAGACATAGGTCCCGCCGCGATCCTGCGCGACGACGGGACCGCCGGAATCCCCGAAGCAGATCCGGGCGCCGTTCGCCCGGGCGATGGTCAGGCCGGTGTTGCTCGCCGCCACTGGGGTCAGGCTCGCGGTGCGCAGGCGCCCGACGCCGCGCCCGGACAGACCGGCTCCGGCGACCCGAAGGCTCTTCGGGACCCGGCGGGGATCGGCCGCGAGCGGAACGGGGCGCCGGTCGCGCACCGGCTCGGTGAGACGCAGAACCGCGAGGTCGAGGGACAGGTCGGCCAGACTCACGTCGGGGGCCGCGTTCGGCAGCATTTCGCCGGGATCGGGACTGTAGCGGGCAGCCACCCGCGCGCCGTAGACAGGCCGCGCCGGCTCGGTGCCGCGGAAAAACACCACCAGCGCGCCGAGCGGATCGCCGTTCACGCAATGCGCCGCCGTGAGTACGAGATCCGGCGCGATCAGGATGCCGGTGCAGCGGGTGAGCTTCAGCGCCTCCTCGGGCTGGGTGATCGTCCCGATGGCGACGGTGGCTTGCGCCAGCGCATCCCGCCCCGCTGGCGCCCCGCCGTCGATGGCAGCGGCCGGCCCGGCCAGACCGAGCCCGATGATCGCTGAGCCTGCAGCGGCGAGCAGTTTCGTTTCGATGGTCCTGCCTGTTGTGGTCACGCGCGAACCTTACTACCCCGAGCCCCACAACCACAGATGCGGCACAGCGCCGACGACGCAAGCGGGCGAGAGGACGCGGTCCGCGGGAGGCTCCTTAGCGCGCCACCGTCCAGGTGCTGGTCCCGTCCTTGTTGTCCTTCACGGACACGCCCATCGCGGCGAGCGCGTCGCGGGCCCGGTCGGAGGCGGCCCAGTCCTTCGCGGCCCGGGCGGCCCTCCGCTCGGCGATCAGCGCCTCGACGGCGGCGACGTCGATCCCGGCTGCGGCGACCTGGTCCTGCTCGCGATCGCTGCGGGTGCGCGCGAGCAGGCCAAACAGGTTCGCGCCGGCCCGCAGGGCGGACGCCGCGTCGGCGAGACCGTGCAGCGCGTTGATCGCCGCCGGCGTATTGAGGTCATCGCAGAGCGCGTCGATCACTGAATCGGGCGCCGCCCCGTCGGCCGGCGCATCCCCGGCGGCGTTGTACCAGCGGTCAAGCACGCGGCTCGATTCCTCGAGCCCGCGCAGGGTCCAGTCGATCGGCTGCCGGTAGTGCGTCTTCAGCATGGTCAGGCGCACGACCTCGCCGGGCCAGTCCTTCAGCACGTCGCGGATGGTGATGAAGTTGCCGAGCGATTTCGACATCTTCTCCCCCTCCACCTGAAGGAAGCCGTTGTGCAGCCAGACATTGGCCATCACCGGCGTCCCGAAGCAGCAGCGCGATTGCGCCACCTCGTTCTCGTGGTGGGGGAAGATCAGGTCGATGCCGCCGGCATGGATGTCGAAGGTTTTTCCGAGGTGCTTGGCCGACATCGCGGAGCACTCGATATGCCAGCCCGGTCGCCCCGGCTCGGCGATGCCAGCGGGGGACGGCCAGGACGGCTCCCCGGGTTTGGAGGGCTTCCACAGCACGAAGTCGAGGGGCGAGCGCTTGTAGGGGGCGACCTCCACCCGGGCGCCGGCCTCCATCTCGTCGAGGGGACGCTTCGAGAGGCGGCCGTAATCGGGCATGGCCGGCACGTCGAACAGGACGTGCCCCTCGGCCACGTAGGCATGCCCGCCGGCGACCAGCGCGTCGATCATCGCACGCATTTCGGCGATGTGATCGGTGGCCCGGGGCTCGATAAAGCGGGGCGGCGCGCCTGGCACATCTACGTCTCCGGGGCTCAGGACGCCCAGATCGCGCAGGTCTCGGTGGAACTGCTCCAGCGTGCCGTCGGTGAGCTCGCGGATGGTGATGCCGCGCTCGGCCGCCCGGGCGTTGATCTTGTCATCGACGTCGGTGACGTTGCGAGCGTAGGTGACGTGCGCCGGTCCATAGAGGTGGCGCAGAAGCCGAAATAGCAGGTCGAAAACGATGATCGGGCGCGCGTTCCCGATATGCGCCGCGTCGTAGACGGTCGGGCCGCAGGCATACATCCGCACCTGGGCGGGATCGATCGGCGCGAACGCCTCCTTGGCGCCGCTGAGCGTGTTGTAGAGCCGCAACATCGGCGCCATGAAACCCATCCCCTTCCGGCACCGCAGCCGCCATTCGGCGCCGCGCCGTCGCCGGAAAACCGGCCCTGCCTTCAACGACCTGCGGGCTCTGCGAAGCGAAGAGCGGCCGAACCGTGGCGGCTCACGCCGTGCCGCGGCGGCCCGCTGTTGCACTGCGGCGACGGTGCCGCCCGCCCGATGGGGCTAACGCAAAAGCGTGAGGAATTCGAGATGGTCCTCGCACGTGCGGGGTAAGCCTTCCTTAACCGCGCCGTCGGACCGTCCGGCCCAAGCTCATCACACGCAAGATACTGTGCCCAAGGATAGTCCATGCGACGCAAGGCTGCCGGTTACTTCGTCATCGCCGCTTTCCTGACCACGGCCTGCCTGGCGCAGGTCGCGTTCGCCGGTAGCGACGGCGAGACGCCCGCGAAGGCCCCGAGCCATGTCGAGAAGACGTTCCTGATCCCGTCGAGCGACGGCTACGGCGTCGGCGATTGCCTGACGACCCCCGGCAGCGAGTGCGGCCAGGTGGTCGCCAATGCCTGGTGCGAGGCTCAGGGCTACGCCACCGCCAACACCTTCGGGATCGCAGCCGCCGACGAGTATACCGGCGCCATCGCGCAACCGATCGCGACCCCGACCGAGCGCCCGATCCGCATCACCTGCCGGGACTGACGCAGAGCGCGTCAGCCCTTGACGAAATCCGAGCATTTCGGTGCCGGCTCGGTGCCCCAGGGCGCCAGCGGCACCGCCGAGGTCGAGTTCTTCGGCGATCCTTGGATGACCTTGTCCGAGTAGACCATGTAAATCAGTGTATTGCGCTGGGCATCACAGCCACGCACGATCTGCATCGACTTGAAGATCAAAGAACGCCGCTCGCTGAAGACAACCTCGCCCTGGCCCAGCTTGCCCTTGAAGGCGATCGGGCCGGTCTGGCGGCAGGCGAGCGAGATATCGGAGACGTCTTCGGCCAAGCCGAGCGTCCCCTTGATGCCCCCCTTCTCAGGCTGTGTGTACCAGCAGGCGACCCCCGACACGGAAGGGTCGTCGATGCCGTAGACGACGAGCTTGTCGTTGGGGGTCAGCGGCCGCCAGACCGTCGATTTGGAAAAGATCCGGTCCGGCTCCTGGGCCGTTGCCGGGCCGGCTGCGGCCAGGCCAAGGGCTAACAGCCCGACACAAGTGAGACTCCGAAACCACATCACGGGTCAATTCCCTGCCCAAGCACGCGACCCCGATGTAGGAGGGCTGTCGCCGCCTTACGAGGGGGCGTACACTTAAGCTGCTTCGGTCCCACCGCACGGGCAGGACGCGCTCGACCAGCGGGATTAGAGTATTTCCGATCAACGCGATGCAGCAGATGCTTGACCGCCCGATCGTCCGTTCGCTCGGCCGCCTCTTCTTGAGTGCAGCGCTGGCGTGCGGTCTGTCCCTAAGCCTCGAAACTGCCTGGGCACAAGATGCTCCGGCCAGTCAGCCCGCTGCCGCCGAGGCGAGGCCCGGCGGCCCGCAGCTGCCGTCGGCCGCCTGCCGGCGCTATCGGGCCGAACTCGCATCTGTCCAGAACGGCGCCAGCACCACCCGGGCGCTCAACGACGAGATCGGACGGCTGGAGGCCTATTTCCGTGGGCTGAACTGCGAGGGCGGCAAGTTCCTGTTCTTCGACACCCGCCCGCCCCAGTGCGGCGCCGTCGAGCAGCGCATCCGGGCGCTGAAGGCCACCTATGGCGGTGCGGTGTTCGACGACAGCGGCGCCCGCAAGCGCGAACTGCAGGGGCTGGTCACGGCCAATTGCCCCACCCGGGAAACCTATGCGGCCACCGGCGAAAGCTACGCCAAGGGCGGCCCGCAGATGGTCTGTGTGCGGACCTGCGATGGCGGCTTCTTTCCGATGCGCAACCTGCCCGAGGGGCGCAGCGGCGCCGACGAGATGTGCCAGGCGCTCTGCCCCGGCACCGAGGCGCAGGCCTATGCGATGCCGTACGGCGACGAGGCGCTGAAGCACGCCGCCTCGGTCAAGGGCAGCCGCGCCTATGTGAGCCTCGCCAACGCCTTCAAGTTCCGCAAGGAATTCGTGCCGAACTGTTCCTGCAAGCCTCAGAACCAGACCTGGGCGCAGTCCCTGGTGAAGGCCGAGAGCATGCTGGTGCGGCACAAGGGCGATATCTTCGTCACGCCGATGCAGGCGGAGGCGCTGTCGCGTCCGAAAGTGCGCCTGACCCTGGTCGGCCGGGCCGACCGCACCGCGGCCGAGCTCGCCGCAGATGCCGCCGGACGTGCCGGGGTCGAGATGACGACGGGCACGGCAGACAAGGCCGGTGAGACCACCGCAGCCGGCGCCAAGCCCGACCATGTCGCAGTGCGGATCATCGCCCCGGACATGATCGCGGTGCCCCAGCGCCTGACACCCTGACGGAGTCTTGAGCGGCCGAGACGGAACCATAGGCCGCACACGGGGTTCGGGTCGGCTCGATCCGATACGAGGCCCCGATGCGGCTGCTGCGACTGATCCTTCTCACCGGCACGGTGCTCCCAGGCTTGGCCCTGGTGCAGCCCGCCGGCTCATCCTCGGACCGGATGGTCCTGGCTCAAGGCGGTCTCGACGAACGCGGTCCGCGCGGGGGCGGCGAGCCGCCCCATGGTGGCCTGCATCCGGAACGTCCGCCGCAGGAGCGCCCCGGACCGCCTCCGGGTCCGCCACCTGCCGCGCGCGAGCGACCGGAGCCACGGCCGGAGCGCGCTCCGCCATCCCGTGAACGTCCCGAGCCGCCGGCCCAGCGGCAACCCCAGGCCGAACCGTCCCAGCGGGAACGTCCCGCCGAGCGCCGGCCGGAGCCGCCAGCGCCGCGCCCGCCCGCTCAAGAGCGTCGCCAGGATCGTCAGCCGGAGAGTCAGGAACGCGCGGCCCCCGAGCGTCCCGCGCCGGAGCAGCGACGCGCCCCCGATCGCCCCGGGACCGAGCGGGGCAATCCCGATCGGCAGCCCGCGCAGCGCGATCCGTCCCCCACCCAGAGGGCGGCGCCTGACAATTCCGCGCAGCCGCAGCGCGGCCCCGATCCCGACCGCCGCGCACCGGATCAGGAGCGGTCGGCGCCCGACGCCTCCACCCAGCCGCCGCGCGGGCCGGATCGGAATCGCCGCGGCCCAGAGCAGGAACGCGCAGCGCCCGGCGGCCCACCGGCCTCACCGGGGCAACGCCGCGATGCCCTTCCCGACCGCGAGCCGGCGACCCCGCGTCCAGGCGGGCCGGGTGCATCGCCGCCGCCCAACGCCGCGCCTGGCGTGCCGGGCCGGCCAGTTCAACGACCGGAGGCGCAGCCGGGCGCGGAGCCCAGCCGCCCCGTTCCACCCA
Organism: Methylobacterium sp. J-001; assembly: GCF_022829565.1. NCBI lineage: Bacteria > Pseudomonadati > Pseudomonadota > Alphaproteobacteria > Hyphomicrobiales > Methylobacteriaceae > Methylobacterium > Methylobacterium sp. J-001. The sequence continues at coordinate 68,213 of NZ_JAKSYN010000042.1, forward strand.
ACATGGCACCCGGGGTTCCCGGCCGGCCGGTCCAACGCTTCGACGGTCAACCGGGCGCCCAGCCGCAGCCCGGCGCGGAACCGGTTCGTCCGGTGCCACCCAACATGGCGCCGGGGGTGCCGGGACGTCCCGTTCAGCCGCCGGGGCCGCCGCCCGGCGCCGACGCTCCGCCCCCGCCGCCCGGCGCGCAGCCGGGTCAATCGCCCGCCGGGGGACCGGGCGGGCGCGGCGCGTTCAACACGCCGGGGCAGCCCGGATACGTCCCGGGCGGCTTCCGCGCAGACGACGACGTGCGCGACTACGATCAGGTCCGCCGCGACCGGCGCGAGTTTAGCGAGGGCGGCCGGACCTATTATCGAGAGCCCGGCCGGATCATCGTCCGCGACCGCGACGGTTACCTGATCCGCCACGACGAGAACGAGCGGTTCCGGGACCTCGACCCGCGCGGCTTCCGCTCGGAGCGGCGCGGGGCGGATTACTACAGCTTCATCGACCGGCCGGGCGGCGAGCAGATCGTCACCGTGACGGACGATGACGGCCGGATGCTGCGCCGCTACCGCCGCTTCCGCGACGGCCGCGAGGTGGTGATCATCGACAATAGCTACGCAGGTCCGCCGCGCCCGATCTACGACGACGTGGTCGTCCTGCCGCCGCCCGACATCCGCATCCCCCGCGACCGCTACGTCGTAGAGTACGATCAGGCGGACGAGGGTGCGGTCTACGAAGCACTGACGGCCCCGCCGGTGGTGGCCTTGGACCGCCGCTACACCCTGGATCAGGTCCGCTACAGCCCGGACCTGCGCGCCCGGATGCGCTCGGTCGACATCGACACGATCACCTTCGACACGGGCTCGTTCACGGTGACGCCGGACCAGGCCGCCCGGCTGTCGGTGATCGCAGGCGCGATCAACCGGGCGATCCGCGCCAACTCGCAGGAGGTCTTTCTGATCGAGGGCTACACTGACGCGGTCGGGTCCGACATCGACAACCTGTCCCTGTCGGACCGCCGGGCGCAGTCGGTGGCGACGGTGCTCACCCAGCAGTTCCAGGTCCCGCCGGAGAACCTCACCACCCAGGGCTATGGCGAGCAGTACCTGAAGGTGAACACGCAGAACGCCGCCCGGGAGAACCGCCGCGTCACGGTCCGGCGGATCACGCCGCTGCTTCAGCAGGGGACGGCGCAGGGCGCGCCGCCGCCGCGCTGAACGGGTCCGTCACGCCGTCAGGTCCCGCGCCCGGCGCGGGGCTAGGCTGAGCAGGCCCAGCCCCGCGAGGCCCGCACCGATCCAGAGCGGGGCCGCCAAGCCGTAACCCCGGTCGATCGCGAGGCCGCCGAGCCAGGTGCCGAAGGCGAGACCGGCCGTAATCGCCGAGGCGTGCAGGCTGTTCACCAGCGGGCCGGGATGGGTGACCCGCATCACCCGGGCGACCATGGCCGGGTTGAGGGAGACGCCGGTCAGGCCGATCACCAGGAACGCGGCGATACTGATGGCCGCATCGGTCGGGACAGCTGCGAAGCTCGCCAGGGCCGCGGCGAGGACGACGAGACCGATGGCCAGGACGGGGATCGTGTGGCGGTCCGCCAGCCGGCCGACGATCAGATTGCCGATCACCGTCGCGACGCCGTAGGCGGCGAGCACGATCGGGATCAGCCGCGGCGCCAGCCCGGTCACCGCGGTGAAGATGGCCGTGACGTAGCTGAAGGCCGCGAAGGTCGCCCCGATGATCAGGCCGCTCGTCGCGTAGGCGGCCCAGAGGCGGGTGTTGCGCAGCTCGGCCAGGCCGGACGCCAGATCGACCTGCGTGCTGCGGTTGGGCCTCGGGATCGTCAATCCGACGACGGCGAGGCACAGGGCCGTCAGCCCGACCACGAGCCAGAAGCTGGTGCGCCAGCCAAACAGGTCGTTGATCAGCACCGCAGCGGGCACGCCGACGATCGGGGAGATCGTCAGCCCGGCTAGGACCAGGGAGGCGGCGCGGCCGCGAAGGTCGGCTCGGACCGATTCGGCGCAGAGTGTCAGTCCGATCCCGAAGCAGGCGGCGCTGGTGATGCCCTGGAGGGTGCGGGCGAGCGCCATCACCACGTAGCTCGGCGCCAGGGCGGCCAGGGTGCTTCCGATGAGGAACACGGCCAACAGCCACAGCAGCGCGTGCTTGTTGGGCACGCCGAGCCGCAGCAGCAGGGCGATCACCAGCGGACCGCCGAGGGTCATGCCGAGGGCGAACAGCGCGATCAGGTTGCCGATCTCGCCGACCGAGACCGCGAAGGCCGTGGCCAGCGACGGCATCAGCCCGGCGACCATGAACTCCGCCGTGGTGATCACGAAGATCGTCGCGCTCAGGAGATAGACCCAGGGCGGCACAGTGGCGGCGCCGGGCTCGACCGCGCCAGTCACGTCCCGTGATTCGACTGTTGTCTCCGCTGCCCGCATCGTCGGCCCCCATTTCTGTAAACTCGACTACAGAATGGGTAGGCAAGCTTGCCCCGGACGGTCAAGCCGTTCTATAAATTCCGCTACAGAAAGGTGTGCGATGGCTTCCGCACGAGGACGGCCGCGCGGCTTCGACCGCGACCAGGCCCTGGAGCGCCTGATGCAGGTGTTCTGGTTCAGGGGCTACGAGGGCGCGCAACTCAACGACCTGACGGCCGCGATCGGCGTGAAGCCGCCGAGTTTCTATGCGGCCTTCGGCTCGAAGGAGGACGCGTTCCGCGAGGCGATCGACCTGTACATCGCCACGATCGGCTCGGCGCCGATGCGCGCGCTCGAAGAAGCAGCGACAGTCAGGGACGGCCTTCGCGCGATGCTGGAAGGCAGCGTCGCGGTTGCACTGTCTGCGAAGCCCGGGGGCTGCCTGCTGATCCTCGGCGTCGTCAATTGCCTGCCGGCAAACGAGGCGGTGCGCGCACATCTATTGAACGCCCGACGCAAGACCGTCGAACTGGTCGCGGCCCGGCTCCGGCGCGGCGTCGTAGACGGCGAGTTACCCGTGGACACCGACATTCCCCGTCTGGCCGCCTTCTTTCATGGGATCATGCAGGCGATCTCGTTCCAGGCGCGGGACGGGGCGACTCGGGCCGATCTGTACGCGCTGATCGAGCCGGCGTTGCGCGCCATCGATCCATGCTGATCCGTCGGCAGGGCACAGACGTTCCGCCGACGATTGACGTTCGTTACCGCGCGCCTCACCACCGAACGAGGCCTTCGAGGGCGCTTCATCCCGAAAACCGGCAGCCACCTTTCGGGATGAAGCTTTTGCAACGCGGGACGGTGATGGAGAGCGAAGGCAATGAGCGGCTGATCCGGTCGGGTACGCCGGTCTTCCGTCGGACGGCTCTGGCGCTGGCCGCCGCGGGGTTCTCGACCTTCGCGGTGCTCTACGCCGTGCAGCCCCTGCTGCCGATCTTTTCGGATGAATTCGGTGTCTCGCCGGCCGAGAGCAGCCTTGCGCTGTCCCTGCCCTGCGGGCTGCTGGCCGTAGCCCTGCTGGTGGTGAGCCCGCTCTCGGAGATCTGGGGGCGCAAGCCGGTGATGCTGGCTTCCCTGTTCGCCTCGGCTTTGCTCACGATCGTGGCAGCCTTGATGCCGAGCTGGCACGGCTTCCTGGTGCTACGGGCGCTGTCCGGGTTGACCGCGAGCGGTCTGCCCGCGGTGGCGATGGCCTATCTCGCGGAAGAGATGGACGGGCGGGCGATCGGGTTGTCGATGGGGCTCCTGGTCGGCGGCAACGCGCTGGGGGGCATGTCGGGCCGGTTGATCAGCGGCGTGATGGCCGACCATGTGAATTGGCGGTTCGGTCTCGCCACGATCGGCGCGCTGGCGCTGGTTGCCGCCCTGGCGTTCTGGCGCGGGCTGCCACCCGCACGCAATTTCGTGCCTCGCCGGATGGCCTGGCGGGACGTGCCGGGCAGCTTCGGCCACCACTTCCACGATGCTGGACTGCCCTGGCTCTTCGCCGAAGCATTTCTGCTGATGGGCGGCTTCGTCTGCATCTACAATTATATCGGCTTCCGCCTGCTCGATCCGCCGTTCTCGCTGAGCCAGACGGTGATCGGCCTGATCTTCTCCGTCTACATCGCCGGCATGGTGAGCAGTCCTCTGGCCGGCGAGCTGGCGAGCCGCTTCGGACGGCGACGGATGCTGTGGCTCGCCACGGGGCTCGGGCTCGCCGGGATCCTGATGACGGCGGCCGACAACATCCTTCTGATCGTCGGCGGCGTCGTGGTGGTGACGATCGGCTTCTTCGGGGCGCATTCGGTGGCGAGCAGCTGGGTCGGCCGGCGGGCGCTGCGCGACCGGGCGCAGGCCTCGTCGATCTATCTGTGCCTGTACTATCTCGGCTCCTCCGTGCTCGGCACCGCGGGCGGCTGGTTCTTCGCGCATTCCGGCTGGACCGGCGTGGTGCTGTTCGTGGGCGCCCTCTACGGTCTGGCACTCGCCATCGCGATTCGGCTGTCGCGGCTGGCGCCGCTGACGACCTGAGCCGAGGAAAGACTTATGAGCGCGCGCGACCATTCCGGCCATGTCGTCGACCAGTTCGGCGCGCAGGCGGCAGCCTACGTGACGAGCGTGGTCCACGCCGCCGGTGCCGACCTCGACCGGATCGGGGCGCTGGTCCGCGGGATGCCGGACGCGCGCGTGCTCGATCTCGGCTGCGGCGGCGGGCACGTCGCCTTTGCCGCAGCGGCCGCCGGCGCCGCGGTCACGGCCTACGACCTTTCGGACGAGATGCTGGCGGCGGTGACCGTCGAGGCCGGACGGCGCGGCCTTGACCGGATCGACACACGCCAGGGCGCCGCCGAGGCCCTGCCCTTCCCGGATGCGGCTTTCGACGCGGTGTTGACCCGCTACAGCGCCCACCATTGGCGCGACGTCCCGGCCGCCCTCGCGGAGGCGCGGCGGGTTCTGAAGCCGGGGGGCCTGCTGGTGGTTTGCGATATCGTCGCCCCCGAAGAACCGCTGCTCGACACGCATCTGCAGGCGGTGGAGCTGCTGCGCGACCCCTCCCACGTGCGTGACTACCGCGTCTCGGAATGGCGCCGCATGCTGGAGACGGCCGGTTTCATCCCCGGCGACACTGCCGCGTACCGGCCGCGTATGGAGTTCGCGAGCTGGATCGCCCGGATGCGGACACCGGAGGTCAACACAGCGGCGATCCGCGCCCTCCAGGCCGCGGCGCCGGTCGAGGTGACCGCACATTTCATGATCGAGGCCGATGGCAGCTTTCTGCTCGATTCCGTGCTGATCGAGGCCCGCCCGCTGTGAAGCGCCGTGCCTGAAGCGTCGTCAGAGGTTTGGCCGTCGAATGGTCCAGGCCCGGGCCCCGAGCGGCGTTGCGCGTGATCAGCCAGGAGACCGAGAGCGCGAACGCCGTCACCGGAGACGAGAGGCCGAAGACCGGGGGGACGCGAGATCGCCGGCTGGCGCTTCGAGGTGGTGGATCTCGACGGCCGCCGCGTCGACCAGCTTCCGGCGACGCGGCTCGACGAGGCGGAGCCGTCGCTAGGCCGCCTCACCCGCGAGCCGCCGCGCCGCCCGGTCGCGGCCGATCAGCGGAAGCAGCCCGGCGAGGTCCGGCCCGTGCTCCAGACCGGTGAGCGCGAGGCGCATCGGCATGAACAGGCCCCTGCCCTTGGCGCCGGTGCGGGTGCGGATTTCCGTGGTCCAGGCCTTCCAGGTCTCGGGGCCGAACGGCTCCGGCGGCAGGCATTCTCGGGCCGCAGCGATCACGGACTCCTCGGTGATCACCGGTGTGATCGGACCGGCCACGACCTGCCACCAGTCCCGCGCCTCCGAGACCCGGCCGAGATTGGGCTGCACGGCACGCCAGAACGCTTCCGCATTTTCAGCGGGGATGCCGAGATCGGCCAGACGCGGGGCGACCTCCGGATACGGCATGGCATGGACGAGCCTTGCGTTGAGCCCGTCGAGCTCCGTGGGGTCGAACCGGGCCGGTGCGCGGGAGATCTCACCGAGATCCACAAGGCTCGCCAGGGTGTCGAGATCCCGCACCGCCCGCACCGATTCGGCAGAACCCGTGAGCACTGCCAGCGAGCGCACGGCCGCCGGCTCATAGCCGGCCTCGCGCAGGCCACGCAGCGACAGGTGGCCGAGCCGCTTCGACAGCCCCTCCCCGTCCGCGGTGGTGAGCAGGTTGTGATGGCCGAAGACCGGGACAGTGGCGCTCAGCGCCTCGAAGATCTGCACCTGCACGCCGGTATTGGTGACGTGGTCCTCACCGCGGATCACGTGGGTGATGCCCAGATCGGCATCGTCCACCACCGAGGGCAACGTGTAGAGGTAGCTGCCGTCGGCACGGATCAGCACCGGGTCCGACAGCGACGCGCAATCGACATGGGCTGGCCCGCGCACGAGGTCGTCCCAGCTCACCGTGCGCGCGTCCAGCAGGAAGCGCCAATGCGGCCGGCGGCCTTCGGCTTCGAGGGCGGCGCGCTCCTCGGCGGTGAGCTGCAACGCCGCCCGGTCGTAGATCGGTGGCTGGCCGCGGCCGAGCTGGCGCTTGCGCCGTCGCTCCAGCTCCTCCTGGGTCTCATAGCAGGGATAGAGCCGCCCGGCCGCGCGCAGGCGATCGGCCGCCGCGTCGTGCTGGGCCTTGCGGTCGCTCTGGCGGGCGAACAGGTCCGGCTCGATCCCGAGCCAGGCGAGATCCTCCCGGATCGCCTCGGCGAACGTCTCGGTCGAGCGCTCGGCGTCCGTATCATCCATGCGCAGCAGGAACTGGCCGCCGGTCCGGCGCGCGAACAGCGCGTTGAGCAAAGCCGGCCGGGCATTGCCGATATGCAGGTAGCCGGTGGGCGAGGGAGCGAAGCGGACGAGCGTCATGATCCGCTCTGTAACCGATCTGCGGCGGTTTTTGCGCGTCCCTTCGCGCATGGGTGGCGCGAACCACCGCAACCCATGCGCCAGCGCGCTACCCAGGGCCGGGAAAACCCGTCAGAAGGCCACGCTTGGCGTGGGTCGGCGTGGGTCGGGGTGAGCGGGATGGACGAGAAAGCCGATATCGTGGTGATAGGCGGCGGAATGGTCGGGCTGTCGTGCGCCATCGCGCTCAAGGATCGCGGCCTCGACGTGGTCCTGTGCGATCCCGGCGAGGCCCGTGCCCGGACCTCCTACGGCAATGCGGGTGTCGTCAGCCGCGGCTCGATCCTGCCGATGTCGAGCCCCGCCCTGTGGGGCAAGCTTCCGGCCTACCTGCGCAATGCCGACAGTGGCCTGCGCCTGCGCTACACGCATCTGCCGCGGATCATCCCCTATACGGCGCATTTCCTGGCGAGCGCCCGAGCCTCGCGCTGGCGCCGTGCCGCCGCCGCTCTGCTGCCCCTGACCAGCGCCGCCTACCCGGCCCATGAACGCCTCGCCACCCGGGCCGGCACCAGCGATCGGCTGCAGCGGACCGGCTGGCTCAAGGCCTACCGCACCGACGCCGCCTTCAAGGCCGCCGCCCTGGAGCGGGAGATTCTGTCCGGGCACGGCGTCGTGTTCGACCTTCTCGATACGGCGGGCATCCGCGATCTGGAGCCGGCGCTGGTGCGCCCCTACGCGCGGGCGATGCTGCTCACCGAGACCGGCTCGGTGCGCGAGCCCGGGCGCCTGGTCGAAGCCTGCGAAGCGCTGTTCGCGGGCCTGGGCGGGCGGCGTCTGCGCGGCAGCGTCGAACGGCTGGCGCCGGTGGCGGATAACTGGCACGTCGTCCACGAGACGGGTTCGGTCCAGGCTAGGCAGGTGGTCCTGGCGGCGGGCGCCGCCTCGGGGGCGATCGCCGAGACCCTTGGCTACCGCTTCGCGGTGGCGGCCGAGCGCGGCTATCACCGGCACTATGCCCTGCACCCGGACAGCCCACCCCTGACCCGGCCGGTGCTCGATACCGGCGCCGGCTCGATCCTTTCGCCGATGGGTGACCATCGGGTGCGGGTGCTCTCCGGCGTCGAGCTCAACGCCCGCCACGCCGAACCCGACCACACCCAGATCGAGGCGGCTTCCCGCGAGGCCGCCGAGACCCTGCGGCTGGGTGGGCCCCTCGACAACGAGCCCTGGCTCGGCTCGCGCCCATCCACCCCCGACGGTATGCCGGTGATCGGCTTGGCGCCCCGGCACAAGGGCCTGCTGTTCGCCTTCGGACACGGTCATATCGGCCTGTCGACGGGCCCCATCACCGGTGAGATCGTGGCCGACCTCGCCACCGGTCGAACCCCGGCGGTGCCGGTGGCGGCCTTCGCGCCCGAGCGCCTGCTGCGCTGGCCGCGGTTGATATGACGTTCAGCGCCAGTCGTAGGGGTTGAAGGGCTCCAACGCGACCTCGATCCGCCGCAGGATCGCCGGCTGATGCTGGAGATCGGCCTCGCGGGCGAGCGCCCTGAGAAAGGCCCGGGGGCCGTGTTCGAGGTCTCGGGCCAGGCCGTCGTAGCGTTCGGCTGGCTCGACATGGGGCGGATTGACGGTCACGAGGTAAGCGAGGCCGCAGGTCGGCCGATCGATACCCAGCCGATAGCAGATCTGCACCCGGGCGAAGGGCTCGCCGGGGCGGCGCACGACCCGGTAGCCGCCGCGCGTGAAGGCGCCATCGGTGACGCGCTCGGCATAGGCGAGCGTGCCATCCACCGTGGCGAGGCTGTCCGTATGTCGGCTGCGCACGAGCTCGATCGCGGCCCGCTCGGTGGGCAGGAAGGGCTGTGCGTGCACTCCCGACGTGACCACGGCGGCAACAAGCGCGGGGGCGAGACGTCTCACGGCTTCCTCATGCAGACGGCGACCGGTTTCGCATCCTTGGCGGCCTTGGCGGTCATATCGAGGCAGCCGACCGTGGAGACGCCGTCGGTGACGGTCACGGACGGCACAACCGCCATGCCCTGGCAATAGGCACCGATCAGTTCCTCGTCGCGGTGGCAGGCCACGTCGAGCCGAACCAACGTGTTCATCGCCGGCCCCGTCGGTCCGGCCACGCCCGCCGGACCCCGATCCCCGGCGGGGCCCCGCTCCCCGGTCGCACCGTTGAGGCCCGGCGCCCCCTGCGGACCGGCCGGGCCCTGATCGCCCTTCGGCCCCGGAGGCCCCGCGGGTCCCGGTTTCGGCGCCTCGCAGCCGGCGAGCGCGAGGGCCATGATCAGTCCACACGCAAACGCGGCGGTCCTCGAAATTCGCATACGATTCTCCGGCCGGGATGCCACCGACGAAGTGGCGCCGGGGGGCCGGCCGTCAATGACGCCGCCCCGCCGAAACAAACGAGCACCGCCCCACGCATGCAATCTAAAGTAGAATTAAGCGATCGAGTCCGATCTTGCGGATCCGTTTAAGCTTTTCGAAAACGATTAGCCGCAAATCAGCATCGATGCTTGTCTTCAGACGGCAATTCGAGTCATGGCGCGACCAGTACAAATATTTTTAACAGCGACGCCGACCTCAAGTTGCCTCCTGGCCCGTTTGCGGCGGGATGCGAGTGGGGCGGCCGCGGTGGAATTCGCCCTGGTGGCGCTGCCGTTCCTGGCGCTCGTCGGCGCGGTGTTCCAGATTGCGTTTCAGATCTGGGCCACCCAGAATTTCGATCGCGCCCTTCAGAATGCCGTTCGAACGATCTTCACCGGGCAGTTCCAGCTCGCCAATGCCGGGCAGACCGACGCTGCGACCCTGCTCGCTTCGCTGAAGACGACGATGTGCGGTAGCGGCAACGCCGTCGTTCCCACGATCTTCAATTGCCAAAGCGTCAAGATCGACGTCGCAACCGCCGGGACGTTCGCCGGGGCCAGCGCCTCGACGCCCGTGAATGCCACCACGGGGACTTGGAACACCGATTTCGGAACGAACTACGCCTGCGCCAAGCCGGGCACGATCGTGGTCGTGACTGCTGCGGTCCAGTTCCCGACCCTATTCAACCTGATGGGTCTGAACACGAAAAAATTCACCACAGGCGCCGGGGCCGGCTCCAGCCTGCTCACCTCGACGGCGGTCTTCCGCACCGAGCCCTACCAGAGCGCCGGGGGGAGTCCGTGCTGAGGCGCATCCTCCGCAAAGCGGCGCGTCTGCGGCGGGATCGACGCGCCAGCGCGATCGTCGAATTCGCCGTGATCCTGCCGGTGCTGCTGGCGATCTGGGCCGGCATGACCGAGATCGCCCACGCCATCGACGAGTGGCGCAAACTGACTCTGCTGGCCCGCACCGTGGCCGATCTCACCGCGCAGGGCGACGCCCAAAATCCGATCGACACGACGCTGATGAACGACATCGTCACCTCCGCCGCGAAGGTGATGCGCCCGTTCGACACGACGAACGTGCAGATCGTGGTCAGTGCGATGGGCGTCGACCTGAAGAAAGCGAATCTGTTTCCGCAGGTCTGCTCCAGCGTCGCCAACGCCAACGCCAAGCCCCGGGCCCTCGGCACCGCCACCGACCTTGTCGTCCCTGCGGGCTACCAGACCTCGGGCATGCGCTACGTTCTGGCCGAGGTCAGCATCAGCTACACCCCGATGATCGGCAGTGCGCTGGTGAAGCTGGTCAAGGGCGTCGGCAACCAGATCACCTTCTCCACGGCCGTTCCGTGGCCGACCCGAGGCGGCAGCACCTACGGTTCGAATACCTACACCGAGGTCATTCTGCCGGACACCACCCAGAAGGCATGCGATGCCCCGACGCTCTGATCGCGCCCGCCCGCCCGGGCGGTTCGGCTTTGCGCGGGGACGCGGCGGCAACGTCGCGGTCCTGTTCGCCTTCTTGAGCGTGCCGATGCTGATGCTGACAGGCGCAGCGGTCGATTACGGCTTCGCGACCCGGCTCGAGACCAAGCTGCAGGCCGCGACCGATGCCACGGCGCTGCTCCTGTGCCAAACCCCGCTGACCACCTCGAATGCCGACCTCAACCTGCTGGCGCAAACCGCGATGACCGGTGCCATGGGGGCGGGAAACCTCGTGGTCGACCCGTTGGTCATCACCAACAACCCGCGACAGATCACTCTGAGAGCCCGCAAGCTCTCGACAGCCTTCTTCGGCAAGTTCACGGGAACGACCCGCATCAATCCCGGGTCGGCCGCGCAATGCGCCACGCCCCTGCCCAAGACCTTCGAGATCGCGCTGGTGCTCGACAATACCGGGTCGATGGCGGCGTCGAGCGGCGGTCAGTCCAAGCTCCAGGCGGTGCAGACGGCCGCGACGAACTTCGTCAACTCCGTTTACACCGACGCGGCTTTCTCCAGCGCGACTCGTATCTCGATCGTGCCGTTCGCCGGCGCCGTGGCGGTCGATCCATCGACCTATCGGTATGCAAGCTGGATCGACCAGAATGCCGTGTCGAGCTACCACTGGACCAACGTGCTTCAGGCCGGCGGTTCCGGGTTCAAGAACCGGTTCGACATCTTCAGCAAGCTTCAGGGTGTCTATTCCGGCTGGGGCTGGGGCGGCTGCCTGGAAACGCTGCCTTACCCGCTCAACGTCCAAGACGGAGCACCGGCGCCATCCAACCGGGATTCTTACTTCTTACCGCTTCTCGCCCCAGACGAGCCCGGCGATGCCAGCACGAGCTATTCGGCCTATTCGATAAACCGGAACACGACGTATTACAGCTTCAATAGCTACATCGACGACGACAACGGCAATTGCCCGGCGCTCCCTTACGGGACACCGTTCAACACCGCCGAGGGCCAGGCGTGCAAATATGTCCGGCCGCAGAACGCTGCCCCGACTTCGCAGAATTCCTCAACCGGCATCCCCAACGGGCCGAATTTCGGGTGCACGACCCAGCCGCTTCTGAGGCTGACGAACAACACCAGCGCGCTCAAGACACTGATCGGCAAGATGGCGCCGCTGGGGGCGACCAACATCCATGAGGGCTTCATGTGGGGGTGGCGGACCCTCTCGCCGAAGAGCGTCTTCACCGATACGAACCCGCCCGCGGCCTATGCGTCGAGCGCCGACAGTTCGAACGCGACCACGATCAACAAGATCATCATCTTGATGACCGACGGCACGAACAGCTGGACGCCCAATCCGAACTCCCCGAATGGTTCGCTCTATTTCGCGGCCGGCTACTTCCAGAACGCCAACGGAAGCAACCCGAATCCCCGTCTGCCCAACACCAACCAGAACGTCTCGGACGCCGCCAGCGCCCGTAATGCGCTGGACGCGTTGACCGCGGCCGCCTGCAAGAACGCGAAAGACGTGAACATCTCGATCTACACGATCGGCTTCAGCGTCCCGTCCGACCCGATCGACTCGGCGGGGCAGACGCTGCTGAGGAACTGTGCCACGAATCCGGGACAGTTCTACTTGGCCAACAACTCGGACGACCTGATCAAGGCGTTCAGGCAGATCCAGGCGAGCATTGGCGCATTGCGGTTGACGCAGTAGACGACGCGGCGGGATGTTGCTCCGCCGGGGCACCCGCCACATCTTTCATGGCGAGCGCAGCGAACCAACCTGAGGCTCCGTCACGTTCGGAGATCGCACCTGTCACCGAGCCGCATCGCTCGTGATGACCTGCGCGACGAGTCGCGATCGAGCGAGCCGCTTTGACTGCACCGCGCGTCAATCGTCCCGGTAGACCTTCTCCCGCCGCTCGTGCCGCTCCTGGGCTTCCAGCGACAGGGTCGCGATCGGCCGGGCGTCGAGGCGGCGCAGCGAGATCGGCTCACCGGTCTCCTCGCAGAAGCCGTAGGAGCCGTCCTCGAGGCGGGCCAGGGCCGCATCGATCTTGCCGGTGAGCTTGCGCTGGCGGTCACGGGCACGCAGCTCGATCGCCCGGTCGGTCTCCGAGGAGGCGCGGTCGGCGAGATCGGGATGGTTCTCGTTCTCACTCTGCAACGCGACCAGCGTGTCCTGCGCCTCGCGCAGGATGTCGCTCTTCCAGCTCAGCAGCTTGCGCCGAAAATATTCGCGCTGCCGGTCATTCATGAAGGGCTCGTCGTCGGACGGGACGTAGCCGTCCTCCAGCGTCACCTTCGCCATGCGTCACCCTCGCTGGATCATACCGCCCACCAGGGGATGGCCGGTGCGCGGCGATAACGTGAGGTGCCGTATAGTCGAGGTGCTTAATCGCGACAACGCGCAGCGTTGCAGGGCTTGGATCTTGTTTCGAATGCGTCGGCACGTGCGACAAACAAGCCACGGTCCAGGTCTTATTCGGCAGCCGGCGTCCGTAACCGTACAATCGCGGCGGCGATCTCATCGGTCAACGACCGAGCGAGCGGCAGCCGATAATGGGTCTGGTCAAAAAACAGATCGGGATTGGCCGCCTCCGGGCGTCCGTTCCGTCCCTCGATGATCGTATTCCGCGGATGAACGCCGAGCGCTGCACGCACCTCGGCGCGGCAGGCTGCTTCGGCCACTGCCCGAGGACTGCCAGCCGGCGGCTCGGAACGGGCGTAGACCGGTGGAAACACCAGCACGATGGCGGTCTGGGCCGGGACCAGTGCAAGTTCGGCCCGCAAGCGCTCGCCTACCGGGAACGGGCCGCCGTGATGTGGCTCGGTCTCGGGGCCGACGGGCCGTTCGAGCGCCGCCTTCTTAGCCGGATCGCGGCCGAAACCCTGGCTGAGATAATTCGACTCGTAATCCCACCAGCCGTCGGAGGCAGCCTGCTTGCGGCGCGGGTTCAGGAGCCAGCCGACGCGGTTGATCGTCTCTTGCGCAGCCGTGAAGCGGAGCAGACCCTTGAGATAGGCGGGCCAGTCGCCGACCAGCCAGTACGGAAAGCCGTGTTCGCTGGGGAAGCTCGGGTCGTCCGAGCACCAGAACGCGTCGGCCGACAGCACGATCGCCTCGGGCCGGGCATGGTGCTTCAGATACCAGTCGAGGAGAGCGAATTGTTCGGACGGCCCGGTGGCCGGCACCGAGAGCTGCACGAACGGGATGCCGGTCAGCCGGGTCAGCGCCGCCGGCTCGATCAGCTGAATATGCGAATTGCCGATGACCGCGCCGGCATAGGCCGGGTCGCGGCCGCGCAGTGCCGAGGCGGTGCGCGGGCCCTGGGGGCGCACGGCACCGCGGGACAGCAGGGTCGACCGGCCGGTGTCGTAGGGATCGACCAGGACCGCCAGCGCGAGATAGGCCGCGAACAGCCCGGCCATCGCCAGCAGCACGGTGCGGACGAAAGCGCGCCAGGCCCGGTCCTGTGGGGGGTGAGCGAGCGCCATCCTCAGAACTGGAAGTAGATGAACTCGTAGTTCGCATCGTCCCCGATCTTGAGGAGGACAACGACGAACAGGAGCGCGAAGCCGAAAGCGAGGGCGCGCCGAGGCGGCAGGCGGTGGACCGCCACCCAGGCGGTCGGGCCCACCGTGGCGACCAGAGCCGCGACCGCGATGGTGCGCCACTTGAAGCCCGAACCGTGGGGCGCGAGGCCGAACAGGCCCTTGAAGATCAGCAGCGCCGCGTCGAAGCTGGCAGCCCGGAACAGCACCCAGGTCAGCAGCACGAACAGGCTGGTGAGCACCCAGCCGACGGGCGCCGGGATCGCGATCCGAGCGCGACGCGCCAGGACCCCGGCACCGAGGCCGAGCCCGTGAAGGGCGCCCCAGGCCAGGAAGGTCAGCCCCGCCCCGTGCCAGAGACCGCCGAGCGTCATGGTGGCGGCGAGCGCCCCGACTTGCCGGGGCAAGCCGCGCCGGTTCCCGCCCATGGGGATGTAGAGGTAGTCGCGCAGGAACCGCGACAGGGTCATGTGCCAGCGCCGCCAGAATTCGCGCAGCGACGTGGCGCGATACGGCGCGTCGAAATTCTGCGGCAGGACCAGCCCGAACAGCAGCGCGATGCCGAGCGCCATGTCGGTGTAGCCGGAGAAGTCGAAATAGATCTGGAAGGTGAAGCCGAGCGTCGCCTGCCACGCCTCCGCGACGGTGATGACCTTGCCGGTGGCGGCCGCCTGGAACACCGGGTTCACGTAAGCCGCGAGCGGATCGCCCAGGAACACCTTCTTGGCGAGACCCACCGTGAGCAGCATCAAACCGCGAGCGAAGCGCTCGGCGGCGTCGGGCCGCGCGTAGGGTTGCTCGTCGAACTGGTGCATGATCTCGCTCCAGCGCACGAGCGGGCCGGCGAGAACCTGCGGGAAGAAGGCGATGTAGAGGGCGTACTTGGTCAGCCCGAAGGCCGGCGCCCGGCCGGCCCGCAGGTCGGCGAGATACATGATGTGGTGGAAGGTGAAGAACGAGATGCCAAGCGGCAGGGCCAGCCCGAGCCGCGGCGCCTCCAGCCCCGGGATCAGGTTGGCGAGGTCGGCGAAGAAGTCGAAGTACTTGAACAGCCCGAGCAGGGCGAGGTTGGCGGCGATCGCCCCCGGGATCAGCCAGCGCCCGGGCTGGCGCCGGTAGAGGCGGGCCACGCACCAGTTCGCCAGGATCGAGCCGGCGAGCAGCGGCACGAACCGGACATCCCACCGGCCGTAGAACACGAAGGACAGGACGACGAGCAGCGGCAGCCGCCAGGCCGGGGCTGCGCGCGCCACCAGCGCGTGCAGGATCAGCGCGGCCGGCAGGAAGGCGAGGAGGAAGACGAAGGAGTTGAACAGCATCGGGCGGGGCGGCGCGGAGGGGAAGGATGGGCCGCCGGTCTCTCCGGGCGCGAGGCGCCCGCCTTGTCGGGGATCGCGGCGGGCCCGTCAATCGCGAGGTTTTGGGCCGTGGGCGTGGATTGCAGGTGGATGCCGCGGAGCTCCACTCATGAAGCGGGATCAAGGTGTGGGACCAGAGCCGCTGCGGCACGGTCCGGATTGCCCGTCGTTTCCCTGAGTTCTAACGTATCAACATTGCGGTCGCTCAGGAGGGCCGGCCATGACCGTCACCACCCTGTCCAGTCGCGCGTTCCAGCAGAACGCCAACCAGGCGCAGAAAGCCGCCGAGCACGGCCCCGTCTTCATCACGCGGCGCGGCGAGCCTGTGCAGGTGCTCTTGAGCATCGAGGAGTATCGGCGGCTCACGGGGCAGCGCGGCAGCCTCGTCGAGGCGCTGTCGAAGCCCGGGCTCTCGGAGATAGCGCTGGATATCCCCAAGGCCAGCGACCTGCCGCGGCCGGTGGATCTATCGTGACGTTCCTGCTGGACACGAACGTCGTGTCCGAACTGCGCAAGGTCGGTGACGGCCGGGCGGATCCCAACGTGGTGCGCTGGCTTTCGGCCGAGGATGCGGATCGCTTCTACCTGTCGGCGATCACCGTGATGGAGCTGGACCTCGGCATCCGCTTGGCCGAGCGGCGCGACCCGGCCCAAGGCGCGCATCTGCGCGCCTGGATGAACGAACAGGTCCTGCCGGAATTCTCCGGGCGGATCCTGCCCGTCGACACGGTTGTGGCCCTGCGCTGCGCAGGCCTCCACGTCCCGAAACCGCGCCCCGAACGGGATTCGCTCATCGCCGCCACGGCGCTGGTGCATGCGATGACGGTGGTCACCCGCAACGTCGCGGATTTTGTCCCGACAGGGGTGCGGATCCTCGATCCCTGGACCACCCGACCGCCGGTCTCGGGTGACTGACTGACGCTCACTCCGCCCGCCGCCCCGCCTCGATGGTCAGGCCCAGCCCCACCGACCCGAACGTGTCGCCTTCCACCACCCGGGCCGCGGGCAGGGCGGCGGTGAGCGCGGCGCGCAGGTGCGGCAGGCCGGTGGAGCCGCCGGTGAGGAACATGGCGTCGATCCGCTCCGGCCCGAGCTCGGCCTGGGCGAGGCAGCGGGCGATGCGGGCAGCGACCGACCGGGCGAGGTCGCCGGTCTGCGTCGAGAGGGTGTCGCGGCTCACTTCGGCCGCCAGCCCCGGCTCGATCAGGCCGAGGTCGAGAGCGGTCGCGCCGGCCTCGGAGGCGGCGATCTTGGCGCCCTCGACGGCCCCGGCCAAAGCGTGGCCGCGCTCGCCCTCCACCGCCGCGCGCAGGCGCGCGACGAGGTCGGGCTTAGCGCAATCGCGGATCACCTCGTCGATCTCACGCAGCGTCTTCGCATTGTAGAGGCGGTTGATCGCCGACCAGGTGGCGAGGTCGTGATAATAGGCGTTGGGCACCGCGAGGTCGCCGCGCCGCATCGGGCTGCCGAGGCCGAGCAGCGGCATCACCGTGCCAAGGCTGAGCTGCCGGTCGAAATCGGTGCCGCCGATCCGCACGCCGTCATTGGCCAGGATGTCGCCGGCCCGGTCCGGGCGGCCCCGCCGCTCGGGCGAGAGGCGCACGATGGAAAAGTCCGAGGTGCCGCCGCCGATATCGGCGATCAGCGCGATCTCCTCCGAGCGGACCTGACGCTCGTAATCGAGGGCTGCGGCGATCGGCTCGTACTGGAACGACACCTCCCGAAACCCGACGTCCCGGGCGATGTCCCGGAGCGTGTCCTCCGCCCGCCGGTCGGCCTCCGCGTCGCCATCGACGAAATGCACCGGCCGGCCATGGACCACGGTGTCGAGGGACTGTCCGCAGGCCGCCTCGGCCCGCGCCTTCACGGCCGACAGGTACCGAGCGATCACGTCGCGCAAGCGCAGGCGCTCCCGACCGACCGGTGTCGCCTCGTCCATGAGCGGCGTGCCGAGCACGGATTTGAGGCCGCGCATCAGCCGGCCGGCATGGCCGTCGACATAGGCCGCGGTGGCGGCCCGGCCGATCAGCGGCGCCTCGCCCGGCTCGAAGAAAATCGCGCTCGGGATGGTCCGGTGCGTGCCCTCCAGGGGCAGCAGGGCCGGTCCCGCCGCCGCGAGATGCCCCAGGGTGGTGTTCGACGTGCCGAAATCGAGGCCGCAGGCCGCCATCGTGGTGGGGATCCGGTTTGTTTTCAGGAAGGGGCGGCCCCTACAGGGCGGCGGCCTTCGGGTCCAGCGCGGCCGCGACATTGCAGCCGCGCGGCAGCCTTGCAGGAAGCGTGGACAGCGCATCCGGAGCACGCACGGATCCGGTTTCGGCGTGGTATGGAGCAACCATGCGCTCCGATATCGATCTCGGCCTGACCGGCGGGCAGCCGGCGCTGCTCGACCTCACCGAACTGCTGGCCACCCGGCTCCTGGTCCAGGGCAATTCGGGCTCGGGCAAGTCGCACCTGCTCCGGCGCCTGCTGGAGCAGAGCGCGGGGCTCGTGCAGCAGGCGGTGATCGATCCGGAGGGGGATTTTGCCAGCCTCGCCGACCGCTACGGCCACGTCGTGGTGGAGGCTGACGGTGACGACGTCGCGCTCCAGCGCATCGCAGCGCGGGTGCGCACGCATCGGGTTTCGGTGGTACTGTCGCTAGAGAATCTCGACGCCGAAGGGCAGATGCGCGCCGCCGCGGCGTTCCTCGGCGGCCTATTCGACGCCGACCGGGACCATTGGTACCCGATGCTGGTAGCGGTGGACGAGGCGCAGCTCTTCGCCCCCGCGGCAGCCGGAGAGGTCTCCGACGAGGCCCGTCGCCTGTCCCTCGGCGCCATGACCAACCTGATGTGCCGCGGCCGCAAGCGCGGGCTCGCCGGCGTGATCGCGACGCAGCGTCTCGCCAAGCTTGCCAAAAACGTCGCGGCCGAGGCCTCCAATTTTCTGATGGGCCGGACCTTCCTCGACATCGACATGGCCCGCGCCGCGGACCTGCTCGGTCTGGAACGTCGCCAGGCCGAGACGTTCCGCGACCTGCCGCGCGGACATTTCGTTGCGCTCGGGCCGGCCCTATCGCGGCGGCCCCTGACCATCGCGGTGGGTCCGACCCTGACGGTGAGCCGCAGCTCGTCGCCGGTGCTCGTCCCCCTCCCCGACCCGACCGAGGATGCAAGGGCGCTGATCCTCACGGCGAGCCCAACCGACAGCCTGGCGCCGCCCATGCCGCGCCCGAAGCCGCGGCCGGTGGCGGCCCCGGACGTCCTCGTCCAGCTCGCGAGCTACCGTCCGCCGGCCCCGCCGGAGGAGCCCGAGGAGGAGCCGATGGACCCGGAGGCGCGGGAGGCCGCGCTCGCCGAAGTCCTGGCCTCGGTGCTGGCCGATGCCGACGCCGCGGCCTGTACCCCCGCGACGCTCTATCAGGATTTCACCGTCCGCTGCCGGATCCGCCGCCTGCGCGGCGACACGATGGGATTGCCGGAGTTCAAGCGCCGGCTCGCCGTGGCCCGGGCCGAGGCGGGCGGCGCGGTCGCCGACAATTCCACGTGGGAGCGGGCCCAGGCGATCGCGGCCGGCCTGCCGGATGACCTTGCCGGCCTGTTCCTGGTTGTCGCCCGCGCGGCGATCGAGGCCGCTCCCTGCCCCACCGACACGATGCTGGCCGACGCCTACGGCACCAGCTCGGGCGGCCGCGCCCGGCGGATGCTGGCCTATCTCGAGGAGCGCGGGGCGATCGTGACCCGGAAGGACCTGCGCGGCGCACCGATCATCGCGGTGCCGGATCTCGGGGTCGAGACCGGTCCGGGCGAGCCGCAGATGCTGCCCTCCGGGCCGAAGCGGCGGGCGGGGTAGCGGTCGTAAAGCGATCCGTCATTGCGAGCGCAGCGAAGCAACCTAGGGACACGCTACGTCCTGAGTTCGCGCGCTGCACTGGGTTGCTTCGCTGCGCTCGCAATGACGGCGCTGAATCTATGCGCTGCGGCGGCCTTCCAGCTTGGCCAGTTCCACCGCGGCGCGCAGCTCGATCTCGGCCATGAGCGCGTCGAGCCGCGGATCCCCGGATGATGCCGAACGCTCGGCCAAGCGGCCCGCGATGGCACGCAGGTCCTGCGGGGCGACGCGGCCTCCGAGGAGTGCGGCCTTGAGCCGGTCGAGACCGTCGAGCAGGTCGTGGCCGCGCTGGGCCGTGCGGCGGCGGCGCTCCTGCGAGGTCTCGGCCTCGCCCTGAAGCAGCAGCACCGCGTCGAGCCCGGCCAGGGTCGCCGCAGCCGCCGGCGCGCCGGTGCCCGAGGTGGAAGCCGGAGCCGAATCCAGGCTGAAGCCGCGACCGCCCTCGACCCGGCCCTTGGCCGCGACGCCTCCGGCATTCTGGATCGGCTGGCGAGTCTCGACGCGCATGATCCTGTTCGTGTCGCTCCGGGCGCCCCTGCGCTCCCGGACATTCAAGCCGGCACGGTTAAGCGCGGGTAAACAGGCCGGCAGAACCTGCCGGGTCGGCAGGTTCGGTGCCGGTGGATCCTAATCGGCGACCGCACGCCCATCCGATAATGATATTTTTCTCAACGACTTAATCCAAATGTCAGACTGGCACGGGGCTGGCAGGAGGGGAACAGGTCCGTTCACCCTCGAAAAATCCGGCATGCGCCCGAGCCACCCCATCAGTCTCCTCGGATCGGCCCTTGCCGCCCTCGTCGTCGGCGTCTTGCTGCTGGCGTCGGCCTGCGGCCCGGCGCTCGCCCTGTCGCGGGTGAAGGATCTCGCTTCGATCGAGGGCGTCCGCCAGAACCAACTGGTCGGCTACGGCATCGTGGTCGGCCTGAACGGCACCGGCGATACGCTGAATAATATCCCGTTCACGAAGCAGTCGCTGCAGGCGATGCTGGAGCGGCTCGGGGTCAATACGCGGGGCGCCACGATGCGGACCCAGAACCTCGCCGCCGTGATGGTGACGGCGAGCCTGCCGCCGTTCGCCGCCCAGGGCACGCGCATCGACGTGACCGTTTCGTCGCTCGGCGACGCGAAGTCCCTTCAGGGCGGCACGCTGCTGGTGACGCCGTTGCTCGGCGCCGACGGCGAGGTCTACGCCCTCGCGCAGGGCTCGGTGGCGATCGCCGGCTTTTCCGCCGAGGGCGATGCCGCCAAGATCACCCGCGGCGTGCCGACCAACGGGCGCATCTCCAACGGCGCCAATATCGAGCGCGAGATCGCGTTCAAGCTGAACGACGCCCGCGCCCTGCGCCTATCCTTGCGCAACCCGGATTTCACAACCTCCAAGCGGATCGCTGCGGCGATCAACGACTTCATGGGCGCCGACACCGCCGAGCCGACCGACCCGGCCACCGTGACGATCCAGATTCCCGCCAAGTACAACGGCAACATGATCCGCCTGATCACCGAGGTGGAACAGCTGAAGGTCGAGCCGGATCAGACCGCCCGGGTCGTGGTCGACGAGCGCTCCGGCATCATCGTCATGGGCCGCGACGTGCGCGTCTCCACGGTGGCGATCGCCCAGGGCAACCTCACGGTCACGATCAGCGAGCAGCCGCAGGTCAGCCAGCCGGCGCCGCTCTCGAACGGGCGCACCACCGTCGTGCCGCGCACCAGCGTGAAGGTTGATACCGGCGACGGCAACAAGCTGGCGCTGGTGAAGGAGGGCGTGAGCCTGCGCGAGCTGGTCGACGGGCTCAACGCCCTCGGGGTCGGCCCCCGCGACCTGATCTCGATCCTCCAGGCGATCAAGACCGCCGGGGCGCTCCAGGCCGATATCGAGCTGATGTGATTTTTTTGGGATTGGAGGGCTAAATCATGCTGCCACTCGCCAACATCGCGGCCAACGCCGCCGCCGGCGTCGGGAAGTCCATCGCCACCAGCGTGTCCGACGGCATCCTCAAGACCGGCAACACCGCCAGGGCGCACAAGACGGCCACGGAGTTCGAGTCGATGTTCCTTGAGAACAGCCTCGACCGGATGACCCAGTCGGAGGGAACCGACGGTCCGCTCGGCGAGAACGGCACCGGGGGCGGCGTCTACCGCTCGATGCTGACCAAGGAATACGCGGGACAGATTGTGAAGAGCGGCGGCGTCGGCATCGCCGACTCCGTGTTCCGTGAGATCATGAAGATGCAGGGCGCGTCGAGCGATGGAGCGGTCCATGCAAAGGGCTGAGCCGCTGCACGTCGGCGACCGGGTCACCGCGGAGGCG
The DNA here is from genome assembly GCF_022829565.1 of Methylobacterium sp. J-001. Taxonomy (NCBI): domain Bacteria; kingdom Pseudomonadati; phylum Pseudomonadota; class Alphaproteobacteria; order Hyphomicrobiales; family Methylobacteriaceae; genus Methylobacterium; species Methylobacterium sp. J-001. The sequence continues at coordinate 89,946 of NZ_JAKSYN010000042.1, forward strand.
CTGGTCGGGGGCGTGCTCGCGAACATGGCCGCGCTGGAAGCGGTGCTGGCCGAGGAGGCCGCCCATATTCGGGCCGGACGGCTGCGCGAGGGCCTGGCGGCGGCCGAGCCCAAGACGGCGCTGGCGGCGGCCTATATGCAGGGCCTCGAAGTCGCCAAAGCGAATGCCGTCGCGCTGAAGCGCTTCAACCCGGACGGCGTCGAGACCCTGCGGGCCGCCCATCGCCGCTTCACCGCGGCCGTGGAAGCGAACCAGTCGGTCCTCGACAGCGCGAAATCCGTTTCCGAGGGGCTGATCAAGTCGCTGGCGGAGGAGATCGGCCGGGCGCAGCTGCCGTCGGGCTACGGACGACAGGCGGCAGCCCCGTCGCCCTATGGCCGCGGCGTGCGCAGTGGGCCGCTGGTATTGTCGCGGAATCTTTGAAGGCCGCTTCAGCGGCGGCCGTTGCCGATCCGCACGTAGGTCCGCACCTCGCCGAGATCCGTGTCGGCGCGGTTGTCGATCGCCAGGCGCCCCGTAACGGGGGGCGTGGCCGGCGCGCCGATCCCGTGCCCGCCCCGCAGGTCCGCGCCCGCCGTGACGCGGCCGGAGACGCGGATACAGCTCGCACTGCCCGGCAGGCGCACGAAACCCGCCCCCTTCGACGGGCACGGCATCACTGACGGCGTGATCAGAGTTTTCTCGAGGTCCCGGGCCTCGGCAGGCCCGAAACCGAGCGCCGCAGTGCACAGCGTCAAGGCGATCGGGAGGGTCCAGCCCATCTCACGCGGCCCGACGCGAAAGGTCCCGATACAGGAGGTCGATGTAGCACTCGACTGCGCCGATGAAGCCGTCGAGGTCGGGCTCAAGAAAGCGCAGCCGCGCGAGGTCGCGCAGGAGGATGTCGAGCGCGATGGCGCGGTCGTCCGGGCGGCCATAGCCGTCGAGATAGCTGTCGATTGCCTTCTCGGCCAACGCGAGGGCGTCGATCTGCGCCGCGGTGCCGAGGCGGCGGATCGCGTGGACGGGTTCGGACAGCGCCATGCGAGCCTCTCCTCGATCGCGCGGCAGCGCTGCACGCGACCGCAACCTGCGCTTCACTGCGGGAAAGCGGCGAGACTATGGTGGCGGGACCGAATACCGGATTCAGCTGATGTAATTGACCAGTGAGAGCTTCGAGAGCGAGGCCGTGACCTGGTAGCTGGCCTGGAGCCGGTTCTGCACATCGAGCAGCTTGGCGACGACCTCCTCGGTCGGGGCCTGCTCGATCCCGTCGAGCGTGTTTTGCACCGTGGTCTGGGTGGCGGTGTTGGTGGTCTTGGCGTTCGACAGCCGCGTCGCGGCGATGCTGAGCTGCGTGACGGTGTCCTGGACGCTGGGATTGGTCTGATCAGCCGAGAACAGCAGCGCCCCAGCCTTGTCGACCACGGTCTGATAGGTGGCGCTGGTGTTGGCGTCGCTCGCGGTCGGCAGAGCGAACGCCATGGTCGCCAGACCCGCGAGCACGTTCTGGACCGACTTGTCGTTGGCGCGGGCGCCGGTGCCGACTTGGCCTGTGGCGCTGACTTGGACCGACTGGGTGTCGAAGGCCGATGTGGGCTCAGGCGGGCTCGTCGTCGTGTCGTAGGTGTTCTCGCCCTGGTACCAGAGCACGGTGTTGGCCGGAGTGGCGGCAACGTAGCCGGTCGGGTTCTTGGCCGCATCGTACGTGATGCGCTGGGGCATGATTCCGGCTCCGGATGGGCCGCCCCGGGCCGAGCCGGTGAAGAAGTCCTGCGTCACCGCCGCCGTGGCGTTCACCGCCAGCGTGCCGGTGGCCGCGCCCTTGAGCGCGTTGGTCAGCGTGGCGGACAGGTTCTTCATGGTGTCGGTGACGCTCGCCCCGATGGCGAAACTGGTGGTCGAGCTGGCATCCGCGCTGGTTGCCACGGTCAGCGTTACGGTGGTCGCGGTACCGTCCGGCATCTTGAGCGCGAAGCTGACGCTGTCGCCAGCGGCCGGCTGCGTCGCCAGGCTCACATTGAGCGAGGCCGGGCCGGTGCCGGTGATCGACGCGCTCAGCGCCGTCCCGGTGGTGGTCGGTGTGCCGGTGAGGGTGAAGCCGAACTTGCCCCGCGTCGCGGCGTTCGTTTCATCGGTCACCTGGACGGAGGTGGCGCTCGGCGAGGTCTGCGTCAGCCGGCCGTTGCCGCTCGCGCCCAGCTCCGCGGTGACCCGCTCGTTGATCAGCGCGGTGAGGCCCGCAAGCTTGTTGCCCTGGCTGTCGGTGGTTCCGTTGAGGATCGTGTCGGCGTCGAGCACCGGCTGTGTGGTGGCGTCGCGACCGCCGAACAGGTAGCTGCCGGCCGCGGACTGGTTGAGGGTGTCCAGCGCCGTCTGCAGGTTGGCGAGCGCGATCGAGCGGCCCGCCGTAGTGTTGGCCGCGACGCTCTGCAGACCGTTGTTCAGGGCCGTGCGGGCGTCGGTCCCAAGCTTGGCGACCTGGGTCAGGCTGGTGACGGCAAGGCTGGTCCGGGTCTGGGCCGCCGTGATGCCCGCGCCGTAGCCGTTCAGCGCGCTCAGGGTCGCCTGGGCGGCGAGCGCCGTGGAGCGTCCGGTGCCGAGCCCGCCATAGGTTTGCGAGACCTTGCCGCTGGAGAGCTGGTTCGACAGGTCGTTCAGCTGGTTCTTCAGCGTCAGGAGCTGCGCGGTGTTCCGGTTGGCGACATAAGAGCCGGCCGCGAAGGGAGAGATCGTCGTCATGGTCAGATCTGCAGCAGCTGGTTGAGCATATCGCGGGCGGCGGTGAGCACCCGGGCGTTGGCGCCGTAGGCCGTCTGCAGGGCGATCAGGTTCGACATCTCCTGGTCGATATTGACGCCCGCGCCCGCGGAGAACCGGCTCTGCGCGGTAGAGAGCGCAGTCTGCTGGGTGTCGTTAAGCGCTGTCGCGTTCGAGGCGGCAGAGCCCTGCGAAGCGATCACGTCCTGGGCGAAGCCGACGACGCTCGCCCGGTAGGGCGCAGAGACGCCGCCGATGCCGCTCGAAGACGAGAAAGTCTGTTGAGCGGAAGTCAGGGCGGTGAAAATCGCCTGCGCGCGGCCGCCCGAGGCGCTCGGATCGATGGCGCTCGACGCGGTGAGCGCCGCGGTGTTGCCGGAGACCGCCGGATTGACCGCGATGCGCTGGGCGAAGCCGGTGAGCTGCGAGCCGCTGTCGAGCGAGCCGGTGAAGAGCCGGGTGACGGGTGGCGGCGCAGCGGAGACGTCGGTGAACAGGGCGATCTGCGGGTAGCCCGTGGTCAGATCGTTCGGCGATGTCGGCAGGGTGATGCTGGCGCTGGCCCCTGAAACCTTGTCGGTGCTGGCACCCGCCGGCCCGATCGTGACGGAGGCCCCGGTGCCGGTCGCGGTGAGGTTCGGCACGTTCCTGATGCCGGCAGCCGTCGCACGGGTGCCGAGCGCCGTCAGGGCAGCCGAGATCGCGCTGGCGTAGGTTGCGGGGCCGCCGGAGATGTTGAAGGTCTGAGCGAGCCCACTGGAATCGTCGGTCTGGCTCGGATCGACCCCGGTGGTCGCCTTGTTCGAGGCGACCAGCGTGACGTTGCGGACCGAGCCGTCGGCGGCGGTGACCGGGATCGTAACGCTGTTGCCGGCCTGGATACCCGTAAGATCGATGGTTGCCGAGGAGCCGGTGACGGTGCCGGTCACGGACTTGTCAGTCAGCGCGCTGGCGAGCCCCCCGGCGAGGTCGTCGAGCTGGCGCTGGGCCTGCGGCAGGATCTGGTCGCGCAATTCGATCCCGGCGGCGAGGCTCCCCGACCGGATGGCGCCGGGCGCCCCGAGATCGATTTTGCCGCCGCCCGGAAGCGTCGCCGTGATGGTGCCGACCGTCCGCTTGGTCGGATCGGTCGAGTAGCTCGAATTGGCGCTCAGCGTCCCGTGGCCGTCGAAGCTCAGCACCGCCGCGCTGCTGCGATCGACCAGGGTGACGCCCGACTGGGTCAGCACCGAGACCGTCCCGTCGCGCTGCGCGACGGTCTGCACATCCATGTAGTTGGAGAGCGCGTTGATCACCTGGTCGCGCTGGTCCTGGAGGTCGGCCAGGGACGATGCGTCGGTGGTGTTCTGGATCTTGGCGTTGAGGCTCGCGACGTTGGACAGCAGGGTGCTGGCCGACTTCGTATCGGTGCCGAGCTGCGCCTCGACCCCGGAGCGGAGGTTCTGCACAGAGGCGGCGGCGCCGTTGATCTGGCTGGCGAGCGCCGAGGCGTTGCTCAGCACGGTGGTGCGGGCGGCCGCCGAGGTCGGATTGGCGGACAGCTCCTGCAGCGATTCGGTGAAGGTGTTCAGCGTGCCGTCGAGCGACGATGTGCTGCCGGGAGTCCCGTACAGCGCGTCGAGCTGGGACGCGATGCCGGCCTTGGTGCTGGTATAGGCAGCCCCCGACGTTTCGAGCCGCAGCTGCTTCAGGGCGGCGGCGTCGAAGCTGCGGGTGATCGCCCCGACGGCGACACCGGAATTGTTGGTCCCGGTAGCGACCGTCGAGAGCGTCCGCTTGACGTAACCGGCGGTGCCCGCATTGGCGACATTCTGCGAGACGACGTTGATCGCCGCCTGCGTCGCCGCAAGGCCGGCGGTCGCGGTGGAAAGCGCGTTCAGCGACATCTCACGGCCTCCGCGGTTCGGATCGCATCCTCACTCAGCGGATCACGTTGAGCAGGTCAGACATCATCGTCTGGGCCGTCGACATGACGCGCGTGTTCGCAGAGTAGGCCTGCTGCGTTACGATCATCTTAGAGAACTCGCTCGCAATGTCGGTATTCGACTGCTCATTGCTGGCGCCCGTGATCGTACTTCCGTTCAGCCCGACCAGGGCCGGACCGGACTCGGCGGTCTGGAGGTAGTTGCCGTTCGAATCGGCCTTCAGCCCATCGGGATTGGCGAACTGCGCGATACCCACGGAGGCGAGCGCCAGCACCGACCCGTTCGAGAACGTGCCGTTGATCTTGCCGTCATCACCGATCGCCACGCTGGTCAGCGTGCCGGCGCTGTTGCCGTTCTGGCTCAGCGTGTTGGTGGTCACGGCACCCGATGTGTCGGCGTACTGGGTCAGGCCGGCCGTGCCGACATTCATGGTCATGTTCGCGAAGGTGTAGTCACCCACCGTGACATTGCCGAGCGCGACCGGGCTCGTCGCCGGCGCGGTCAGCTTCCCTGTGGAATCGAAGGTGAAGGCCGTCCCGACATTCTGCCAGGCCGTCGAATTCGCCGAAGCCGAGGGATCCGAGGCGTAATAGAGGTTCCAGACCGCGGGCTGCGCTGGCGTCGTGCTGGCGTCCTGCACCTTCGCCCAGCGCGTGCTCAGGGTCACCGGTGCGCCGGTCTGCGTGTAGGCGGTGATGGACGGGCCGGCGATGCTGTTGTTCACGAAGGTCCCGGCCCCGGTCGAGGGCACCGAGACGCCGGTCACGCCGGTCCCGGTTTTGACCACGGCCGTCGGCAGCTGATCGTAGACGTCGGAGCCTGACGTGACGGACGCGGTGGTGGCCGGCGTCGCCGGGAGGTTGGCGGCGTAGGCGATCGACGTGGTGGGCTGGGCCGGAAGCGACGTGTTGCCGATCTTCAGCAGCCCGGTGCTGGTCGCCTGGCCGGTGACCGGGTCGAGATTCGTACCGGTCAGGTAGCCGCCGGCGCCGTTGACCAGGTAGCCGTCCTTGTCCTGCGCAAAGTCACCCCGGCGTGTGTAGACGTTCGTGCCGCTGAAGGTCGCGGCGCCGTTCGAATCGCCGGTCTTCCGCACCACGGTGAAGAAGCCGTTCCCGTTGATCGCCATGTTGGTCGGGACGCTCGAGGCTACGACGTTGCCGGCGATCGTGTTGGTCAGCTGCGACTGGGCCAGGACCGAGCCGGCGACCTCACGCTTCGGCGTGGTCTCGGACATCATGTCGACGAAGCTGGTGTCGATTCGCTTGAATCCGGTCGTCTGCGAGTTCGCGATGTTCCCGGAGATGTTGCTGATGGCGTAGGACTGTGCCTGCAATCCGGAGACCGAGGTCTGCAGGGCGGTAAAAAGATCCATGGCATGCGATCCCGAGACGCGCCGCATTGGCCCGCAGGGTCCAGCGCGCAACCGCCGTGCCAGAGCCAAGTCCTTGATTTCTAACGAACGGGCCGCCGCCGGCCCGGCAGCCCTGGCCGACCGGAGATGCCGGCCCGGCAGATTCTGCCGGATCGGGGCGGACCGGATCTGTGCGGAGGCCGGCGGACGTTTACGGGGTGTTATCCGGCGCGCGCGAAGATCGTGCACGGGCTCGGCTGGGCGGGGCTCGTCCTGCCCGAACGCGCAGGTGCGGTACGGATTTCGGATCTAGAGGTCATGCGGGCGAAACGGACGAGCCTCGTCCACATCATCTACTTCTCGCGCCTCAATCTGTCCGCGGATCCCACGAAGCGGTCGGAGCAGATCACCGAGATCGGCCGAGTCGCTCAGAAGAAGAACGAGTTCTCGGTGATCACCAGCTTTTTGATCATCGAGGGCAACTTCGCCTGCCAGGTGATCGAGGGCGAGCGCTCATCGGTGCACGAGACCTTCGACCGGGTCAGCGCCGACCAGCGCCACCGGGACGTCCAGATCAACGAGTGGCGCGAGATCGCCAAGCGCGAGTTCGTCCACTCCTTCAAGAGCGCCCAGCGCACCGCTACAAACGAGGGCCTGTTCGCCAAGGCCAACCTGCTGCCGATGCTCCAGCGCGGCACCCCGAAGGCGACAGCGATCCACGGGCTCTGCCTGGCGCTCCAGAACGACGCGATGTCCCGCCAGGGCATCGACCACCTCTTCATCTGAGCGCAACGATGTCCGAGAGCGATACGCCCCCGATCCTCATCGTCGACGACCAGGAGAAGCTCCTGCGTCTCGTGGTGATGCTGCTGACACGGATCGGCTTCCCCGACGTCGAAGGGGTCACCACGGCCGCCGAGGCCCTGGAGCGGCTGCGCACGCGCCGCTACGCCCTGGTGATCTCCGACCTTGCCATGGAGCCGATGGACGGGCTGGCCCTGCTGCGCGAGATCCGCGCCGACGACGCGCTGATGAACACGCCCTTCATGCTTACCGAATCGTCCTTCGACTTCGAGGATATCAACCTCGCCCACCAGGCGGGGGCCGACGCCTTCATCCTGAAGCCGTTCGACATGGCGGTGCTGAAGAGCAAGCTGAAGCAGGTGCTCAACCGCAAGCCGCGCAAGCGCGACGCCCCGATGGCAGCGGAATCGACGCTGACGGCGGATTTCCCGATGCTGGGGAAGTTCTGAGGTATCGCGTCCGGCACTGACACGCGCCCTCCCTCCCCCCACTGCGGGGGAGGGTGGCCCCCGAAGGGGGTCAGGAGAGGGGCAGCGCGACGACGCAGGACGGGGCGATTGTGATCGAAGCGTCCTTCCGGAAACGGCGCTCCCCTCTCCCGACCCCTGCTGACGCAGGGGCCACCCTCCCCCGCAGAGGGGGGGGAGGGAGACGCGCTGGGTGCAAGCTGCGGCCGTCAGCCGGCTAAGTTGGGTAAAACCCCTCTACCCCCCCAAAAAATCACGCCGCCCGCTTCTGGTAATCCTTCACGTCGGTGAAGCGCACCGCGGGGTAGCGCTCCTCCTCGTAGCGGAGCGAGAACGCCGTGGTCGCCATGAAGACCGGCGCGCCGTCGAGGTCTTTCGCCATGGCCGAGCCGTGGCTGTCTACGAACTTGTCGAGCTCGATCTCGGAATCGGACTCGATCCATCGGCAGACCGAGAAGCGCGAGGTCTCGTAATCCACCGGCAGGCCGTACTCTGCCTGAAGCCGCTCCTTCAGCACGTCGAGCTGGAGCGCGCCGACGACGCCGACGATCGCCTGGCTGCCGTCCTGCGGCACGAACACCTGGACGACGCCCTCCTCGCCCATCTGTTGGAGCGCCTCGCGCAGCTTCTTGGCCTTCATAGCGTCGGTAAGCTTGATCCGCCGGAGGATTTCCGGGGCGAAGCTCGGCACGCCGCGGAAGACGATGTCCTCGCCTTCCGTGAGCGTGTCGCCGATCCGCAGGGTGCCGTGGTTCGGGATGCCGACCACGTCACCCGCAAAAGCCTCGTCCGCGATGGCGCGGTCCTGCGCGAAGAAGAATTGCGGTGCCGAGAGCGAGATCGGCTTGCCGGTGCGCACCAGCCGGGCCTTCATGCCCCGGCTGAGCTTGCCTGAGCAGACCCGCATGAACGCGATCCGGTCCCGGTGGTTCGGATCCATGTTCGCCTGGATCTTGAACACGAAGCCGGTCATGCGCGGCTCGCTCGGCTCGACCAGGCGCTTGTCGGCATCCTGGCCCCGCGGCGGCGGCGCCACCTTGGCGAGACCGTCGATCAGGTCGCGCACGCCGAAATTGCGCAGCGCCGATCCGAAGAACACCGGTGTCAGGTGGCCCTCGCGGAACGCGTCAAGGTCGAAGGGCTTCAGCCCGCCCTCGGCCAGCTCCACCTCCTCGCGCCACGCATCGGCTGCACCGTTCTCGGTGAGCAGCTCGTCGAACAGCGGGTCCTGGGGGCCGGACACCGTCACCATGCCGGCATCTTCGGCAGCGTCGAGCCGGCGCACGCGATTGGCGCCGAGCTCGTAGGTCCCGGAGAAGTTGCGGCCGGTGCCGATCGGCCAGGTGACCGGGGCGACGTCGAGCGCAAGCGTTTTCTCGATCTCATCGAGGAGTTCGAACGGGTCGCGGGCCTCGCGATCGAGCTTGTTGACGAAGGTGACGATCGGGATGTCGCGCAGCCGGCACACCTCGAACAGCTTTCGGGTGCGCGCCTCGATGCCCTTGGCGGCGTCGATCACCATCACGGCCGAATCGACCGCGGTGAGCGTCCGGTAGGTGTCTTCGGAGAAGTCCTCGTGGCCCGGCGTGTCGAGCAGGTTGAAGACGCAGTCGCCGTACTCGAAGGTCATCACCGAGGTGACGACCGAGATGCCGCGCTCCTTCTCGATGCCCATCCAGTCAGATCGGGTCGAGACCCGGTTGCGCTTGGCCTTGACCTCGCCGGCGAGCTGGATCGCGCCGCCAAACAGCAGCAGCTTCTCGGTCAGCGTGGTCTTGCCCGCATCCGGGTGCGAGATAATCGCGAAGGTGCGCCGCCGCGCAACCGGATCGGCCGGCTTCGCTTCGGTCTTGGTCTGCATCAGCATGGAGCGAACGCTCTGGGTCGGCCAAACGTGAGGGGCGTCGCCCGGCGCGCGGTCTCGGGTGACGGTCTTGGGATCGTGTAGCGGCACGGCCCGGTATTGGCAAAGAACCCGCCGAGCCGGCTGATCCAAGTCCCGGTTTCAAAAGGTCCTTCGACCGTTTGCGGGTGAAGGGCGGAGCCCTTCGTCTTCATCAGGGCTCGACCCTGATAACCCGCCAAAGGGCCGAGCCCATTGGAAACCCGATCTTATGCCGCCTCGGCCGCCAGCGCCCGCAGGTCGGCGATCAGGGCGTCCACGCGCGCCGTCGCGGCGTCCCAGGCGAACATGAATCGCGCCCCGCCGCCGATGAAGGTGTAGAAGCGCCAGCCCCGGGCCCGCAGCCGCTCCATGGTCGCGGCCGGCATCGCCAGGAAGACCGCGTTGGCCTCCACGGGGAACAGCGCGCGGATCCCCGGCAGGTGCGCAACGGATTCGGCGAAGCGGCGGGCACAGGCATTGCCATGGGCGCCGTTGCGCAGCCAGGCGCCGCTCTCCAGCATGCCGACCCAGGGGGCGGCCAGGAAGCGCATCTTCGAGGCAAGCTGGCCGGCCTGCTTGCAGCGGAAGCCGAAATCCTCGGCGAGCTTCGGATCGAAGAACACAACCGCCTCGCCGGCATGCATGCCGTTCTTGGTGCCTCCGAAGCACAGCACGTCCACCCCGGCCCGCCAGGTCATATCGGCGGGGCTGCACCCAAGGCTGGCGCAGGCATTGGCGAAGCGCGAGCCGTCCATGTGCAGCGCGAGGCCGAGCTCGCGGCAGGTCGCAGACAGCGCCCGCAGCTCGGCCAGCGTGTAGACCTGCCCGGTCTCGGTCGGCTGCGTGATCGTCACCACCCGCGGGCGGGGAAAATGGATGTCGTTGCGGTTGGTGGCGAGCCCCCGGATCGCCTCCGGGGTGAGCTTGCCGCCCTCGGTCCGGACGGTGAGCAGCTTCGAGCCGTTGGAGAAGAATTCCGGCGCGCCGCACTCGTCGGTCTCGACATGGGCCGAATCGGCGCAAATCACGCTGTGATAGGATTGGCACAGCGAGGCCAAAGCAAGGGCATTCGCGGCGGTGCCGTTGAAGGCGAAAAACACCTCACACTCGGTCTCGAACAGATCACGGAACGCGTCGGCTGCCCGTTTCGTCCAGGCATCCTCGCCGTAGGCCGGTGCGTGGCCCCGATTGGCCGCCTCCATGGCGGACCACGCCTCCGGGCAGATGCCGGAGTAATTGTCGCTGGCGAATTGCTGCGAGTCGTCGTGTTGCATGCGCGCAGCGTAGATCCGCGCCCGATCGCGTTGCAATCGGGATCCACCCCAAATCGAAGCCCGGCAGGGCTGCTGCGCGTCGAACCGGTATCCGGCCCGCCGCGGCTTTCGATACGGCCACTGCGAAGATCGCTGCCGCGAAGATGTTGGAACTGGTTCGCGCTTGGTGTAGAAGGCGCGCCAAGGCGTGGGCTCCACGCCGATTCGGAAACCGACGTTCCCGTCCCTCCCGGGTTCTCCCGGGCGAGGGACGTTGCCGGTTTCCAGATCGGCGGCGGGCTGCGCGAGCCCCAAATCCAGGTCCAGAGGATCAAGTCCGTTGCAGGTACTCGTTCGCGATAACAACGTTGATCAGGCGCTCCGCGTCCTCAAGAAGAAGATGCAGCGTGAAGGCATCTTCCGTGAGATGAAGCAGCGCAAGGCGTATGAGAAGCCGTCCGTGCGCAAGGCGCGCGAGAAGGCGGAAGCCGTCCGTCGTGCTCGCAAGCAGGCGCGCAAGACCGCTATCCGCGAGGGCCTGATCGCCGCTCCGAAGCCGAAGCCCCGTTTCCCGGCCGGCAGCCGCCGCCCCGGCTTCCCGTCGCCGACCGCCGCTGGCCCGCAGGGTGGCAACGCCGCCGGCCAGGTTCCGGTGAACCCGACGCCCGTCGCCTAAGACGTTCTTTTCAGAACGGCAGAAGCCCGGACCGCGCAAGCGGCCGGGCTTTTTGCGTTTGATCATCGCTTGGAGCGTGAGGGTTCCGGGCGCGGCCGCAGCTGCGGTCACCCATTAGCCTCCCGTTCGTTGCCAAGCCCCGTCATTGCGAGCGCAGCGAAGCAACCCAGGGCTGCGCGCGCTTCCCGAACGTGGCGTTTCCCTGGGTTGCTTCGCTGCGCTCGCAATGACGGCAGAAGAAGCTGCAACCCACTGCCGGCAACCATCTCGTGCGGCTGAGCAGGATCGCAGCTCGCGCATCTGCGCCCGGACAGAGCCTCCGCGGAGCCCGGATACGCGGCCCCCTCCCCTCACCGGGAGGAGGCGCGCCGCGCCCCGGTTTCAGGCCGCCTTGGCCGCCATCGTGGCATGCTCGGCCTGGACCAGCACGTCGAGCGCCCGCCAGGGCTTCTGCATGTAGACCGTCTGGTCGGGCAGGCGTGCATCGCGGCTCGCACCGGAGGTGACGACCACCCGCACGTCCGGCCAGCGCCGCTCGACCGCCTGGGCGAGCGACACACCGTCCATGGCGCCCGGCAGACGGATGTCCGCGAAGAGAAGGGCGACGGTGACGTCGGACCGTTCCAGCACAGAGAGCGCGGCCTCGGCGCTCTCGCAGGCAATCACGCCGAGATCACTCTCCTCGAGGACCGCCGTCGCGAGGTGACGCACCGCCGCGTCGTCCTCCACGACAAGGGCCACGGGGGCGGAACACTCGGGCTGGGCGCGATCCATGAAAATCTCCTGCTCTCGGTTGCGTGAAGCCCCTCTCCGGGTCGCGGCCTCATTCATGGACCGCTGATTCCCCGATTCGGCCATGCTGGCCTGCCAAGAGCCGGCTCACAAGTGACCTGTTGGTTGAGTGCCGCCTGCCTGCTCTGCAATCAGGCGGCGCCAATTTTGTCCGGAACGCCCGAAAATGGCGCAGCTGGGTTTCGGTTAAGAACCTGTTCACCCGTGTGGACCGACTGTTAATCTCATTCGCCGCCACCCGTTCCGTTCCGACATGACCTCAAGCGGGTCGCGCGAGAACCAAAGAAGGATCGTCGTCCGATATGTGCCGTTTCCTCGCCTATAGCGGTGAGCCGGTCTTTCTCTCGGACCTGGTCTGCGCGCCGACGCATTCGCTGGTGCATCAATCCCTGCACGCCGACGAAGGGAAGACCGAGACCAACGGCGACGGCTTCGGTATCGGCTGGTACGGCGAGCGCCCGGAACCCGGTGTCTATCGCGACATCTCCCCGGCCTGGTCGGACGAGAATCTCGTCAACCTCTGCGGCCAGGTCCGCGCCCGGACCTTCTTCGCCCATGTGCGCGCGTCCACCGGCACCGCCACGGCGCGGGCGAATTGCCACCCGTTCGTCTACGGGCGGCACCTGTTCATGCATAACGGCCAGATCGGCGGCTATCACCGCATCAAGCGGCGGCTCGAGGCCCTGATCCCGGACACGTTCTACGATAACCGGCGCGGGAGCACCGATTCCGAGGCACTCTTCCTGCTGGCGCTGGCCAACGGGCTGGAGCAGGATCCGATCGGTGCCATGGCCCGGACCCTGGAAACGGTCCGCGGCCTGATGAAAGAAGCGGGCGTCTGCGAGCCGCTGCGCTTCACCGCGCTGCTCACCGACGGCGAGACACTCACCGCCTATCGCTGGGCCTGCGACGGCCGGCCCCCGAGCTTGTACTTCCGCGATGGTCCGGGCGGGATCGTCGTCGTGTCCGAGCCGATCGACGGCTGCCGCGAGGGCTGGCAGGTCGTCCCGAAGGGCGGCACCCTTCGCGCCCGGCACGGCAGCGCCACCGTGGTCACCCCCCCTGACACCATCCGCTCCCGCGCCGCCTGAGCGGATCCGGCCTCAGCCATGCCCGGAGCGGGATTGCCGATCCGCGCCACGTTGCCACATGTCGGCGACGGCCGACGATGCGGCCGGGCGGGAATTGACCGATGTATCCGGATACCGAGCTTCATATTGCCGGCCGCTGGCGCGCGGGCGCCGACCGGGAGACCCTGGGCGTTCTGAATCCGGCCACGGGCGAGACGATCGGCCAGTGCGCCGTCGCCACCACGGCGGACCTCGACGAGGCCCTGGACGCGGTCGCCCGCGCCTTCCCGATCTGGCGCAAGGTGTCGCCGTTCGAGCGCGGCAAGCTGATGCGCAAAGCCGCCGACCTGCTGCGCAGCCGCGTCGACGAGATCGCCCGCATCATGACCCAGGAGCAGGGCAAGCCGCTGGCCGAGTCGCGCGTCGAGACCCTGGCCGCCGCCGACATCATCGACTGGTTCGCCGAGGAGGGTAAGCGCGCCTACGGTCGCATCATCCCGGCCCGCGCCGACGGCGTGCTGCAAGCGGTCTTGCGCGAGCCGGTCGGACCCGTGGCCTGCTTCACGCCCTGGAACTTCCCGATCAACCAGGCGGTCCGCAAGATCTCGGCAGCGCTCTGCACCGGCTGTACGGTGATCCTGAAGGGCCCCGAGGATACGCCGGCGAGCTGCGCCGCGCTGGTCCGCGCCTTCCTCGATGCCGGCATTCCGGGGGACGCCCTGTCGCTGCTCTACGGCGACCCGGCGACGATCTCGGCCTACCTGATCCCGCACCCGGTGATCCGCAAGATCTCGTTCACCGGCTCGACGGTGGTCGGCAAGAAGCTCGCGGCGCTGGCCGGAGAGCACATGAAGCGTGCCACCATGGAGCTCGGCGGCCATGCCCCTGTGATCGTGTTCGGCGATGCCGATGTGGAGAAGGCCGTTTCGGTCCTCGCCCCGTCGAAGTTCCGCAATGCCGGCCAGGTCTGCGTTTCGCCGACCCGGTTCCTGGTGCATGATTCGGTGTTCGACCGGTTCGTCGAGGGCTTCACCAGCTACGCCAAGAGCGCGAAGGTGGGCGACGGCCTCGATCCCGATACCAAGATGGGCCCGCTGATCCACGGGCGCCGCCTGGAAGCCATCGAGGCGCTCACCGCCGACGCCGAATCGGCCGGAGCCTCGCTGCGGACCGGCGGCAAGCGTATCGGCAATCGCGGCAACTTCTTCGAGCCGACCGTCTTCACCGAGGTGCCGCTGACCGCCCGGATGATGAACGAGGAGCCGTTCGGCCCGGTGGCGATGATCAACCGCTTCTCGGAGGACGAGGAGGCGCTCACCGAGGCGAACCGCCTGCCCTACGGGCTTGCCGCCTATGCCTATACGCGTTCGGCTGAGCGGGCCGCGCGGGTGTCGAACACGGTGGAGAGCGGGATGATCTCGATCAACCACCACGGCCTTGCGGTGCCGGAGACGCCCTTCGGCGGCGTCAAGGAATCCGGCTACGGCAGCGAGGGCGGCTCGGAAGCGCTCGACGCTTACCTCGTGACCAAGTTCGTCACTCAGGCCAACTTCTGACATCGACTCGGCGCGTCGCAGGGGGCGGCGCGCCGGGGCCCATCAGTAATGCGGCGGCGGCGGTTCGGGCCCGCGCGGCGCAGACCGCGCCGCCGCCTCCTCCACCTGATCGCGCAGGGCATCGACCTGGCGGACCAGCCGGTCGATCACCCGCCACTGCTCCGTCACGGTGCGGTTCAGGTCCTCGATCGTCGAATCCTGCTCGGTGAGGCGCATCTCCAGGCGATCGATGCGGGTGGGCTCGTCCATGGCCGGTCTCCAGTCCGGCCCGCGATAGCGCATCCTCGGCGGATCTCCGACAGCGATCCGCTAGGCGGCGTGTTCGAGATCCGCCACCGCGACCCGGTCGCGGCCTCCATGCTTGGCGACGTAGAGCGCGGCGTCGGCGTGGCGCATCAGCGTCTCGAAGTCGGACCCGTCCCGAGCCAGCGCGATCCCGATGCTGACGCTGACCCGCAGGCTCGGCAATTCCGGCACCGCCAAGCCGGCGAAGGTCCGCCGCAGCTCCTCCGCCCGCGCCAGAGCCTCGGCGGGAGAAGCATCGGGCAGCAGGCAGGCGAATTCCTCGCCGCCGAGCCGGCCGAGCATGGCCTCCCGGGGGAGCAACGATGCGACCATGGCACAGAAACCCATCAGCACCGCGTCACCGACGGCATGGCCGTGGATGTCGTTGACTGCCTTGAACCGGTCGAGGTCGAACAGCAGCAGGGCTGCGTGCCGGTGGCTGGCAAGGGCCGCCTGCGCGGCGCTCGCGAAGGCCCGCCGGTTGGCGACGCCAGTCAGCGGGTCCGTCGAGGCGGCGATGCGCTGCTCGCGCTCGGCCCGCTCTTTAACGAGGGCCATGCAGGTGAAGGCCAGCGCGATCGAGAACAGCAGCGTGACGAAGCACAGGATCGCCACCCAGGGGGAGGTCAGCGGGTTCAGCCTCGGCGGCGGCGGCGCCAGCAGGGTCGAGGGGATCCGCAGGAGGTAGAAGGCGGCGTGCAACCCGAGCGTGGTCACGGCTACCACGCGTGAGGCCAGACGCTCCCGGCGCCCGCGCCAGAACTCCACGGCCGCATCACCGGAATAGACGGCCGCCACCGCGGACGCATAGATGATCCGGGCTTCGATTGATCCGTAGAAGTTCGGCTCCAGGCAGAGCACGCACCAGATCGCCGCTCCCGCGAGAGCCAGGTCGATCCGGATCGGTCGCCCCTCGAACGAGCGGACGCCGCTCCAGATCAGCCCATAGGCCGCCAGAACGACGGCGTTGGACACCGCGATAGACACGAGGTCGGGGATCTGGCCACGCAGGGCGAGGCCGCCGGAGCCGATGGCGCCGAGAATGTGCGCCACACCCCAGAGCGCCAAGGCGCGGGAAGATGGCGCCTGCCGCCACGACAGCATGAACAGCGTGCCGACCAGCAAGGTCATCACGGAACTAACGATCAGCAGGGTGGCTGGATCGAGATGCACGGCTTTCTATCAGTCTCCACCTGAGACGATAGCATGGGTGATCCGGTATTCTCCACTGCACGAGGCATGTCAGCGCGGTTTTAGCAGCAGAGCGACGAAAATGGCGCGTTCACGCTTGTAACGTCGGTTCGTTACGGTCGCGGGTGCGGCCGCAGGCCCCGTTCATGCGGCCGCAACTGCTTTAGCGGCGTGGATCACCGGTACGGCCGGCGCGCCTTCCCATTCCGTGTTGGCGGGGATCGACTCGCCCTTCATCACGATGGTGAGCGGGCGCAGCCGGGCGTAGTCGCCGACCTTGGTGTCGTACAGGACCGTCGCGAACGACCCGACCGACACACCGCGGCCGACCACGACGCGGCCGATCTTCATGATCCGGTCCTCGTACAGGTGGGTCTGCAGCGCCGAGACGCGGTTGATCGTGGCGTAGTCGCCGATCGACACGCAGTCGAACTCGGTGATGTCGGTGGTGAGCATGCACACGCCCTGGCCGACCTTCACGCCGAACAGGCGCAGTGCCCAGGGCAGGAACGGTGTGCCCTGGAGGTGCTCCAGAAGCACCTTGCCGGCCAGGCCCCAATAGGCCACCGCAATCGCCTCGGTGCGCATCGCCCACCAGGACCACATCGGCTGCATGCCGGGCTTGTAGACGCCCATCAGCAGCCACTTCATCGCGATGACCGCACTGGACTGGATCAGCGCGATGCAGACGCTGGCGGTGACGAAGCTGACGGCCAGCCCCGTCCAGTCCTTCTCCAGGATCGCCGGATAAAAGTACCAGTCGATCGCCGTGATCGCGAGGGTGATGTAGAGCATCGGCGAGAACGAGGTCGCGAAGGCTTCGAACACGCCGCGCCGGACCTTGGGCCACATCCCGGGCTCGTAGGTCTGCGCGTTGGAGCCGAGATCGACCTTCTGGCGGGCGGGCAGCCGGATCGGCGGCGAGCCGAACCAGGTCTCTCCGGGGCTCATGGCGTCATTGGCCGGGGGCTTCGACTTGATGCCGATGAGCACGTCGTCCGGGATGTCGGCCCCCGGCGGAACGACCGCATCGTTGCCGACGAAGACCCGCGCACCGGTCCGCGCCACTTCGAGATGCATCCAGCCACGCCGGATCTCCTCCTCGCCGAAGACGACCTCGTCGGCGACGAAGTTCTTCGCACCGACTTCAGCCAGGTCGTAGCGGCTGCCGAGATTGGTCGAGATTTCGGCGCCGTGGCCCATATGGGCGCCCATGAGCCGGTACCAGGCCCGCATGTAGACGGTGGCAAACAGCGACGAGAGCGTCTCCAGCGTCACCTCGACAGCGAGGGCCAGAGACCACTTGCGCAGGTAGAACAGCGAGTGGACCGAGTGGGTGCCCGAGCGGGCGCGGGGCAGCACGATCCAGCGGATGCCGGCGATCAGCAGCACCGTGCCGGCGGTCATCAGCATGGCGGTCGGCCAAGTGAGGATCGGCAGGTACCAGTGGTAGTCGATGTCGGTGATGTCGGAGAGCGAATCCGAGATCTGGTCGAAGATGAAGAAGGCCGGGAAGATCGGCAGCAGCCCGACCGCCGGGATCGCCCCGAGCAGCACGGTATAGGCCACCCCGAAGGCGGCGCGGCGGGACCACGAGGCCTCGGCGGGCGCCGGCAGCTCCGACGGATCGGCCATGCCGACCTTTCGGCCGGGCGAGCCGTCCCAGATCTCGGCCGGCCCGACCCGGGTGCCGGTCGGGATCGTGGTCAGGTCGGCGATCTCGGCCTGGGCGCCGATCACCGTATCGTGGCTGATGACGCAGGAGGTGCCAATGGCCGCATCCGCCCCGATCTCGACCGCGCCGATCACCAACTCGTTGCCGACGATCTCGGCATTGGCGATGACCAGGCGGCCGCCGAGCGACGCGCCGTCGCCGATGGTGAGCAGATCGGGGGCGCCGATCTCGATATCGGAGATCAGCGCGTCGGTCCCGACCTTGGCGCCCATCAGGCGGAGATAGACCGAGATCGCCGGCGAGCCCTGGAGCCACTTCACATGGACCAGGGGCGCCAGGCGCTGCGCCAGCCACCAGCGGTAGTAGTAGAAGCCCCAGAGCGGGTAGCGGCCGGGCTTGGTCCTGCCCAGGATCAGCCACTTGCCCGCCACCGCGATCACAGCAGTCACGCCGTTAATCGCAATGTAGACGAGCAGCAGCACGCCCAGCTCGGCGAAGAAGCTGAGGCCGCCGCCGGTGAGCAGCAGGTAGGTGACGAAGATCCCGAGCCATTGGGCGGTGGAGAGGGTGATGACGATCGGCAGCGCGACGGCCTGAGCCAAGCCGCACAGGGCGCGGCGCAGCAACGGCGGCGGCTCGAAGCTCAGGTCGCGCACGGAGGCCGCCGCGCCCATGCCGCCGGTGCGGGCGATCAACGCGTCGGCCATCGCCCGCATGGTGCGCAGGGCGTAGACGTCCGGCAGGGTGATGCCGGCGAGCGCGGGCGCCTCGCGCACCGCCGAGACGAAGCGGGCGGCCAGCAGCGAATGGCCGCCGAGATCGGCGAAGAAATCGCCCTCCAGCGGGATCGGCTGGTTGCCGAAGACCTGCTTGGCTGCGGCGACCAGAGCCGCCTCGGTCTCGTTGGCGGGGGGCTCCTGCTCGCCGTCGGCGGAGACGACCGTGAGCGGGGCGATCTTGAGGGCCTTGCGGTCGACCTTGCCGGAGGTCAGCCGCGGCAGGGTCTCGGCCAGCTCGAAATGGCCGGGCACCATGTAGGGCGGCATCTGGCCGGCGAGCGTCCGGCGCAAAGCAGCGGTGTCGACGGACCGGCCGCGCTCGGGGATCAGGAAGGCCACCAGCCGGTCGACGCCGTCATCCTGGCGCAGCACCACCGCCGCCTGGTTGATGTCCGGCACGCTGCGGATCCGCGCCTCGATCTCGCCGAGTTCGACCCGGAAGCCGCGGATCTTCACCTGGTCGTCGATGCGGCCGTGGAACACGATCCGGCCGGCGGCATCCAGTGAGACCGCGTCGCCCGAGCGGTAGAGGATCGGGTCGGTCCCGTCCGAGGCGAACGGGTTGGCGATGAACTTTTCCGCGGTCAGCTCGGGCCGCGCCAGGTAGCCCCGGGCGACGCCGGGACCACCGATCAGCAGCTCACCCTGCTGGTCGCGGCCGAGCAGGCTCAGATCCTCGCCGGCGACGTAGACCGAATAGTTCGGGATCGGGCCGCCGATGGTGACGGGCTCACCGGGCCGCATCTCGGCCGCGGTGGCGACCACGGTCGCCTCGGTGGGCCCATAGGTGTTGAACAGCTGGCGGGTGCCGCTGGCCCAGCGGACGACCAGCGGCTCGGGCAGGGCCTCGCCGCCGAGCAGGACCAGGCGCACGGTCGGCAGGTCGCCGGAGATCATTGCCAGCAGGGTCGGCACGGTGTCGAGCACCGTGATCCGCTCGGCCTCCAGGATACCCGGCAGGGATTCGACGTCGCCCATCATGGCCGGGCTCGCCACGAACAGGGTCGCGCCGACGAGATATGGGACCCAGATCTCCTCCATCGACAGGTCGAAGGCGACCGACGCGCCCTGGAACACGATGTCGTCGGCACGCATGCCGTAGAGCGCGTTTCCCGAACGGAGGAAGTGGCAGATGTTGGCGTGGCTGATGACGATGCCCTTGGGCACGCCGGTCGAACCCGAAGTGTAGATCAGGTAGGCGGGGTGCTCCGGCGTCAAGCCGGCGGCCCGGGGATCCGGCACCGGCGAATCCGCAGGTGTCGCCGCGTCGAGATCGGCCGGGGTCAGGGCGGGCGCCGCATCGGGCGCGGCGGCGGCCAGCGCCGGTGAGACCAGCAGCGCCTTGGCGGCGGAATCGGTCAGGCAGACCCCGACCCGGTCGGCCGGCGCCTCGGCGTCGAAGGGCAGCCAGGCTGCACCCGACAGGGTGATGCCGATCTGAGTGACCAATAGATCCGGGCCGCGGGCCATCCACAGACCGACCACGTCCCCGGGGCCGATGCCGCGATGGGCGAGCCCGGCTGCGATCCGCCCGGCGCGGGCGGCGACCTCGGCATAGGTCAGGCTCGGGTGGACACCCCCGGCAACCACGCGGGCGCCATCGACGAGGCAGGGATGCTCAGGCCGGGCGTGCGCCGAGGCCAGAAAGATGTCGGCCAGCACCTCGTCGCGGATCAGGTCGGGGCGGTGCGCGCCACGCAGCACGGCCGCCCCATCCGCCGGACGCTCACGCGCATCGGCGGCCGGTCCGGACCGGGTCTTCTCGGCGACGTCGCTCATCCGCTGCTCCGCTAACCGACCGAACAGGGCGGCGCATACCGTGGCGGCCGCCCTATAGCCAGCCGATCATGCCGTTATCGAGGCGGCTTTGAACCGTGGGTGAAGGGCAGCGCAGCGTGTCTATCAAAACGCACGGCGACCGGGATGTCTCCTGCCGCACGCGAAGGTGCGGCGCGGCTCCTGCGAGGGATGCTCAAGCCCAGCGCCAGCCGGTCGGCTCCAGGACCAGCACCTCGCCCTGGCGGATGCCGAGGCGGGGCGCGGCGTAGACGTCGAGGAGGCCCAGGGCGACCAGGGCCGCGCGTGCCACACCACCATGGGCGACCACCACGGCGTCCCCCTGCAGATCGGCCAGGACCGGGCCGACCCGCTCGACCAAGGTGGCGTAGCTCTCCCCGCCGAGCCCGGGAGGACGGTGGTTCCAGCGTTCGCGGTCGCGCGCCGAGGCGCGCCCGGGATCGCGGCGCCGGATCTCGGCCCAGGTCGAGCCCTCCCAGGTTCCGAAACCGATCTCCCGCAGCCGCGGATCTGTGCGGTATTCCCCCGGCGGCAGCCCCAAGCTGGTCCGCAGGATCTCCATGGTCCGCCGCGTACGCTTGAGCGGGCTCGCGAGGAACTCTGCCTGCGCCAGGCGCGGACCCGCCACGGCGGCCAGGCGCTCGGCCACAGCGACGGCCTGCGCCTCCCCCTGCGGGTTGAGGTCGATGTCGCGACTGCCCTGCAGGCGGCCCTCGGCATTCCAGGCGGTCTGGCCGTGGCGGATGAAATAGATCGTGGCCAACCGTGTCAAAGTCCTGTCGCTGCGCAGGTGCCCGGAACGGCCGGGCTCGCCAACCGTTCTGGGCGTTCGTCGGCAATGCCCCGGAACAGGTCCTGCCCATGTCCAAGAAGCACGGCAAGCATCTTCCCGGCCAGTCGAACGAGGACGCCGTGACAGACGGCCCCGATCGGCACCTATCTGCCCGGGCTCGAGCACCCTCCACCGCCCTCTGGGCCGGTGCGGCCGATGCGATCGCCGGGACGGTCCCGGCGGCTCTGGGGGGCCACAGCGGGGTGAAGATCTTGGCAGCCCCGGGCATCGTGACCGTCGAGCCCGGGACGCGCGTCGATCTCGCAGCGATCGATACCGACGCCGATGGCGGCCTCGATAAGGCCTGGGCGAAGGAGGCTCTTGCCGGGGAACGTGACCGGATCAGCGCGTTGCAGGAGCGGCTCTATGCCGAGCGCGCGCGCAGTCTGCTGCTGGTTTTCCAGGCGATCGATACCGGCGGCAAGGACGGGACGATTCGTGCGGTGCTCAAGGGGGTGAACCCGCAGGGCTGCACGGTGACCTCGTTCAAGGTGCCGTCGAGCGACGAGCTTGATCACGACTTCCTGTGGCGCTACCACGCCAAGACGCCGGGGCGCGGCATGATCGGGGTGTTCAACCGCAGCCATTACGAAGACGTCCTCGTAGTGCGGGTGAAGAATCTCGTGCCGGACGCCGTCTGGCAGGGCCGCTACCGACTCATCAATGATTTCGAGCGGTTGCTCGCCGAATCCGGCACGGTGGTGATCAAGTTCTTCCTGCACATTTCCAAGGGCGAGCAGAAGAAGCGGCTTGAGGCCCGGATCGCCGACCCGGAGAAGCACTGGAAGTTCGACCCGGCCGACCTCGTCGAGCGGAAATCCTGGGATGCCTATCAGCAGGCCTTCGCGGACGCGCTCTCACGATGCGCGACGCCGTACGCCCCGTGGCTGGTGGTGCCGGCCAACCACAAGTGGTTCCGTAACTACGTGATTGCCCGCACGATCGCCGATACGCTGGAGGCGATGGACCCGCGATTCCCCCGAGCGAAGACGGGCATCGCCGACCTGAAGGTCCCGGATTGATCCAAGGGGTGCCAAATGCTGGTGGTTCGGGAAATCGCGGTCTCGGGTTACCGGTCGCTGCGTCGGATCGGTTTCCCGGTGGACGACCTGTCGGTGTTCGTGGGCGGCAACGGCACCGGCAAGACCAACCTCTATCGCGGCCTCGAATTGCTGCAGGCCGCCGCCCGTGGGACGCTCACCCGGGACCTCGCCGCGGAGGGCGGCATGGATTCGGCGCTCTGGGCCGGACGTCGGCGGCACGGTGAGGCGGCCCGGATCCGGCTGTCCGCCACCCTGCACGATGACGTAACCGGGCAGGGCTTCATCTACGCGGTCGAGATCGGGCTGGTGCCGCAGGTTGCCGGTGTTCCCATCGGCGCAGCCTTCGCCCAGGAGCCGCAGGTGAAGGCCGAGCGCCTATCGGTGCGCGCCGGCCCCCGAAAGGCGGTGATCCTCGACCGCGACGGCCGGACCGGCTTCGTTCGCGACGAGGACGGGCGCAAGCGCTCGCTCGGCATCGATCTGCTGCCCACCGAGACGGCGCTCGGCACCTTCCTGGACGCCACGCTGCACCCGGAGATCGCCCTGGTGCGCCTCGCCATGATGGCATGGCGCTTCCATCACGCGTTCCGCACGGACGCCGACGCGCCCCTGCGCCGTCCTTGCCTCGCCGTAACCACGCCGACGCTCGCATCCGACGGGTCGGACCTTGCCGCCGTGTTCGCCACCCTGGCGCATATCCGGCAGGACACGGCCAACCTCGACGAAGCCCTCGACGAGGCGTTTCCGGGCGCCCGGCTGGTGATGCCGGTGCCCGGACGCGAGGCAAGCTTCGGGATGACGATGCCGGACTTTCCGAACCGGGTCTTCGGCCCGGCGGAGCTGTCGGACGGGACGCTGCGCTACCTCGCCCTCATGGGCGCCCTGCTGGGCTACCGCTTGCCGCCGTTCATCGCGCTGAACGAGCCGGAGACCAGCCTCCATCCTGACCTGATGGAGCCGCTGGCCCGGCTGATCGCCCGGGCGGCCCAGCGCACCCAGGTCTGGCTGGTCACGCATTCCGAGCGACTGGCGGACGGGATCGCCACCCATGGCGGCGCCCGGCCGCGGGTCGTGGTCAAGCGCGAGGGCGAGACCTGGATCGAGGGGCTGAAGCTCTCCGGTGAGTTCGCCGAAGCGGACCGCGACGACGACGATTAATCCTTGTCGAGGGTCAGGTCCGGCGCCTCGGGGTTCTTCATGCCGACGACGTGGTAGCCCGCATCGACGTGCAGGATCTCGCCGGTCATGCCGGCCGACATGTCGGAGATCAGATAGGCGGCGGTCTCGCCGACCTCACCGATGGTCACCGTCCGGCGCAGGGGCGCGTTGTACTCGTTCCACTTCAGGATGTAGCGGAAGTCGCCGATGCCCGAGGCCGCCAGGGTCTTGATCGGACCGGCCGAGATCGCGTTGACCCGGATGTTCTTCGGGCCGAGATCGGCCGCCAGGTAGCGCACCGAGGCTTCAAGCGCCGCCTTGGCCACGCCCATGACGTTGTAGTGCGGCATCCACTTCTCGGCGCCGTAATAGGTCAGCGTCAGCAGGGAGCCCCCTGGGCGCATGATCTTCTCGGCGCGCTGGGCCACGGCCGTGAACGAGTAGCACGAGACCAGGAGCGACTTGGTGAAGTTCTCCTCGGACGTCTCAAGATAGCGGCCGGTCAGCTCGTCCTTGTCCGAGAAGGCGATGCAGTGGACGACGAAGTCGATGCCCTCGGGGAAGACGCGCGCGGCCTCCTCGAACACGGCGTCGATCGTGGCCGCATCGGTCACGTCGCAATGGCCGATGACGTGGGCGTCGAGTTCCTTCGCCAGGGGCTCGACCCGCTTGCGCAGGGCGTCGCCCTGATAGGTGAAGGCGAGTTCGGCCCCGTGCGCGCGGGCGCTGCGGGCGATGCCCCAGGCGATCGAGCGGTTGTTGGCGACGCCGAGCACGAGGCCCCGCTTGCCCGCCAGAATGCCCTGCCCGTGTTCCGCCATGATCGATCCTGGAAACCTCTCGGCCCCTTGCGGCACCGGGGGTCTCCTTAACGGAGCCGGCCCGGTGACGGAAGTCCGCACCCGACCGCAAGACGGTCGGGTGGGTCGCGTGTGTCAGGCGGCTTTGGCGCGCCGGCCCCGGGCGAAGTCGGTCAGGATCGGATCCTCGCTCTCCGGCAGGGTGATCGCCGTGGTGGCGAACAGGTCGCCGCGCGTGCCGTCCTTCTTGGGCAGGCCCTTGCCGCGCAGCCGGAACGTGCGGCCGGAACTGGTCATCGGCGGCATCTTCATCTCGACGGCGCCGGTCAGCGTCGGCACCCGGATCATGCCGCCGAGCACGGCGTCCTCCAGCGGCACCTCGACATGGGTGCGCAGGTCGGCGCCGTCGACGGTGAAGCGGGGATGCGGGCGGATGCGGATGGTCAGCAGCGCGTCGCCGGGCTCGCCACGGGGGCCGGCACTCTGGCCGAGGCCGCGGAGCCGGATGGTCTGGCCGTCCTCGACGCCCCGGGGGATCACGACGTCGACCTCCCGGCCGGTGGGCAGCGCCAGCCGCAGCTTCTCCTCGCTGGCGACCTGCTCCAGGCTCACGGACAGCTCGGCCGCGACGTCCTCGCCCTTGGCCGCCTGGCGCTGACCGCCGGGCCCGGCGCCGCCCGCGCGGAACGCCTCGCCGAAGATGTGGGAGAAGATATCCTCGCCCATCCCGCCGCCGCCGCCCATGCCGCCCTGCCGGCTGCGCGCCATGTTCTCGAAATCGAACCCGCTCGACCGGCCGCCGCCGAAGCCGCCCGAGAATCCCTCGAAGCCGGAGGCGCGCGGCCGTCCGTCGGCGTCGATCTCGCCGCGGTCGAATTGCTTGCGCTTCTCGGAGTCGCCCAGGATCTCGTAAGCCGAGTTCGCCTCGGCGAAGCGGTCCTTGGCCTTCACGTCGTCTTTGTTGCGGTCGGGGTGGAAGTCCTTGGCGAGCTTGCGGTAAGCCTTTTTAATATCGGCTTCGCTCGCTCCCTTGGGGACGCCCAGCACGTCGTAGGGATTGCGCATCGGTCTCTTGGGCTATGCGGTGTGGAATTTCCACCCGGATGTGGGAAGGATGTTGCATCCCTGCAACGATCGCGGCGGCGAAAGTCTGCGGGTTCGCGCCCTGCGTCAAGCGGCGGATCTCGCCCTGGAGCGCGCGACCACATAACCTTTACGCAAGACGCCAGCGCCGGCCTGCGGGAGACAGACACGCGATGCAATACGCCTGCGATCACGTTCACCTGCGCAGCCGCGACGCCGTGAAGGCCGCCGCCTTCTACGTCGAGACCTTCGGAGCCAGGGCGGTGAAGCGCGTCGGCGCCGATCCGGTGCAGCGCATGGTGCTCGATCTCGGCGGTCTCACCGTCTTCATCGAGCAGGCCCCGGCCGAGACCACGCCCGCCACGCGGACGCCCTGCCTCGGCATCGAGCATATCGGCCTGCGCGTCGCCAATATCGACGCCGCCATGGCCGAACTCGCGGCCCGCGGCGTCACCGTGCGGACCGGTATCACCGAGCGCGGCCCCGGCCTGCGGATCGCCTTCGTGGAGGGTCCCGACGGCGCGCTGATCGAGATCCTGGAGCGCCGGTCCGAAGACTGACGCCGGACCACGCCCCACCTCACCCGTGGCGGCCGCCACTCAGGGCCAGGGGGGGCTCCACGTTTCCATCCACGGGCGCCGGCGGCTCGATCCGGTCGAAGCCGTCCGCGGTGTAGACCGCGCCGAGCACGGTCTTGAAATGCCGCTGCACCCGGTCGTGGCACTCGCAGGCGGCCCTCGACATCGCCCGGCGATCGAGCACCGTGATGCGCCCACGACCGACCCGGATCAGGCCCTGGTCCTGAAGCGTCCGCAGGATGCGCGTCAGGTAGGTGCGCTGGACGCCGAGCATCGAGGCCAGCAATTCGTGGGTGATCGGCAGCGTGTCGCCGCCGATGCGGTCCTGCAGGGTCAGGAGCCAGCGCAGGCAGCGCTGCTCGATCGGGTGCAGGGCGTTGCAGGCCGCGGCCTGGAGCACCTGGGCTAGGAGGCAGTCGGAATAGCGCGCGAACAGGTTGCGGATTTCGGTGGACCGGCGCTTGGCATCCTGGAGACGCTCCGCGTCGAGGCGCAGCATCGGGCCGCCGATCTGCACGATCGCCTCGGTGGAGGCCGGCACACGGCCCGCGCTGACGATGCCGCCGACCGCGCCTTCACGCCCGATCGTGGCGGTCTCGGCGCAGCGCCCGTCCCGGGTGGCGATGATGAGAGCCACGACGGTCTGGTCGCACGGGAAGGTGATGTGCGTCACGTCCGAGCCCGCCTGGAACACGCTCGCCCCCTTGTCGAAGGAGACCGGTTCGAGATGGGGCGCGATCAACGCGCGGTCGGGCTCCCGAAGCGCATCAAGGAGCAGGTTGCCCGTGAGGGCGGCGGCGCGGTCAGCGGGCATTGCAGGCAGGGGATCATGGGAGAAGAGGCTCCCGGAAGGATCCTCGTCGAGCGGCCCGCCGGCGTGCGGGAGAACCCGACACGCATATATCCTAGCCTGTGTTGGTGAACCAACTTAAGTCTATCAACCCCGAACAATTATTTGTCGGTACATAGCCCCTGTTCCGAGAGGCGCCGATGCTCGCGGGGATCGCAATCGGTCGACAGGAACGAGGCCCAGTCGGACGGCGTGCCGTAGAAGGCGTTGCGGTCGACGTCGCCCTGCACCCCGGGGACGCGCCCGGTGGAGGTGAACTGCCACAGCATCCACTTCCGGTTGACGAAGCGCTGCTCGGGCTCGGCCGCGGTGGAGCGCAGCCAGTGCGGATAGTCGGGCAGTTCGCCTTCCAGGACGTCCTTGTGGAAGGTGATATCGGTGTAGATGATCGGGCGCTTGCCGGTGTAACGCTCCATCTCCTCGAGCATCTCGGTGACCATCGCCAGGGCCTGCGCCTTCGGCAGCTTCTTCGGGCAGGTCTGCGAGTGGCCGTTCCACTCCACGTCGAGCACCGGCGGCAGCGCCGTCGGGTCGTTCGGGACGTTGCGCTTGAACCACTCCATCTGGTCCCGGGCCGAGCGGCACCAGAACACGAAGTGATAGGCGCCCCGCGGCACGCCGGCCCGGGCCGCGTTGTCCCAGTTGGTCCGGAAGCGCTCGTCGACGTGGTCGCCGCCCTCCGTCGCCTTGATGAAGGCGAACTGGGTGCCGGCGGCCCGGACCGAGGCCCAGTCGACGTTGCCCTGCCACTTCGAGATGTCGATGCCCTGGATCGGGTGCTGCTTGGCCTTGGCCACGCCCGGATGGGGCTTGGCATCGCCCTTGGTCGGGTAGAAGTCGGGGTTGGACGCGCAGGCGGCCAGGCCGGCCATCACGGCGACGGCCAGCACCCGGGTGGCAAGTTGGCGAACGCGCCTCAACCGGCCGGATCCCCGGCTCGATTCGGCGAACGACACCTGCGAAAGCTTGTAATCCCGCACCATCAGTGTTCAGCCCGCCACCGAAGAAGCGCCAAAGTCAGGCGTAAGCGATGACCCGAGCGCAGTTAACGGAGCTTTGCGATCTTTGCGGCGGAATTCCGGGAGTCGTTGCGCTGCCGCGACATACCGCATCAATCCCCGGTTGGTTCACAGGCCCCGATCCGGCTAAGTGCCAGTCCCGCAACGCGAGTCCCGTCACGGTCCCGTGAGCAAGCAACTCTTTACCATAGGCTACGAAGGCCTCGACCCGGAGCGGCTCACCGATGCCCTGCGCTCGGCGGGCGTCGCCGTCCTGGCCGACGTGCGGGCGGTGGCCAACTCGCGCAAGCGCGGCTTCTCGAAGGGCGCGCTGGGAACCGGGCTCGTGGAGGCGGGGCTCGGCTACGCGCATCTGCGCAGCCTCGGCACGCCGAAATCCGGCCGCGAGGCCGCCCGGGCCGACGACGCGGCGCTGATGCGCAAGATCTACTGCGAGGAGGTGCTCGACACGGCCGCCGGCGGCGTCGCCCTGGACGAGCTCGCCGCCATGGCGGAGGCCGCACCGACCTGCCTGCTGTGCTTCGAGCGGGACCCGGCCCGCTGCCACCGCCGCGTGCTGGCCGAGCGGCTGGCGGACCGGGGATTCGTGACGACCGACCTGTTCGGTTGACTCTCCACTGGCGTTGGCCGTCGCGCAGGAATGAAACACGCGCTCCTTTCCCGGACGCCTGAAACGTCAGTGGAAGGTGATCCGGGATCCAGCGGAGACAGCGCCGCGCAGCGGCACGATTTTGAAGCGACGGTCGCAATCAGGTGCTTCGCGTCATCCTGTGCTGGATCCCGAGTCGCATTCCGCTCTCGCTCCACGCGCTCGGGAAAAGGGACAGCGCGAAAGCGGCAACGCTCGGCTCGGTCAATTCGTATTCAGGTCAGCGCGTCGCCCGCGCGGCGGCGAAGCGCCGGATCGGCGCCATGGCGGCGCTCAGCAGCATCCGGGAGGTGCGCACGGCGCCGAATTCCCGCGGGATCGGCCGACGGCGATTCGGGTCGTTCACCGGCTCGACCGGCAGGTACAGGGCTTCGAGGAACGACATCTCCAGGAGCGTCGTGCCGGCCTCGTCGGCGATGACCAGGGCGGCGTCGAGCAGTCGCGGGTCGCCGCCATGCTGGCGCATTAGGCCCCGGACGATGGTTCGCGCCGCCGTCCGGGCGGCGTCCATGTCGGCGATGTCCTGGGCCGTCGGCGCGGGCAGATAGGCACCGTCGAGGCGGATGTAGAAATAGGCGCGGATCATGGGAGCGGTCCTCAGGATCGTGCGGCGAGGGTCAAGCGGCCTGGGCGCCGTCCTGGGGATCGGCCTTCTCGGCCGCCGATTTCGGATCGAAGGCGTCCGCCAGCAGGCTAAGGCGCCGGGCCATGTCCCGTACCTCGTTCAGCGCGATCGACTTCTGGCCTTCCTTGACCGCACGGGTGATGTCGCTGACCTGCGTGGTGGCGACCCGCCTCAGTTCGTCGGCGAGCTGGTGGCTGGTCATCATCGCATCCGGTCCCGAATTGGTTCGTCTGTGCCGGGACCGTGGTGGGACGCCGCTTACCAACCGGTTTCGCAGTGCCGCGATGCCTGTGGACAAGCCCGGCAGGCCTTCAATCCTGCAGGTGGCGGGCGGCGATGATCGAGGCGGCGGTGCGGTTCTCGACGCCGAGCTTGGCGTAGATACCCTCGAGGTGCTTGGTCACGGTGCGGTGGCTGAGCCCGAGGATCTCGCCGATATCGCGGCTCGACTTTCCCCGGGACAGCCAGAGCAGCACCTCGGCCTCGCGCCCGGTGACCGGCAGCCGCGCCCGCAGCCGCTCGATGCCGCCGGAGGCTTCCTCGCGCGACAGGCGCAGCAGGATCTCGTCCGGGGTGCGGCCGATGAAGCTCAGCGCGTGAGGCGTGCCGTCGCGGCCGGTGAGCGTCAGGGCGTTGGCCGAGGCGCCGGTGAGGCAGCCACGCAGCCAGTCCCGGGCCCGCGGCGGCAATTCGAGGGCGACCGCCGGATCGTGGCCGAGCCCTGCCAGCAGCCGTCCGGCCTGCGGGGTCGCCCACAGCACGGCCCCGGCCTCGGAGACCGCGAACAGGGTGCGCCCGGCGGTGTCGAGGGCGGCCCGGGCGCTCTGCGCGGCCCGTGCGCTGGCGAGGTGCACGCGGATCCGGGCCAGGATTTCGTCGGGGGCGATCGGCTTGGTGACGTAGTCGATTCCGCCGGCGCTCAAGCCCTTCACGATGTGCTCGGTCTCGCTCAAGCCGGTCATGAAGATCACCGGCACCCCGGCGATCTGCGGCTTGGCCTTGAGACGCCGGCAGGTCTCGAACCCGTCCATACCCGGCATCATCGCGTCGAGCAGGATCACGTCCGGGGTGATCTCGTCGACCAACGCGAGGGCGAGGTCGCCGCCCACCGCCACGAGCACGGTGGCGCCGGAGCGCTCGATCGCCTGGGTGAGGAAGCTCAGCGTGTCGGGCGAATCGTCCACAACCAGGACGACGTCGCGGCTCGGCTGGTTCGTCGGTGCCTCAGCCATGGCGGGCGAGCCCCTGCAGGACCGAGAGGTAGCGGCGCAGGTCGTAGCCCTCCACAAGGCCGCGCATCTGCGCCACGAAGGCGGGCGCAACCGTGGCGTCGCCCTCCATCTGGGCGAGCTTGGCCTCGATGGCGCGGATATGGCCGATGCGGCCCAGGCGCAACAACTCGCCGACATGCTCGGGGCCGGGATGGCCGATATCCGTGAGCGCCGGGGAGGGCTCGCGCAAGGAAAGCGTCGCTGCGTCGGTCCATTCGAGGTGGAGCAGCTTGCCGATCCGCTCCAGCACGTCGCGCAGGTCGAAGGGTTTGGCGAAGATCGCGTCGTGGGGGGCGTCGTCGCCGCGCACGGGGCTGATCTCGTGGACGTTGGCCGACATCATGGCGATCGGCCCCGTGTGGCCCTCCGCCCGCAGCGTCGCGGCAGCGGCCCAGCCGCTCATGCCCGGCATGGCGATGTCCAGCAGGACCAGGTCGATCCCGCCCCGGGCCACCGCCGCCAGGCATTCGGGCCCCGAGCCCGCCTCGATCACGAAGATCCCGTGCGGCTCCAGGATCGCCCGCATCAGGGCGCGGTGGGCGGTGTCGTCGTCGGCCACCAGGATCGTGCGGCGGGCACCGGCATAGGCCCGTTCCGGCGCGGAGGCCGGGACCGGCAGGATGATCGGCGCGGGCTGGGCGACGGAAGACAGCATCAGGCGCAGCCGGGCCTGGGTGCCGCCGCCCGGCGCCGCCGCCACGGTGATCTCGCCGCCGAGCAATTGCGCCAGCAGGTCCGCGATGGTGAGCCCGAGCCCCGTCCCCGGGGTGCTGCGGGCGGCCGGGGTCGAGCCGCGCTCGAACGGCTGGAAGATCCGGGCCAGATCCGCCTCCGGAATGCCCGGGCCGGTGTCGCGGATCGTGAATATTGCGATCTGGCTGCGGTAGCTCAGATCCAGCGAGACGGTGCCGGAGGGCGTGAACTTGATCGCGTTCGACAGGAGGTTGAGCAGCACCTGGCGCAGGCGCTTCTCGTCGGTGGCAACCACCGCGGGCAGGATCTCCGGCCGGGAGAACCGGAATTCGAGGCCGGCCTCCCGGGCCTGCAGCCGGACCATGTCGACCAGCTGGTCGAGGAACTCCGTAAGCCGAACCTCGTCCCGGTGGATCTCGAGCCGCCCGGCCTCCATGCGCGAGATGTCGAGGAGCCCGTCGATCAGCCCGGACAGGTGCTGGGCGCTGCGCCGGATCACCCGGATACCGTTGAGGCGCGGGGCCGGGATCGCAGGATCGGATTCGAGGAGCTGCGCGTAGCCGAGCACCGTGGAGAGCGGTGTGCGCAATTCGTGGCTGATGCCGACAACGTAGCGGCTCTTGGCGAGGTTGGCGGCCTCGGCCCGCTCCTTGGCCTCCTGCAGCTTGGCGTCCGTGAGCTTGTGCGCGGCGATCTCGGCCTCGTAGAGCGCGGTCTGGCGCATCGTCTCGGACTGGGCGACCCGCCGGCTCTCCTGGGCGAGGACGAATAGCCACGCCACCACGCCGAGGATCACCACTAGGATGAAGAACACGCTGGTGAGCGCCGAGCGCAGAAAGTCGCGGTGCTCGGGATGCGCGATGGTCGCTCCGGCATGCACGATCCCCAGGATCAGGCCGATCACCGCGCAAAGCGTCAGCATCACCGCCAAATAACGGCCGAGCGGCGCGCCGATCCAGGCCGCGGTGCGCCCCGGCAGGATCCGGCCGAGCGCCTGCTGCGCCTGGGCCTCCAACCGACCGTGCGGCTTGCACAGGTCGCCGCAGCGGGCATCGAGCGAGCAGCACAGGGAGCAGATCGGGGCGTCGTAGGCCGGGCAATGAGCCATGTCCTCGCCCTCGAAGGGCAATTCGCAGACCCGGCAGATGATCTCGCCCGCCCCCCAATCCTGCTTCGGTATCCGCGCGAGATACCAGCGGCCGGCCGTGGCCCAGGCGATCACCGGCGCCGCCGCAAAGGCGGTGGACAGCGTCAGGAGCGGCGCGAAGGGCTGGAGCGCGTGGCCGAGAAGGCCGGCATAGGCAAGGCCGCCGACGGCGAGCGCCAGCACCATGGCGCCGGTCCCGACGGGATTGATCGCGTAGAGATGGGCGCGCTTGAACTCGATACCCGGGGGCGAGAGGCCGAGCGGCTTGTTCACCGCGAGGTCGGCGGCCAGTGCCCCGACCCAGGCCGAGACCACGGAGGCGTAGAGCGGCAGCGTGCTCTCGATGGTCTTGTCGATGCCGAGCTCCATCAGGAGCACCGCGATCGCCACGTTGAACACCAGCCAGACCACCCGCCCCGGGTGGCTGTGGGTGAGCCGAGAGAAGAAGTTCGACCATGCGATCGAGCCGGCATAGGCGTTGGTGAGGTTGATCTTGAGCTGCGAGACCAGGACGAACAGGCCGGTCAGCAGAAGTGCCGCCCGGCCGCCCTCCCCGGTGACGTAGCCGAACGCCACCGCGTACATCCGGGTCGGCTCGGCGGCATGCTCGGGCGGGACGCCATGCCCGAGCGCCAGGACCGCGAGCCCGGCGCCGAGCAGGATCTTGAGCATGCCGGGCACGATCCAGCCGGCGCCACCCGAGAGCACCGCCAGCCACCAGCGCCAGTCGCGCTGGCCGACAGGCTCGGGCACGAATCTCAAAAAGTCGACTTGCTCGCCGACCTGGGCCAGCAGGGCCAACAGCACCCCGGTGGCGAGACCGAACCGACCGATGTCGAAGGCCGCCCCACCGCCGTCGAGGCCCGGAAAATCCGCCAGCGCATGCAGGGGCTCGGCGCCCTGCGCCGCCACGAACACGAGCGGCAGCAGGCTCAAGGCCACCCAGAGCGGCTGCGTCCAGATCTGGAAGCGGCTGATCAGCCGGATGCCGTAGACCACCAGGGGAATCACCGCGGCGGCGCAGAGGAGGTAGCCGACGCCCAGCGGCAGCCCGAAGCAGAGCTGCAGCGCCAGCGCCATGATCGCCGCCTCGATGGCGAAGAACAGGAAGGTGAAGCTCGCGTAGATTAGCGACGTGACCGTGGAGCCGAGATAACCGAACCCGGCGCCCCGCGTCAGCAGGTCCATGTCGAGGCCGTAGCGGGCGGCGTAGACGGTGATCGGCGCCGCGGTGGCGAAGATGATCAGGCCGACCACCAGCACGGCGGCCAGCGTGTTCGGGAAGCCCGCCGTCAGCGCCAGGGTGCCGCCGATCGCCTCGAGCGCCAGGAACGAGACCGAGCCGAGCGCCGTCTGCGCCACCTGGAAGCCGGACCAGCGCCGTGCCTTCTTGGCGGTGAAGCGGAGGGCGTAATCCTCCAGCGTCTCGTCGGCCACGAAGCGGTTGTAGTCCCGGCGGATCGGGATGATTCGCTGGGGGCCGCTCATCGGGGCCCCGTCCGGCACATGGAGCCGCGTTCGCGCACGCGCGCGCGCAAAAAATGCAGCGCCCGGGCGCTGCCCACGCTCCCTGCCTTCGCTCCCAACGATCCCTCAGACTTCTGCGCCGCGATGGTGCGCTCGATGCAAGAGAACGGCCATACGCAAAACATCGTATAGGCCGCAGTGCAACCGAAGACCTAGCCTGGACCAGTCGATCCGAGCCGCTTCTCAAGGCTTGGACGCGGATGAAGGCAGGCACGATGGCTGACGACACCGAGACCGGCGCGAAGAACGGCTTGCACTCCCCGTTGCGGCGCAGGCTGCTCATGGGACTGGCCGGCGCGCCGGCCCTCGCCTTGATGCCCCGCGGCGCCTGGGCGGCAGCGCCCACCTCGGCGGTGAACACAACCGGCCTCGCCGTGACCGACACCGAGGTGACGGTCGGCATCCTGCACTCGGTCACCGGCACGATGGCGATCTCCGAGACCGGCGCCCAGGAGGCGGAGAAGCTCGCCATCGCGCAGATCAATGAGGCCGGCGGCGTGCTCGGCCGCAAGATCAAGATCATCCAGGAGGACGGCGCCTCCGACTGGCCGACCTTCGCCGAGAAGGCCAAGAAGCTCCTGGTCAACGACCATTGCGCCGCCGTGATGGGTTGCTGGACCTCGGCCTCCCGCAAGGCGGTGCTGCCGGTGTTCGAGCAGTATAACGGCCTCCTGTACTATCCGACCTTCTACGAGGGCCTGGAGCAGTCCAAGAACGTGTTCTACACCGGCCAGGAGGCCACGCAGCAGATTCTGGCCGGGCTCGACTGGGTCCACAAGGAGAAGGGTGGCGACAGCTTCTACTTCATCGGCTCGGACTACATCTGGCCGCGCACCTCGAACAAGATCGCCCGCAAGCACGTCGAGAACGTTCTCAAGGGCAAGGTCGTCGGCGAGGAATACTTCCCGCTTGGCCACACCCAGTTCAACTCGGTCATCAACAAGATCAAGCTGACCAAGCCGAAGGTGATCTTCACCGACGTGGTCGGCGGCTCGAACGTGGCGTTCTACAAGCAGCTCAAGGCGGCCGGCATCGACCTGTCGAAGCAGGTGCTGATGACGATCTCGGTCACCGAGGACGAGATCGACGGCATCGGCGGCGAGAACATCGCCGGGGCCTATGCCTGCATGAAGTACTTCCAGTCGATCGAGAACGAGAACAACAAGGCATTCGTCGCCGCCTTCAAGAAGATGTGGGGCGAAAAGACGGTCATCGGCGACGTGACCCAGGCGGCCTATCTCGGCCCGTATCTGTGGAAGATGGCGTGCGAGAAGGCCGGCTCCTTCGACGTCGACAAGGTGGTCGCCGCCTCCCCGGGTCTGGAGTTCAAGGGCGCTCCGGAAGGCTACGTCCGGATCGACGAGAACCACCACCTCTGGTCGAAGACCCGGGTCGGCAAGGCCAAGCCCGATGGCCAGTTCGAGATCGTCTACACCAGCCCGGAGCTGATCAAGCCGGATCCGTTCCCGAAGGGCTACCAGTAGTCTCCAACGCTCCCCTCCCCCCTCTGCGGGGGAGGGATAGCGTTGCGTCAGCCGACATCGGGGCAAGGGCGGGGGGGAGACGCAGCAATTTTGCTCGGGCAGTCCCTCGGCGAATTCGGCGCTATCTTCTCCAGACAGGCTTCGCCCGGCCGCATCCTCTTCTCGGTCGGGTGGCTGATAGCGCGGAGCGTGCCGTTACACTTCGGTAAGGTGGCGGGAGCGCCGAAGCCAGTGCGGGTCTGCTT
>NZ_JAKSYN010000045.1:0-380 GCF_022829565.1 Methylobacterium sp. J-001
GAGATGCTGCCGCCGGCATGAGCAGGCGCCGACAACTGCCGCTGCGCCCGGTCGAGGCGCTGCTCGCGGACCGCCGCCGCTACGCCCTCGCCAGCGGCGAAGGCGGTGTAGAGACGGCTGCGGGAGACGAACAACGCCCGGTACAGGGCGTCGGGTGTGAATCGGCTTCGAAGCATGACCCAGGCAAAAACTTAGCTAACTCTCTCTTCATAATGCGAAAATCGAGATAGAGGCGGGGTCAAGATCGGCGCCGACCGTGACCCCGCCTCGAAGTAAAATTCAGCACATATCTCAACGCATTTAACCCGATTCCGAGAGGGGTGAAGCTTCGGGTCTGACTCACATTCGGCGCAGGCGGGTTGATGGATCTCGGCTTTCGT
>NZ_JAKSYN010000062.1:0-39052 GCF_022829565.1 Methylobacterium sp. J-001
TCACGCGGACTGAGTTCAGGCTGCTCCAGAGCCAAGGCAACGATCTGCTCGCGGATCTCTGCAGGTAGACGGTTCCAGACCCGGCTCGGCTGCGAAGGATGGTCATTCAACGCCTCGGGGCCGCCGCGCTGGTAGGCGTCGTACCAGCGGTAGAACGTCGAGCGCGTGATGCCGAGCTTGTCCAGGGTGGCACGCACCGGCAGGTGGGATTGCTCGACCAGCCGGATGATCTCCAGCTTCTCGGGGGCCGGGTACCTCATGCCTCGTCGCCCCCAGCCCCGCTCATGCTTATGGGATGGCCCGCCCCTCACCGAACCGTTGGTGGCATGCTGCTGCCTTGGAGGAATGGAGGGATCGGGAATGGCAAAGAGTTCGGTCGCCGTGCTGGGTATCGATCTTGGCAAAAACAGCTGTAGCCTGGTTGGCTTCGACCCAGCCGGTACGGTGGTTCTGCGTCGTCGCGCACGGCGTGAGACGATCGTCGGCCTCACGGCCAAGCTGCCCGCTTGTGTCGTCGCAATGGAGGCCTGCTGCGGCGCCCATCACCTTGGGCGGCTGCTGGCCGCGCAGGGACATACCATCCGACTGATGTCGCCCGAGTATGTCCGCCCCTACGTCAAGGCGCAGAAGAACGACGACCGTGATGCCGAAGCGATCGCCGAGGCCGCCACACGTCCGACGATGCGCTTCGTGCTCCTCAAGGCGCAGGAGCAACTCGACATGCAGAGCCTGCACCGGGTCCGGTCTCGGCTGGTCGGCATGCGCACCATGCTCATGAACCAGCTCCGCGCGATCCTGCTGGAGCGCGGTCTCGTTTTCCCGCAAGGCCGCCGCAAGTTCGAGACGGCGGTCGGCATTCTCGTGACGGATCCCCAGGCGCAGATTGGCGCGCGTATCCAAGCTCTCGTCGCCGAGATCCGTGAGGAGTGGGCGAGCCTCGACGGCCGTATCGAAGCTCTCGACCGAGAGTTCGTGGCGCATGCCCGCTCCGACGAGGCGGCACGTCGCCTGGTGTCGATCCCAGGCGTCGGGCCGATGACGGCCACGGCCTTGCGCGCGGCCGTCGATGACGGAAGCGCCTTCGCGTCCGCGCGCGACCTGCCGGCCTGGCTTGGCCTCGTGCCCCGACAGCATACGACCGGCGGCAAGCCGAAGCTGCTCGGCATCAGCAAGAGGGGTAACGCCTATCTGCGTGGGCTCTTCATCCATGGAGCGCGCGCAGCGCTGGCCTCACTGTCCAAGGTTGAGGATGCGACCGGCCGATGGTTGCGCGGTCTGCTGGCGCGGGCGCACTACAACGTCGTGGTCGTCGCGCTCGCCGCCAAGCTCGCGCGGATCGCTTGGGCGACGCTGCGCAAAGGAGTGAGCTTCGAGCGGCAGCCGGAGCCGGCCCTCGCATAGGGCATCAAAAGAGGTTGACCTGAGGCGGAGCGCGATCGCTCGGCCCGGGTCCACGAGGTCTGCGGGAGGACAGTGAAGATGGCCTGACGGTCGAGCGGCGTTCCGGAAGCCTGGCAAAAAAAGCGGCCCCCGAGGCCGAATTGCTTATGAGGCCCGGGACGTGCGGCTCTCCATCTTGGCGGCGGCCACCGTGCCGACATGCCGGATACGTTTGTGCAGACCGGTCACAGGCACCTTCATTGACGACCTTGCAGACGGGGCGGGCCATACGTTTAAGCAGACGGTTCTCCAGGACGAGATCAGCTACGACCTCCTTCAGCGCCCCCGCTTCGCGACGGAGATCCCGCACCTCGTCCGTGGTGGCCGCACGAGCCGTGTCGCCGGACAGGCGCTTCTTGCCAGCCTCCAGGAACTCCTTGGACCAGCCGTAGTACATCGAGGCGGCGATCCCCTCACGTCGACACAATTCGGCGATGCTGTCCTCGCCACGCAAGCCTTCCAGCACCACGCGGATCTTCTCCTCGGACGAGAACTGCCGACGTGTGGCCCGACGGATGTCCTTGATCACCGCTTCTGCCGGCTTCTTGGCCGGTCCGGATGTCTGCTTCATCTTCGTTCCTCAGGGGCTACGATGAACCAGTCATCCTCCGTTCGTGAAGACCCTCAATCTGTCCCACAGGTGCTGACGTCGGACACGGTTACGTCAAGCTCAAGGCCAAGCTCGACGTGCCGATCATGGCGACCGAGTATCCGTAGGCGGGCTTCGAGTCCTACGCGCCTTGGATCCTGCAGCGCGCCACCGATTTCCTGCGCGGCGACGTGGCGGTCAAGGGCGGCATCACCACGCTCGTCAAGGCGGCCCATCTCGCGGAGGCCTTCGGGATGAACTTCGAGGTCCACCACGGCGGCAACTCGCTCAACAACGTCGCCAACCTCCACGTCATCATGGCGATCCGCAACACCGAGTTCTTCGAGGTTCTGCTGCCGGATGCGGCGCAGAAGTACGGGCTTTCCGCGGACATCGCGGTCGATTCTGCCGGCATGGTGCACGCGCCAACGGGGGTCGGGCTCGGCGCGGAGATCGACCGCGATCTCATCCGGGCGAAGGCCACAGCCGTCCTGACGTAGGAGCATCCTCATCGCAGTCATCTTTTCCCGATCATGACGCCGCGTGCGCCCGCGGCCGGTGGCTCGCGGACGGCTCGGCGATGAGCCCGGCGGCGTCGGCGAGGCCGGCGATGTACTGGCCCGCCTCGCGGATATCCTGCCGGATCGCCGTGGCCGCTGCCTCCGCATCGCGGGCGCGCAGGGCCGAGAGCGCCGCGGTGTGCAGGTCGCTGCCCTTCTCCAGCAGCACGTAGTCCGGGATCACGTAGGTCAGGACAGGGCCGCACCTGAGCCAGATATTCTCGATCAGCCCCTCCAGGATCGGCATGCGCGCGAGGGCGTAGAGCTCGAAATGGAAGCGCCGGTGCAGGTCGAGATACGCGTCGAGGTTCCGCTGCCGGATCAGGGCCTTCATCTCGGCGAGCCGCGCGTCGAGGACGCTGAGGTCGCCCGGGGCTGCGCGTTCGGCGGCGCGGGCCGCGGCCCGACCTTCGAGGTCGCAGCGGATCGTCAGCAATTCGTCGAAACGCTCCACGTTCATGCGCGGGACCACGGCGCCGCCGCCCTGACCGGAGCTGCCGCGGTCCAGCACGTGCTCGGCGATCAGCCGGTTGACCGCATCGCGGACAGGCGTGAGGCTGATGCCGAGTTCGGCCGCGACCTCACGCAGGAGGATCCGCTCACCCGGCCCGAACCGTCCGCCGAGCATGGCGGTCCGCAGCTCCGCGTAGGCTTGGTCCCAGAGCGGCAACCGCTCGACCTGTCTCATGGTGTTGGTTCCCCCCTGCCCGCCAGCAATCCTGCGCCGCTGGATCAGGATGGATCAGCGAGACCGGCTGCGACCACACTTGACAACCTACCCACTTTCCATCGTTATAACAAACAACGAATACACGAGGAACGCCATGCTCACCCGCCGCAGCCTCGTCGGAAGCCTTGCCCTGGGGGCACTCGGCGCCCGCGCCGCACTGGCGCAGTCGGGCTTCCCGGCGCGCGAGATCACCTTCATCGTGCCCTGGAACGCGGGGGGCTCGAACGACATCCTGGCACGCGGGCTCCAGCCGCTGCTCAAGGAGCGCGGCATCACGATGATCGTCGAGAACCAGCCCGGCGCGACCGGCACGATCGGGATGCGGCGCGTCGCGACGGCGAACCCAGACGGGTACACGCTCGGCATGGGGACGAGCTCGACGCTGGCCTACATGGCCGAGGGCAAGACGCCTCTGAAGAGCGGCCAGTTCAGCCACATCGCCCGGGTCTCGATCGACCCGCTGATGCTCCTCGTCCCCGGGTCGAGCCCGTACCAAACCCTGGACGATTTCCTCGCGCACATGAAGAAGAACCCGGGCAGCGTGTCGATCGGCACGCCGGGCAACTACAACCTCAATCACATCTTCGCCTCGATGACCGCCCGGGCGGCGGGCGTCGCCTACATCAACGCTCCGTACACGGGCGGCGCCAAGGTCATCACCGACCTTGCCGGCGGGCAGATCCAGGCCGCAGTGCTCAAGCCCGCGGAATCGCTGGGCCAGCTGCAGCAGGGCCTCGTGCGCGCACTCGGCGTCTTTGCCGACGAGCGCCTCCGGCAGTTTCCCGACGTGCCGACCTTCAAGGAGCGCGGCTACGATGTGTTCCCGTTCGGCCCGGTGGTGCAGATGGCCTACGTGGTCGCCCCAGCCAAGCTCCCGCCGGAGGTGCGCACCAAGCTGATCGACGGCTTCAGCGCCGCGATCGGGGACCAGCGCTTCAAGGATTTCGCCGAGCGCAACGCCTTTCTGATCGCACCCCTGACCGGGGATGCGCTGACCGCCGAGGTCGATCGGGTCGAGCAGTCGATCAAGGTCGTGGCCGAGAAGGTCTTCAAATCCTGAGCCGACGCGCCCCTCCGAGCGCTCGAACGATCTGAACAACGACCGGGACGGATAGCGTGACCAAGATCAAGACGATCACCTGCCAT
Source organism: Methylobacterium sp. J-001 (assembly GCF_022829565.1). Taxonomy (NCBI): domain Bacteria; kingdom Pseudomonadati; phylum Pseudomonadota; class Alphaproteobacteria; order Hyphomicrobiales; family Methylobacteriaceae; genus Methylobacterium; species Methylobacterium sp. J-001. Next base: position 4,466 of record NZ_JAKSYN010000062.1, read on the forward strand.
GTGGTGACCACGCCGATCAAACGGCCGTTCACCTCCTCGCGCGGCTGGCTGTACAAGACCCGCGGCACCTGCCTCGTCGAGATCGAGACGGCGGACGGCATCGTCGGATGGGGCGAGTGCTACGGGCCGTCCGCAGTTGCGAAGGCGTTCATCGACACGCAACTCGCCCCCCGCGTGATCGGTCAGGACCCGTTCGACGTCGAGGTCGTCTGGGAGGACCTGTACAACCGGATCAAGGATTACGGGCCGAAGGGCATGTCGATCGCCGCGATCAGCGGCATCGACATCGCGCTCTGGGACATCATCGGCAAGAGCGTGGGCAAGCCGGTGCACAAGCTCATCGGCGGCGCCTTCCGCACCAGCGTCGACGCCTACGCGACCGGCCTGTACTTCACCGACATGGATCGGCTCGTCGAGGAGGCGGTCGAGGAGGCGCGCGGCTACGTCGAGGCCGGCTTCAAAGCTGTGAAGATGAAGATCGGTCTCGGCTCGATCGAGCGCGACATCGCCCGCGTGGCGGCGGTGCGCGAGGCGGTCGGCCCGGACATCCGCCTCATGGTCGACGCCAATCACTCGCTCACGGTGCCCACCGCCATTCGCATGGGACGGCGGCTGGAAGAGCTCGGCATTGAGTGGTTCGAGGAGCCGATCTCGCCGGAGGATCTCGACGGCTACGTCGAGGTCACCCGCGCCCTCGACATTGCGGTGGCCGGCGGCGAGAACGAGTTCACCCGCTGGGGCTTCCGCGACGCCATCACGCGCAAGGCGATGGACATCGTCCAGCCCGATGTGTGCGCGGCCGGCGGCATCACCGAGTGCAAGAAGATCGCCGCCATGGCGACGGCGCACGGCGTCGAGTGCGTGCCCCACGCCTGGGGCTCGGTGGTGGGCCTCGCCGCGACCATCCACTTCCTCGCCTCGATCCCCGATCAGCCGCCCTGCCTGTTCCCGGTCCCGCCGATGCTCGAGTTCGAGCAGGAGGAGAACCCCTTCCGGGATCACCTGGCCCTCGAGCCGATCCGGCAGGTCGGCGGCAAGGTCGCGGTCCCCACCGCGCCGGGCCTCGGCGTGGAGGTCGACCGCGCCGTGATCGACCGCTACCGCGCCGCCTGAGGCACACCGCGATGCGCTTCGTCACCTTCTCGAGCGGCGGCGCGGAACGGGCCGGTATCCTGCTGGGCGACGCCAGCGGGCCGGGCGACCTGGTCGTCGACCTCGCCCATCCCGCGCTGCAGCCGGCGCTCGCCGGCTCTCCCCCGCAGGTCCTGGACCTGATCCGCTCCGGGCTGGCCGACGCCGCAGCGCGCCTGCGCGATCATGCCATCCCGGAGGCCGCGCAGCTGCCGCTGCGATCGGTGCGCCTGCGCGCACCGCTGCCCAAACCCGGCCGGATCTTCGGGATCGCGCACAATTACGTGGACGCGTTGGCCGAGCGCGGCGCGCCCCATCCGAGCGAGCCGTTCCTTTTCATGAAGGAGCCGTGGACGGTGATCGGCCCGGGCGAGCCCGTGGTGCTGCCGCCGGGCATCGGCGGCTGCACCTACGAGGCCGAAATCGCCGCGGTGATCGGCAGTCGCGCTGAGCAAGTCGCTGCGCAAGACGCGCTGGCTCATGTCTGCGCCTACGGCGTGTTCAACGATGTCAGCGCCAGCGAGCTGATCCGCCGCGATGGCTTCGGACCCGGCAAGAACATCGCGACCTTCGGCCCGTTCGGCCCCTACCTCGCGACCAGCGACGAGGTGCCCGATCCTCAGGCCCTGCGGATCGGGCTGTCGATCGACGGGGTGAGCCTGCAGGACTCCTCCACGGCCCTGATGCTGTTCTCGGTCGCCGACCTCGTCGCCCACCTGTCGCGGAAGACGGCACTGGAGCCGGGCGACGTGATCGCCACCGGCACACCGGCGGGGATCGCGGCTCTGCGCCAGCCGCCCGCCTGGATCCGGCCCGGCACGACGATGACCGCTTGGGTCGAGGGTTTGGGCAGTCTGATCAGCCCGATCGTCGCCGAGGAAGGTCTATGACCAAGCGCCCCGTGGTCCTGTTGACCAACCCGATCCATCCGGAGGCGGAGGCTATGCTGGCAGAGTATGCCCGCCCCGTCACCGCACCCGACCCGAGCCCCGAGACACTGCGGGCGCTCGTCGCCGAGGCGGAGGGGCTCGTGGTGCGCGTCAAGCTTCCCGACGATATCCTGGACGGCGCGCCGCGGCTGCGCGGTATCGTCCGCCACGGCGTCGGCCTCGACATGATCCCCGTCGCGGTGGCGACCGCGCGCGGCATCCCGGTCGCCAATCTACCCGGCAGCAACACCCAGGCCGTGGCCGAGTACGTGTTCGCGGCGCTGTTCCACCTGCGCCGCCAGGTCTGGCGTCTCGACGGCGGCCTGCGGGCGGGGGGATGGGGCGCCGTGCGACCCATCGCCGAGGGCCTCTCTGAGATCGGCGGCAGCACCCTCGGGGTACTCAGCCTCGGCGAGATCGGCGGCCGCGTCGCGCGGATCGCCCATCACGGCTTCGGCATGCGCGTGCTCGGGACCTCCCGCAGCGGCACGACGCTCGGCGGTCTCGTCCAGGCGGTCGACCTGGAGACGCTGTTCGCGCAGAGCGACGCGGTGGTGATCGCCTGCCCGCTCACCGAGGCGACGCGCGGCCTCGTCGACGCGGCGCTGATCAGCCGGATGCGCTCGCAAGCCGTCCTCATCAACGTCGCCCGCGGGCCCGTGATCGACGCGGCCGCGCTCGCCGCCGCCCTGCAGGCGGGCAAGCTCGCCGGTGCGGCACTCGACGTGTTCGACGTGCAGCCGTTGGCCTCCGACCACCCGCTCCTGGCCTGCCCGAACCTGCTGCTGACCCCGCACGTGGCCGGCATCACGCAGACCAGTTCACGCGCGATGAGCGTCGGCGCCGTTGAGGAGATGCTGCGCATCCTGCGCGGCGAGCGACCGCGCAACCTCGTCAATCCCGAGATCCTGCCCGAGACCCAATCCAAGACTCTTTCCGCCTGAGGAAAAACCCATGCGCATCACCCGCATCCAGTCCGTCCCGATCTCGTTCCGGGTCCCCGAGGGCCAGAACGTCCGCCTCGGCATCGGGCGGGCGGTCAAGCGCGACGCCGTGCTCGTCAAGGTCGAGACCGACGAAGGCCTCGTCGGCTGGGGCGAGGCCCATCACGGCCGCTGCCCCGGCGCCATCGCCAAGCTCATCGACACGACTCTGTCCGAGCTCGTCGTCGGGATGGATCCCCTCGACGTCAACGGCGTCTGGGCCCGGGTCTACCGGATGCAGCTCGCCAGCCACGGCATGGGCGCGGCCGCCGCGATGGCGCTGTCGGGACTCGACATCGCCCTGTGGGACATCCGCGGCAAGGCGACCGGATGGCCGATCTACCGGCTGCTCGGGGGCGCCGCCCGCGCGGTGCCAGCCTATGCCGGGGGCATCTCCCTCGGCTGGCAGGAGCCGGCCTCCTTGGCCGACGAGGCACGTGCCCACGTCGCCGCCGGATACCGAGCGGTGAAACTGCGCGTCGGCGACAGCCCCCGGCGCGACATTGCCCGCGTCGAGGCGGTGCGGGAAGCTCTGGGCGCCGACGTTGAGATCCTGGTCGATGCCAACACCGGCTACACGGTTGACGACGTGCGCCGGGTGATGCCGGCGTTCGAGGCGGCGGGGGTTGCGTGGCTGGAGGAGCCGTTCCCGCCCCACGATGCCTACAGCTACGGCGAGGCGGCGCGCTTCGGCACCGTGCCGCTCGCCGCCGGTGAGAACCACTTCACGCGCTACGAGTTCGTGCAGGCGCTGCAGGCCGGTTACCTCGGCTTCGTCCAGCCCGACCTGTCGAAGACCGGCGGCATCACCGAGACGATGCGGATCGCCGCCCTCGCCTCCGCCTGGAAGATCTCGGTCAACCCGCACACCTCGGCCACCGGCATCAACATGGTGGCGACGCTCCACCTGCTCGCGGCCGTCGACAACCCCGGCTACTTCGAGGGGGACGTGGCCCGGCACAACCCCTTCCGCGACGACGTGATCGGTCTGCCCTACCGACTCGACGCCGAGGGCAAGGTGTGCCCGCCGGACGGTCCGGGCCTCGGCGTCGAGGTCGACGAGCGCTTCCTAGCCGCCAATCCGCTGATCGACGGCCCCTGCTACGTCTGATCTCCTTTGACGGATCGCGCGGCCCCACGACGTCCGGGGGCTTCGCACGAGCAAGAACAAAAAAGCCAGGTCGACCGGAGGGACGCGTGCTTCACTCGATCCAACAGCACAGGGAGCGCTACGCCGGCGTCCTGACCGCGCTGATCGGCCTGGGGGCCATCACGGAATCGGCCACCTACGGCCTCGGCACGCTGGCGGCGATCGGGCCAGGGGCCTTTCCGCTGGCCATGGGTGTCATCCTCGTGGCCTGCGGCCTCAGCATCGGGCTGTCGAAGGCGACCGTCGCCGACGCACACGACCACGACCGCGTCGACCTCAGCCGACCCGAATGGCGCGGCTGGACCTGCATCATCGGCGGGATGCTCGCCTTCCTGCTGCTCGCCCGGACCGCCGGCCTGTTCCCGGCGACGTTCGCTTGCGTGTTCCTGTCGGCGATGGGCGACCGCACCTCGACGGTGCGGGGTGCCTCCCTCCTTGCGACCCTGATCGCGGCCTTCGGCTGCAGCCTGTTCTACTACGGCCTGCACATCCAGCTGCCGCCGTTCGCCTGGGGGCAGTCATGATCGGCACGGCGCTCACCGACCTCGCCCACGGCTTTGAGGTCGCCCTCCAGCCAACGAACTTCCTCGCCTGCTTCGCCGGGGTCCTGCTCGGCAACATCGTCGGCGTGCTGCCCGGGATGGGCGTGATGGCGGCGATCTCGATCCTGCTTCCGCTCACCTTCGCCATGCCGCCGGTGGCCGCCATTTTGATGCTGTCGGGCATCTTCTACGGGGCGCAGTACGGGGGCGCGATCTGCTCGATCCTGCTCAACCTGCCCTGCCATCCGCCGCATGCTGTGACCTGCCTTGACGGTTACCCTCTGACCCAGCAGGGCAAGGGCGGCACGGCACTCGGCATCACGATGCTTGGCGGATTCTGCGGTGCCTCGTTCGGCATCGTGATGATGATCTTCTTCGCGCCCCTCCTCGTGCGGGCGGCGCTGAAGTTCGGGCCCGCCGACGTGTGCTCGCTGATGCTGCTCGGGCTGCTCGCCGGTTCGACGCTGGCCCGCGGCTCGGCGCTGAAGGGCATCGCCATGACGACGCTCGGCCTCCTGCTCGGCATCTTCGGCACCGACGTCACGTCGGGCTATGAGCGCTTCACCTTCGGCCTGCCCGAACTCGCCGACGGGATCGAGATCGTCGCCCTCGCGCTCGGGCTGTTCGGGATCGCGGAGTTCCTCAAGAGCGTGAACAAGGTCGAGCCGCTGCGCGGCGCCGCGGGCGTGCGCCTGCGCGACATGCGGCCGAGCGGGGAGGACCTGAAGCGCTCCGCCCTGCCGATCCTGCGCGGCACGCTGATCGGCAGCCTGTGCTCGCTCATCCCGGGCACCGGCCCGACCATCGCCTCGTTCGTCGCCTACGCGGCCGAGAAGAAGATCTCGCGCACGCCCGAGCGCTTCGGGCGGGGCGCGATCGAGGGTGTGGCGGCGCCCGAGACCGCGACGCACTCCTCGGTCCAGGGCGACTTCATCCCGACCATGAGCCTCGGCATCCCGGGCGACGCGGTGATGGCGCTGCTGCTCGCCGCCCTGACCATCCAGGGTATCACGCCGGGTCCGCTCCTGATCTCGCAGCACCCGGACATCTTCTGGGGCCTGATCGCGAGCTTCTGGGTCGGGAACATCCTGCTGATGGGGCTCAACGTCCCCCTGATCGGCGTCTGGGTGAAGCTGCTGACGATCCCCTACCGCTACCTCTATCCGAGCGCGCTGTTCTTCGTGTGCATCGGCGTCTACTCGACCAGCAGCAGCCTGTTCCAGGTCGGCGAGACGCTGGTGATCGGGATCTTCGGGTACCTCCTGCTGATCCTCGGCTTCCACCCGGCCCCAATCCTCCTCGGCTTCGTGCTCGGGCCGCGCTTCGAGGAGAACTTCAGGCGCGCCATGCTGCTGTCGCAGGGCGACCTGACGGTGTTCGTGGAGCGCCCGATCAGCGCCGCCTTCCTCGCGGTCTGCGCCATCCTGATCCTCGGACAGCTCTTTCTGCGCTGGCGACGCCGGGGAGCGTTGGTGCCCGATGGCCCCGTCGTGATGGAGGGCTGAGCCTGATAAAGTTGACTGGGGGAGCGATGTCGCCCTGAACCTCGACATGGTCCGCGCATGGTCGCACGCGCTTCGCGCGCCGCATCGGCCGATTGCGGGCCGCTCGAGATGCGGGCGCGACGGGTGGGCTATAGGTGGCCGCCCAAGGTCGTGAACGATCGGGCCGCTCGGCCCGCGCACGCCGGCCCGTCACGGTGGGTGCCATTCGCTCACGGCAAGGCCTTGTTTGATCCGGCCGTCTACGGCTCGCTTTGCTCCAAAAACAGGTCGGCCGCTCAAGATGAGGATAGTCCCAGCGGGGGCTAGCGGGTTTGCAGGCTTCCCTCAGCGTCCGCTTCGGAGCGAAGGCCCTCGTCGGCTGAATGACCGAGATGGGCGCAAAGCCGATCGGCCGGTTTTGCGCGAGTCGGCGATCCGGCATGGCATAGTCTGGCCAGTTGCGACCAGTCCGCTTCCGAATCGGAAACGGAAAAAGCAGACGTCGTTGTGATGCCCGCTCGTGTCTCTATCCAGGCGCTCACGATGATCACTTTACGGTACTCTTAAACCGCCCGTTGCTGTCTCCGCAGACGCAGCTAGACGGTGTGGACGCCGTTACGCTTCACGAAGGATGTCCTTCAGCGTCGCCCACCGACACCATTATGAAAAAGATACGATCACAGGAATCCGATGGAGAACCACGGGACCAGGATGATGACGAGGAGGCCGATCAAGAGGGCGACGATGTAGCCGACGATCGGGCGCATTCCGGCATCGGGGTGGATCCGACTGATCGCGCAGGCGGCGTAGTAGCCGACGCCGAAGGGCGGGGCGAACAGCCCGATGCCCATCGCGAGGATCACCACCATCGCATAATGGACCTCATGCACGCCCACCGCCCGCGCGATCGGGAACAGCAGCGGCCCGAACAGCACGATCGCGGGGATGCCCTCTAGCACCGAGCCCAGGATGATGAAGGCGACTGCCGAGACGAACAGGAAGCCGAGCGCCCCGCCGGGCAGGCTCTTCATCACTTCGGCCAGCGTCTGCGAGAAGCCCGATTGCGTCAGCGCCCAGGCCATGCCGGTGGCCGCCCCGATGATCAGCAGGATCGCCCCCGACAGCGTCGCGGTGGTCACCAGCATCGGATAGAGCCGCCGCCAGTCGAACCGGCGGTAGATCAGGAGGCCGGCCAGCGCCGCGTAGACGATGCCGATGGTCGAGACCTCGGTGGCGGTGGCGATGCCCTCGACCACGGCAAAGCGGATCACGAACGGCAGCGCCAGCGCCGGAATCGCCACCAGAAAGGCGCGGCCGATGATCCGGCCCGAGGGCCGGGCGACGTGGCTCAGGTCCTCCCGGCGGTAGCGCCACCAGACGAGGGCGCACAGCGTCACGGCCAGTACCAGGCCCGGCAGCAGGCCGCCAGTGAACAAAGCGGTGATTGATACGCCGGTGACCGAGCCGATGGTGATCAGCACGATCGAGGGCGGGATCGTTTCGGTCTGCGCGCCGGTTGTGGCGAGCAGGGCCACGAGGTCGCCCTCCTTGGCGCCCCGCGCCTTCATCTCGGGGAACAGCACCGGAGCCACGGCCGCCATGTCGGCGGCCTTCGACCCGGAGATGCCGGAGACGAGGTACATCGCCCCGACCAGCACGTAGTGCAGGCCGCCACGGACGTGACCGAGCAGCGAGGCCAGGAAGCCCACCATCGCACGGGCCATGCCGGTCATCTCGATCAGTAGGCCAAGGAAGACGAAGAGCGGCACGGCGAGCAGGATCAGGTGGCTCATGCCCTCGTCCATGCGCCCGACCACCACCATCGACGGGGCGTTGGTGGTCAGCGTTATGTAGGCGTAGGTCGACAGACCGAACGCGAAGGCGATCGGCACTCCGGAGAAGACCAGCGCGCCGACTCCGAGGACGAAGAACAGCAGCAGGTTGAGGTTGCCGAGGTTCATCAGCCAGGGCTGGAGCGCCACGAGGCCTGCGGCGATTCCAACGCCCAGCGCGAGCGCGCCCGCCGTCAACTTCCAGTCGGCAGTCTCCAAGAGCCGGATCACCGCGACGATCAGCATAAATCCTAGGCCGACAGGCAGGGCGGCCGCGCGCCACGCGTTGTTCAGCTCCAGCGCCGGCGTCTGGACGAAGGTCTCCTCGCCGGCGAATTCCCAGGCCGGCTCCAGAAGCAGCGCGACGAAGATCAGTCCGGCCACCAGGGCGACCGTCTCCAGAAAGGCGCGCAGGCGCGGCCCGCTCATGGCGACGAAGGCGGTCATTCGCATATGCTCGGCGCGGCGGAAGGCCACCACGGCGCCCAGCATGGCGAGCCACAGGAACAGGACCGAGGCCAGTTCGTCTGACCAGACGAGGGGCTCGTGGAAGACGTAGCGGCTGACGACGCCACTGAGCAGCACGCCGATCTCGGTCAGAACCAGCAGCGCCGCGGGGATCTCCACGAGGTGGCCCAGGCCGGCGTCCAGCCGGCGCAGCCAGCCCTGTGCGCGCAGGGGCGGGTCGGTCAACGCAACCCCCGCCGTCGGCTCGACGGCCGCGATATCAATCTGCATGGCGATCGTCCCTCAAGCGAGCTTACCGAGGTCGTTCAGCAACTGCCCGTCCGCCCCATGGAGGAACGCAGAACTGGGATGTGCCGCCGAGCGCTGGCAGGTTGTGGCGGCCCTTCAAGGCCAACAAGCGGGGCCGGTCTTTGAGGCAGGCTCCTGCACCCGGTCCCGTCGAGCGCGAGATGGGCACGTCACCCGTTCGCGGGCGCTTGTCCTGACGAATCTCGCTTCAGGTCAGCTTTCCGCAAGCCTCCTCCAGCAACGACCACGCGTTGTCACCATACTTCTGCTTCCATGTCTGATAGTATGACGTGCTTGCGAGTGCCCGCTGGAAGTCGGATTTCTCAACTTCGATAAATGCGAGTCCCTTGTTGGCCAGCTCGGTTCGCAATGAACGATCACGCTCGGCGACATCCTTGCGCTGATCGACCACGGATCGGTCGAGTTCGGCGGTGAGGACGGATCTGATATCCTCCGGCATGCGCGCCCAGGCCTTGCGGTTGGACAAAGGCCAGTAGCCGTCCCAGCTGTGACCGGTCAGCGAGCAGAATTTTTGAACCTCATAGAGTCGGGTCGTCGCGATAAGCGAGAGTGCGTTCTCCTGACCGTCGATGACTCCGGTCTGCAACGAGGTATAGACCTCCGCGAAGTTCATGGGCGTCGGTGACGCTCCGATCGCAGCGAAGAACGAGGTGAGCATCGGGGCCGGCGGGACGCGGATTTTGAAGCCGGACAGATCCTTCGGAGCGCGGACCTCTCGTCCGGATGATGTGATTTGACGAAAGCCGTTGTCCCAGATCCGCCCCGGCGCGATGACGCCGACCTTCTCGATCAATGCCCGGGTGTGCTGACCCAGACTCCCATCCATTGCCCGCCAAACGGCATCGTAATCCGGAAATGCGTACGCTGTGTTGGCGATGCCCGCGACGGGTACGAAGGTCGCCAATATCGATGCTGAGAGTAGCAAAAACTCGATGCTTCCGTTCCGCACCTGCGACAAGACATCGGTTTCGGTACCGAGCTGGTTGGCTGGAAACAAGCGAATGCTGAGGCGCCCGTTCGTCCGTTCACGGACGCGATCGAGCGCCACGCGCAGATGGACGTTGTTTGGATGGCTAGGGTCCTGACCCGTCGCGAATTTGAAATCGAATTCCGGCCCTGCCCTCACGATCGACGGCATCGCCATCACCAAGCCACCGGCCAGCAGGGCACGACGGCTTACGGCTTTCTGCGGTAGCGCTAACATGGACGGCCTCCCTGAATTTCTGCGTATTGATTGAACCTGACCGGTTTCTTGAGATTTTTTTTATCGAAGCTATGCCGCTGGTGTGCAGCTCTACGGATCGCATGCTGCGAGTGCGGCCCCGAGCGCGAACCGCGCCATGGCAAGCGCCTCGGCCGGAGCGACCCCGCGGGTCGCGTAATAGAGGTCGCGACCGAGAGCCAGCACGTCGGGATGTCCGGCGGTCGCTCGTTCCACGGTCTCGACGGCCCGGGGCAGCACCTCTGTCGCAGGCAATATGGCATTCACCAGGCTGCGCGCGCGTGCTTCTTCCGCACTCATCAATCTCGCTTCGTAAGCGATCTCGAACAGAAGTGCTTTCGGCAAGGCGTCGCGCACAACGGCGAGCGCCAGGAAGGGAAAAAGGCCGTGCGCCACTTCCGGCAGGCCGAGCGTCGCGTCACGCGTAGTGAAAACCATGTCGCACGCGAGGGCCAGCGCAAACCCGCCCGCATGCGCATGGCCATTGAGCGCAGCGATCAGTGGCTTGCCGAGACCAGCCATCGCGCCGAAGAGATCGATATGGGCTCGCCCGAACTCCATCCGTCCGGCAGCGGCCGGCCCAGCGCCCCGGTAGTCGCCTCCCAGGCAGAAGACGGAGCCGCTCCCCGTCAGGACGCATCCGCTGATCGCTTTGTCGCTGCGAGCGGCGTTTAGGGCGGCGATCAACTCGTCCGCCATGTCCTGCGTGATCCTGTTTCCGGCGTCGGGTCGGCTCAGCGTCAGGATCGCGACCCGACCACACGTCTCGACTTCGATCTGTCGCATCGCTGTTGCGCGCTCCCTTCGACGGACGATTCCGCTGGTTTGAGCCACATCCCTGTCGGAACGTGCCTCGCGTCAGGAGGCGTAGCGCCGCTCCTGCGCGATGAGATCTGACATACCGACAAACTCGTTGAACTCGTCGAAAGGGGTCATCAGGTCCGCCACCGCGTTCGTGGTGCATCCCTCTTCCATGAACCGCTCCATCATCGTTTTAACAGCCTTGTGCATGGCGAACATCGGCTCAATTGGGCAAAGCGCGTAATCAAAACCGCACTCTTCGACCTCTTTCAGAGACAAGTAAGGACTTTTGCCCGATCTCGCCATGTTGAACAGGAGCGGTTTGCCGAGCGGTCGCAGGCGGCGACTGATCTCGCGCATCTGTTCCACGCTCTCCATCGCGTCGCAATACAGTCCGTCGGCACCGACCTCAGCGTAGCTGATGAGGCGGGCGATCGCGTCATCGAAGCCGGTCACGGCGAGCGAATCCGTGCGCGCGACGATGAAGAAATCCGGATCGCTTCTAGCCTCCAGCATGGCGCGCAGCTTCTGCTGCATCTCCTCGGCGCTGACGAGCTGCTTGCCCGAGAAGTGCCCGCACTTCTTGGGGACCGCTTGATCCTCCAGATGCAGCACCGAAGCGCCCGCCTCTTCCCAGAGTTTGATCGTGCGCTGCGCGTCGAGCACGCCGCCATACCCCGTATCCGCATCGGCGAAGACAGGGACGCTGGTAACCCTGCAGATGCGGCGGATATGCTCGAACATCTCGGTCTGCGTCAGCAAACCCATATCGGGGGCGCCTGCAACGATGGCAGAGGCCGCGAAGCCGCTAACGTAGATTGCAGGCGCCCCGACCTGCTCAGCCAGCTTGGCCGTGACGGCGTCGTGTGCGCCCATGCAAACGAACGGCGGCAACTCAAGAAGTTCGCGGAAGCGGGATGAGCGGGACAAAGCGGGGCCTCTGGGTTGCATTGGGCAGGAGGTTCGAAGCGACCTTGACCGGGCTCAAAGCGTGAACCCGAACCCCTGATGTTAGCGCAAACATAAACGCGATCGCCGCGTTCCGCAATCCATGCGGACGGGCTATGCGATAGAGTGTGGGATCAACTAGGCTACAGGCACGGCCAGGCGACTAAGATGGCAGACCTAACAGCGAGACCGCGCCGGAAGCAGAATCCGAAGCAAGGGAGGCCTGAGCCTCGTATGGAGGATGTGGCCGCCCTGGCTGCAGTTTCAGCGATGACGGTCTCGCGGGCACTGCGCGATCCGACTTCCGTGAATACCGAGACCAGACTCCGTATCGAGATGGCGATCGATGCCACCGGATACGTTCCCAATCGGATCGCCGGCAGCCTCGCTTCGCGCAGGACGAACGTCGTCGGCCTGATCGTGCCGAGCCTTCGCAACTCGCTCTTCACGGAGACGATCCAAGGCGTATCGGACGCTCTCGGCGCACATCACCCTTTGATGATCGCGGATAGCGGCTACGCGTTGGCCGGTGAAGAGGCCGCCATTCGGGCCTTCTTGGCCCAGCGCATCTGCGGGATCGTGCTGCACAACACGCAGCATACGGCGCGCAGTCGCACGATGCTCGAGGATGCAGGCATCCCCTGCGTCGAGACGGGGAACCTGACCGAGAAGCCTCTCGACATGACAGTCGGTTTCTCGAATTACGATGCAGCCTGCGCGATGACGGAGTACCTGATTGTCCGCGGGTACAAGAGCATCGGATTTGTCAGCCTGCCCATTCACGACAATGATCGCGCTGCCGAGAGGCGGGCGGGATTTCTAGCCGCCCATCAACGACATGGGTTGATCTCCGCTCCCGAGTTGCTGCTCGAAAGCCCGCCCGGACTGCGGAGCGGTGGGCGCGCACTCGCGACTTTGATTGAGCGCGTACCGGCCGTCGATGCGATCTTCCTTTCCGGCGATGTGCTGGCGACCGGAGCTTTGCTTGAAGCGAACCGCCGCGGCTTGGATGTCCCAAACAGGATCGCGATCGTTGGCTCGGATGACAACGAACTCCAGGAGACCGTCTCCCCACCGCTGACAACGCTGCGCTTTCCTCGCTATCAGATCGGGCATCAGGCAGCGGAGATGCTGATGAAGCAATTGCGCAATCCCTCCCGCGACATCCGCAGGCTTGACCTCGGTTATGAGCTCATCGAGCGGGCAAGCGCTTAAAAGCGAAACAAACGCGCCAACAACAATGACGTTTGCTGGCCGAAAGCGGACCGTCTGCTTTCGAGCAGCGAACTGGTCCAAGCAGACACCTTTATTCGCGATTTAGTCCGGCAGGCCGCAAGATCGGATCCAAAACGTATATTAGTAGGTGCCGCCCCGGAGGCGGCGATACTTTCGCCGACTCAGCTATTTCCGCAGATTGGTCACGTTGGCTACTACTAGTGTTCGGGGTCGCTCGCTCGAACCTACACGAAATCTCGGAACGCGACCTCGTCCCGGATGCGCGAGGGTGCCGCCTATCCTTTGCGATCAACGCTGGCGATCCGTTTTTGTAAGGAAGGCTGCGATACCATGGTGGTACTCTTCGCTCTCCGCGAAGCTGTACACTTCCATCCGCTCGTCGCTCGTCACGGCGGCAGAATCCCGTTTCAGGCGCTGGATCTGACGCTTATGTGAACGGGCGGCGAGGATACCGCTCGCGCAGATGTTCTCGACTGCGGCAGCGACTTCGCGCTCGAAGTCGTCATTCCCGACCACCCGGGACACCAAGCCTTTCTCGTAGGCCGTGCGCGCATCAAAGAGACGGCCCTCGATCAGCAGCTCCGCGGTAACCGACGGCCCAACCAGCCGGAACAACGCCTCGGTCTCGCCGAAGGCGAGCGGGAACCCCAAGCGCCCAACTGGAGCCCCGAAGCGGGCGCATTTCGCCGCAATCCGGATATCGCACACGGCGGCTATCTCAAGGCCACCACCGAAGCATGCGCCCTGGATCGCAGCAACGACGGGCACGGGACAGGTGGCGATCGCGTTGAGGCAACCGCCTACATATTCTTCGTGGAAACGGACCACCTGCTCGCGCGTCGAGCGAGCGGTGCCAAACTCGGAAATATCCGCGCCGGCGGAGAACGCCTCTGCGGTCCCGCCACGAATGACGACGCAGCGTATCCCATCCTCCCGGGAGAGCTCCCGCACCTGTGCTGCCAGTTCCTGCCACATCAGTACCGTCAGCGCGTTGCGCCGCTCCGGGTGACTAATCGTGAGCGTCACGTGAGAGTCCGACTGTTCCGTAACGATCTTTCCAGCCATGTCGACTCCCAACTACCGCGACGATCGGCCCAGCTCTGGCCGTCGATGTACTGTTTGGCTCAGACTCGAACGTCTTGAGAAAGCTTCAGCAACTCCGCCGCTTCGGTGCTACGGCTCGCGTAGTCCTTCCAAGTTGAATTGCGGGCGAGCGTCAGCCATTTCTCGAAAGCGGCCGCGTCGATCTCGTGGGCCTGAACACCAGCCTTCCGAAAAACCTCTACAACCTTTTCGTCGTCGGCCTTGGAGCCCATCGTCCCAAACGGCTCCAACTCGGCTCCAACTGCCATGATCAGGTCGCGCTCGCCCGGCGCAAGACCATCGAAGATCGGCTTGGACATAAGAAGCGGCTCGAAGGTGAACAGGAAGGTGTGGTCGCGCGCCGTCGTCAGGTGCTTGGCGGTCTCCTCCAGGCGGAAGGAGATCATGCTGGTCGAGGAGGTGACGACGGCGTCCACCGCCCCCGTCTGCATCGCCGCGTAGATCTCGTTGGAGGGTAGCGACAGCGCCCCAGCCCCTGCCGCTTGGAGAAGAATATCCATTTCCCGGGAACCGCCTCGGGTCTTGAGGCCCCGCACGTCGTCGGGCACGACGATCGGGTTGGCGCGGGACACGACGCCGTTAGCCTGCCAAACCCAGGCCACGATCACGATGCCCTTCCCGGCAAGAAACGCTTCGAGTTTACGCCCGATCGGAGCCGTCTTCCATGCCGCGCCCTGGGCGTAAGATGCGACCACGCAGGGCATGAGCCCGATATTGACCTCTGGGATCTGGCCGCCGGCATAGGCCAGCGGGAAGAGGCTGAGGTCGAGCGCACCCTTGCGGAGCGCCGAGAACTGAGCGTTGGTCTTCATCAAGGACGAGTTCGGATAGACCGTCGCGGTGAGTGCGCCATCAGACCGCCGCCGCAACTCAGCGGCGAACTTCCGGCAGAGCCTGTCACGGAAGTCGCCATCCTCCTCCGTGCCACCCGGGAACTGGTGTGAAACCTTCAGATCGCGTCCGGCCGCCGCCTGCACCCTGAGCCCGATGATTGCCGGCGCCGCCATGGCAGCTGACAGCAGGTTGCGACGCGTCGGCATGGCTGGCCTTTCATGGTGCGGTGTTATTGGTCTCAAACGGCAAGGTGAGCGTCATTCACGGAGCCAATGCTCGAGTCGAACCGGACGTCCGCATTGAAGACTGCGCCTGACAGACGGGGCCTCTTCGGCTTCGCGCCGTTATCACCGATTCTCGACGGAGATCCTGAAGGGATGGATCTGTATGCTGTCCCATGCGCCGTTGATGGCGAAGGGATCGCTGGACGCGAAGGCTTGGGCGACCTCCCAATTCTCGGCCTCGATCACGAGGAGGCTCCCAATCGGCACCTCGCCTGTCTCGTCGAGGATCGGTCCCGCGATCACGATCTTGAGTGGGGCCGCTGCGAGATAGGCTCGGTGCGCTGGATAATGGGTCTGCCGGATCGAGGGATCGGCCGTGTCGATACAATGGATGACGAAGTGCATGTTCGGGATACCTTCTCGCGTGGCCTCCTGTATATGCCGCCTCAGGCCACGCGTGGGTCGAAGGCGGTTTCCATCTCGCGCCGCAGGCGCACGACAGGATCGTCCGGATCAAAGGCAACGTCGTCCCAGCGAATGCCCGAACCCATCGGCACGTCGCGTGTAAGCTTCACCTGTTGCGCCAACCCCAGGGGCAGGTAGCCCTCGCTCAGCGAGACTTCGGCCGGGGTTTGCCGGCCCCAGACGCAGTAGCCGCCCTCGCCATCGAGCGTCTCGCCCGCCCTCAGGTCGCGCTTGGCAGTTGCGACTACGTCGGCGCTGAAGCAGGTTGGAGCGCCAGTCGGCTGCTTGAGCAGGGCGGCCCAGGCTGCGGAAATACCGAGCTCCAATCCGCTGAAGTGAATGGGCCGGTAGAGGGCCGCGTAGCGCCCACTTGCATCGGGCAGCATGTGGTACTCACGGAAGCATTCCCGCGTGTAGGAGCTGTCCTCCGCCGCCTCGATCACGACGAAGGTTCCGTGGGCGAGATTGTGCTGCAGGGCCGAGCCGTCCCGGGCGAGCGAGGAGACGCACTCCGTCACGCCAGCCATCTCCAGGCATCCACCTTCGTCCTTCGGGCGCAGTATGTCGGCGAGCTCGAAGCGGCTCGCGGGCGGGAAGGCGAGTCCCTGTAGCTGCGCCTTGAGTCCGGTCGCGTTGGCGATTGCCGTCATCTCGATCGCCGACTTGGTCCCGTCGACGAAACTGTTGAACATCTTCGGGTTGATTGAGGACCGGTCCTCGATCTCAATCAGACCTGGCAAGTTGTCGAACACGGTGTCGGGCGTTGATTGGTGATAGCGCGGCAGGTAGCGCGTGCCCTTGCCTGCCGCGACGACATGAAATCCGCAGGCGCGCGCCCAATCGACATGCTCGCAGACGATCGCCGGCTGATCGCCGTAGGCGAGGGAGTATACGACGCCCGCCTGCTTGGCCCGACGAGCGAGCAATGGGCCCGCCACGACGTCTGCCTCGACATTGACCATCACCACGTGCTTGCCAGCCGCGATGGCGGCCAGCGCGAGGCGGATACCGGTGCGCGGATCGCCCGTCGCCTCGATGACGACCTCGATGCCCCCGGCCCGGATCACCTCGTCGGCGCTATCGGTGATGTAGGTCCCGCCGGTCCGGATCGCATCCTCGCAGGAGCGGGCGGCATACCGCTCCGACGGCCAGTTGCAGGAGGCGAGTTGGCTCGCGGCCCGGGAAACGTCGAGGTCGGCGACGGCGACGATTTGCATGCCCAGCGTCGTGCGGGCCTGCGCCAGGAACATCGTCCCGTACTTTCCAGCGCCGATTAGGCCGACCGTCACAGGCTTGCCCGCGTCCTGCCGCTCCCGGAGCAATCGATAGAGGTTCATCGTTGGCGTCTCCCCATTGCCGTCACCGGGCGGCCCGCGGCGGGGGAAGCGCCAAGTTGACGTTCACGCTCTTCATCTCGGTGAAGCTATCGAGCATGCCTTCGAGCGACATCTCCCGCCCGATGCCGCTTTCCTTGATCCCACCGTAGGACTGGCCGAGCGCCTGCCCGCCGCCCTGGTTGACCTGAACCCAGCCGGCCTCGACGGCGTGGGCCGCCCGCAGGGCACGGCCGATGTCGCGGGACCAGATGTAGGCGGCGAGCCCATAATGGCTGTCATTGGCCATGCGGATCGCCTCGTCCTCGTCCCGCCAGGGGATCGCCACGAGGACCGGCCCGAAGATCTCCTCCCGGGCGAGGCGCCAGTCGTTCGAAGTGTCGGCGAAGATAGTCGGCAGCGCGAAGTAGCCGCGGGTGAGCGGCCCCTCCTTTGGCGGCAGGCCGCCAGTCACGAGCCGCGACTCCGGGCGGCTGAGTCCGTCCGAGACGTAGTCGCAGACCTTCGTGAACTGTCGCTCATTGATGATCGAGCCGACATCGGTCGCCTCGTCGAGCGGATCGCCGATCTTGAGAGCCGAGGTGCGGGCGACCAGTCGGTCGAGGAACGCGTCGTAGATGTCCGCGTGAAGGAACAGGCGCGAGCCAGCCGTGCAGGACTGGCTCTGGCGGGTGAAGCGCATCGAAGCCACGATCCCGTCGAGCACCCAATCCTCGTCGGCGTCGGGATAGACGATCGATGGGCTCTTGCCTCCGAGTTCGAGGGAGACCGGAGCGACGCGCTCGGCCGCGGCCCGCATGATCGACTTGCCCACGGCGGTCGAGCCGGTGAAGCTAAGCTTGCGCACCAGGGGATGGGCGGCGAGCGGCTCGCCGCATTCCCGGCCGTAGCCGGTGACGACGTTGACCACGCCCGGCGGCAGATGATCCTGGCAGATCTCGGCGATCATCAGCACCGCGAGCGGCGCGTCCTCGGCGGCCTTGAGCACGATGGTGTTGCCGGCGCAGATCGCGGGCGCGATCTTGAGCGAGGCGAGTTGGGCCGGGGCGTTCCAGGGCACGATGGCGCCGACCACGCCGAGGGGCTCGCGCCGGGAATAGCTGAGCTGAACCTCACCGAGCGGGATCGTGACGCCCTTCAGCTCGCCCCCGAGCCCCCCGAAGTACCGGAAGGTGTCGGCGACCATGCGGGCCTCGCCCCGCGCCTGGGTGCGCAGGGCATTGCCGGTCTCGCTCGCGATCAGGCGCGCCAGCTCCTCCTGCCGGGACTCCAGTGCCTCGCCGATGGCGAGCAGTATCCGCCCTCGGTCGCGGGCCGCGACCTTGGCCCAAGACGGGAACGCCGCCGCCGCGGCGTGGACGGCGAGGTCGACATCCGCCGTCTCGCCCCTCGGAACTTCGCCGAGAGGCTCGCGCCGCCCCGGATTCTCGACGATGATGGTCCTGCGGGAGACGGCCGACCGCCACGCGCCGCCAATCAGCATCTGCTTCGAGAGGATGGCGGGCGCTGAGCCGGTCGCGGCTTCCAGATTCGACATGGTGTTTCCTTCAGCGTGTCGGGCGCTCACGAGTTTGCGGCAGGAGATGGCGCGCCTTCGATCATGCGGATGACGCCGGAGTAATCGAGGGTCCCGGAGCCGCCACCGCAGAACAGGCTGTAGAGCGCCGTGGCCAGGGTGCCGATCGGTAGGCTCGAACCGGTTTCCATCGCCGCCCGCTCAGCCAGCCGCAGGTCCTTGAGCATGAGGTCGGCCGCGAAGCCGTTCCGGTACTCGCGGCTCGACGGGACGTTCGGAAGCAGACCTGGAACTGGTGGGTAGCTCACGAGGGCATGGCAGCTCCCCGTCGAGGTCGAGACGATGTCCCGCATCGTGGCGGGGTCGAGCCCGAGGCGCTTGCCCAGGGTGAAGGCTTCCGACACTGCGATCATCGAGATGCCCGCGAGCAGATTGTTGCAGACCTTGGCGGCCTGACCGTTGCCAGCGGGCCCGGCGTGGAAGACGTTGCGGCCCATCGTTTCCAAAATCGGCCTGGCGCGGTCGAGATCGCCGTGATCCCCGCCGACCATGAACGTCAGGGTACCGGCCTGCGCCCCCATGACTCCGCCCGAGACTGGGGCGTCGAGAACCGCAATTCCGCAGTTTCGGCCAGCCTCGTGCAGGGCTCGCGCCTCCGCGACGGCGATGGTGGAGCAGTCGATCAGTAGGGCGTCGGCCGGAAGCCTGGCGAGTGTTCCCTCCGACCCAGTATGGACCTCCAGCACGTGGCGGCCAGTCGGAACCATAGAGATCGCGTATTCGGCCCCCGCAGCGACTTCCCCGCAGGTCGCAACCACCTCCGCCCCGGCGGCCCGCGCCTCCGCTCTCGCCGTCTCGCTGATGTCGAAAGCTCGCACGGTGTGTCCGGCCTCTACGAGATGGCGGAGCATGGGCAGTCCCATGCGTCCCAGGCCGATGAACCCAATTCGGGCCATTGTCTTTTCTCCCAGTCCGTTACTGAGACTTCGCGATGAGCGGGCAGCCGCCGTCGGCCAATGGTCGGAATGCGACCTCGGCGGGGATCGTCGCCTTGTAGGTGTAGTAATCCCAAGGATACTGCGACTCGGACGGCGTTTTGGCGGTAAACAGGTACATCGGATGCATCTTGCGACCGTCCGCGCGGATGTACCCTTTGCCGAATAGAGGGTCGTCGGTCGGCATCGCCTTCATCTTCGCGACAACTTTCGCGCCGTCGCTCGCCTCTCCGAGGGCCTCCACGGCTTTTAGGTAATGGAGGATCGAGGCGTAGACGCCCGCCTGAACCATCGAGGGCTTCGCCCCCGACCGCAGCGCCGCGAAGCGGGACGAGAAAGCGCGGGTGCCGTCGGTCATGTCCCAGTAGAACGGCGCGACGAGCGATAGTCCTTGCGCCAATTGTAGCCCGATGGCGTGGACGTCGGTGATGTATATAAGCAGGCCCGCCAGCCGCTGCTTCGAACCGGTGATGCCGAACTCGGCCGCCTGCTTGATGCTGTTGACGGTGTCCCCGCCGGAGTTGGCGAGCCCGATCACTTGCGCGCCTGATGCCTGCGCCTGCAGAAGATAGGAGGAGAAGTCGGAGGTATTGTTCGGCGCCCGGACGTGGCCCAGCACCTTTCCACCGCTTGCCAAGACCATTTTTTCGGTATCGCGCTCCAGGGCATAGCCAAAAGCGAAGTCGGCAGTGAGGAAGAACCAGGTCTTTCCGCCCGTCTCGACCATGGCCTTCCCGATGCCGTTGGCGAAGGCCCAGGTGTCGTGCGTCCAGTGCACCGTGTTTGGCGTGCACGCCTTGCCGGTCAGGTCAGAGACGGCCGGACCCGAGGCGAGCATGACCTTATTCTTGTCCCGCACGATCTGGCTCACTGCCAGAGCGGCGGCGGAATTGGTAACATCGGCCACGGCGTCGACGCCCTGCGTGTCGAACCATTGCCGGGTGATCGTGGAGGCGACGTCGGCCTTGTTGCCGTGATCGGCGGTCAGGATCTCGACGTTCCAGCCCCGGGCGCGAAGCCCGGAATCCTCAACCGCGAGGTTTGCCGCGACGACAGAGCCTGGGCCGCCCATGTCGGCATAGATCGACGACTGATCGTTGATGACGCCGATCTTGAGGCTCCTATCCGCCGCCGAGGCGGAGCAGATGCCGAGCAGAAACGCGGCAGCCGCACGGTAAAGGGCCCGTGCCATCGCACCATCCTCCCAGTGTCGCGGTCTCATGCCGCTCGTTTGTCCCGACGCCGGCTCGCATGGAGCGGTACGGGATTGCAGCGAAGAAAGCGCACACGCCCTCGCCAGTCTATGTCAATTTCCGCACAACACGCGCTCACGGATTGACAGATGGCGACGACGCACCGGTGGGACGATCTTCAGGCCTTCCTGGCCGTGGCCCGGGCCGGCCGGCTGACCGAGGCCGCTCGTGGCATGGGTGTCGAGCACACGACGCTCAGCCGCCGGATCACGCGTCTGGAGACGGCGCTTGGGGCCAAGCTGTTCGACCGGCGGCCAACAGGTTATGGCCTTTCGGCGGAGGGCGAGCGTCTGCTGCCGCGGGCTGAAGAGATTGAACGAGCGGCGCTCGGCATCTGGCTTGACCGGGTCGATCCCGTCGTCGGACTCACGGGCCCGGTGCGGATCGGCGCACCGGAAGCTGTCGGGACCTTCTGCCTCGCGGAACACATCGGCGAATTGTCGGTCCGGCATCCGGGCCTATCAATCGAACTCGTGGCGACGCCGCGGGTCTTCAGCTTGTCGAAGCGCGAGGCAGATCTTGCGATCGGCCTCACACGGCCGGCCACGGGGCGCCTTCACGCGCGCAAGCTTGGCAACTATGAACTTGGCCTCTACGGGGCTCCGGCCTACGTCGCCCACCACGGCCGGCCCGAGAGCCAAGCCGACCTGCATCGTCACCGTTTCATCGGCTACATCGACGAGCTCGTTTTCTCGCCGGAGCTTGACTATTTCAAGGCTGCACTGCCCGGCTTGCAGCCGACGATCCGAATTTCGAACGTGATTACCCAGATGACAGCGACCCGGACTGGCGCTGGCCTGTGTATTCTGCCCTGTTTTATGGCCGATAAGCACCCGGACCTTGTGCGTCTTTTACCGAAAAACGTTCGCATCACCCGCACTTATTGGCTGCTCACGCATGCGGACATGGCGCATCTCCAGCGGATCAAGGCCGTCACTGAGTTCATCACCGCGGTGGTCCGCGCCGCCCGCCCAGCTTTCCTGCCCTCCGATGCCTGATGCATCGACCCGAAAGGACACGGGTCGCTCCCCCGCTTCCGCCCATTTCGGATCCGACGAGTCTAGTCTCTTGAAAAAGGCCTAAGGTCTGACCACCCCGATGGCAGCACGTTTAAAGTCGTCAGAGGCGACTGAATGTCGTTTGTGGGCGCTAAGAGGCGACTGCAATTGGCCGAAAGCAGCCTGTCCGCTGTGGGTTGATTTTTGCTGCGTATCGGACATCGGCTCAACCTCGTTTGGCGATCATGCTGGCAGACCTGCCCTTGCCAAAGCTTCAGCGTAGATCTTTGCTGTACTCTCAAGCGGAAAGGGAATCCGCGTGAGGAAGCCGGAGACCGTCAACCTCGGCTCGACAGTGAGCAGAGTTGCGACAGCCTCCCGGGCGCGGTCCAACCGCCCCAGCTTGACGTTGGCGACCGCGAGCACGCGTAGGGCCACAGCGAAGCGTCGGTTCTGTGCAAGGGCTCGGTCAGCCCATTCGATCGCACCAGCGTGGTTCTCATCGATCAGGTCGGCCACCGCCATGACGCCGGCCATCAGCCAGCCGCGCGGATCGCGTGGATTGAGCCTCTGCGCGCGGACCACCATGTCCCGGCCCTCGAGGCCGTTGCCGCACGTCGTCTCGATCCAACCCGCGAGCGTCAACGCCATCGCGGAGTTGGGGTTGAGGAGCAGCGAGCGTCGGAAGAGATCCCGCGCGCGCTCGTGCCCACTCAAGGCCATGTTCCAGATCGCGAAGGCCGCCATCCATAACACCTGCGCGTCGCCAGGCGCGAGCTCGACCGCTCGCCACGCGAGGTCGACGGCCTCGCTGCGGGCGTGATCGTCCTGCTCGGCCCAACCCTGAAAATGGCATTGCGCGCGGCAATAGGCTGTCGCGGCCATCGCGGAGGCGTAGTCCGGTTCAACAACCAGTGCCTCGCTCAGGCAGGCGAGCGCGGCCTCCATGCCGGCCCCGGTGAATTCGGACAGCTGAGCATTCGCACGCAGCAGAAGCTCGTAGGCATCGAGCCGCGACGGGGCTGCGTGCCCGAGACGGCCGATCTCGGCCTGCTGCAGGGTCGGCTCGATCGCCGCGACGACGCTGTCGGCAACCCGCTCCTGCAACGCGAACACGTCCTGGGGATCACCGTCGAACCGATCCGACCAGAGATGGGCGCCCGAGACCGCGTCGACGAGCTGTCCTGCGATGCGCAGCCGGTCGCGGCTGCGGCGCACGCTTCCCTCAAGCACGTAGCCGACGCCGAGCTCCTCACCGACCCGGCGCACGTCGATCGCTTTGCCTTTGTATGTGAAGGAGGAGTTGCGAGCGATCACGAACAGGCCACTCATGCGCGATAGAGCCGTGATAATCTCCTCGCAGATCCCGTCCGCAAAAAAATCCTGCTCCGGCTCGCCGCTCATGTTCGCGAAGGGCAGGACCGCGACGGCCGGCAGTCGTGATCGCGCGCGCCAGGAAAAGCCGGCGTCGGATCCTGGCCCTGCCACGGGCTTCGGCAGGTCCTCGGTCATCGCCTTGACGTCGCCGACGAAGCGCACGCCCTTGCGCGGGAGTGTGCGGATCAGGCGCTGGTCGAGGCCCGTGTCGCCGATCGCCACGCGCGCGGCGTTCAGCCGGCTGCTGATCGTCGCCTCCGAGACGATACGGCCGTGCCAGACGATTTCCAGAAGTTCGTCGCGACTGACCACGCGATCGCGGGCCGCGATGAGGTGCGCGAGGAGATCGAACACCTGCGGCTCCAGCGCGACGAGGCTGCCCCCCTCTCTGAGCTCGCGCCGGGCCGTATCGAGGGTGAAGGGCTCGAACTGGTAGATCACGCGGCCACTTCCCTGACCACGCCGGTGCGGCGAAGCCGTCCCACGCCGAAAATCAGGAGGCTCTGAAGGGGAACCCCACGGCATCTCAAAGCGGCCGGCGGCCGATCGGGGCAATATCCCGCGCATCGACACCTCAGCACCGGGATGCGCCCATGCCGTCGGAGATCATCAACCAGAACCGCCGCCGCCTTCTGAGCGGCGCAGCTGCCAGCATCGCGGCCGCCGAACTCGGACTCGTCCATCCGGCGCGGGCGCAGCCGCGCTCGGGCGGAGGCGCCGCATTCGGGCCGCTGAAAGAGGTCGACGCCGGCCTTCTGCGCGTCGGCTATCTCGAGGCGGGCAGCCCTTCCGGTCCGGTCGCGATCCTTCTGCACGGCTAGCCCTACGACATCCATAGCTTCGTAGAGGTCGTACCGCTGCTCACGGCGGCGGGATACCGGGTGATCGTACCCTACCTGCGCGGCTACGGCACGACGCGCTTCCTCGCGAACGAGGCCGTGCGCAACGGCCAGCAAGCGGCGCTCGCGGTCGACGTCATCGCCCTGATGGATGCGCTCGACATCCGTCGGAGCGTTCTCGCCGGTTTCGATTGGGGTGCCCGTACCGCCTGCATCGTCGCCGCGCTCTGGCCGGAGCGGTGCAAGGCGCTGGTGTCGGTCAGTGGCTACCTGATCGGCAATCAGGAGGCGGGCAAGACGCCGCTGCGGCCCGAGGCCGAGCTCTCGTGGTGGTACCAGTTCTACTTCGCGACCAGCCGCGGCCGAGCCGGCTACGAGGCCAACCGCGCAGAGTTTGCCCGGCTGATCTGGCGGACGGCATCGCCGCGCTGGCAGTTCGACGATCGCACCTTCGCAGAGAGTGCTGCGGCTTTCGACAATCCGGATCACGTCAGCATCGTCATCCACAATTACCGATGGCGCTTGGGTCTCGCCGACGGCGAGCGGCGATACGATATGCTCGAGGCCCGTTTGGCGGAGGCGCCGAAGATCGGCGTGCCGACGATTTCGCTGGAGGGGGATGCGAACGGGGCACCGCATCCCGATCCCGCCGCCTACGCCACGATGTTCTCCGGAGGATACCAGCACCGTACGATCACCGGCGGCATCGGGCACAACCTTCCGCAGGAGGCGCCCCAGGCTTTCGCCCAGGCCGTGGTGGACGTCGATGCCTTCTGACCATCATCTCCGCGGGCGCAGCGCCCTTCTCCTGGCGTGCGTCGCCCCAGGCTTTCTCGTCGCGGACGTACGGGCGGTGGAAGGGAGCGGAAAGCCCGCCACGCCGATCTATGGCGTCACCGTACCCGATGGCTACAGAGACTGGCGCCTGATCGCTCCAGCGCTCGAAGACGCTCCGCTGAACGAATTGCGTGCCGTCGTCGGCAACGACCTCGCCGTGGCGGCCTTTCGAGACGGCACGCTGCCCTTCCCGGATGGTACGGTCCTCGTGAAGCTGGCTTGGGAGCGTATGCCGTCAACGGAATTCGCGTCGGCGACGGTGCCGGGCCGGGCCACGACCGTGCAGGTCATGGTCAAGAATACTAAGCGTTACGCTGCGACCGGCGGATGGGGCTTCGGCCGTTTCATCGGCGGCAAACCCGTGGATGAGGCGCAGCACCGAACCTGCTTCGCCTGCCATGAGGCGCGTGTCAGGAACCGTAATTACGTATTCACCGGGTACGCCCCCTGAGCTGCGCAAGCGAGATGCGTCGCCTTATGGCCGATTGCGGCTGGTCCGCTTCTGAACAGGAAACCAGAAAAGCGGACGCGGTTGTAACCCCCGCTCACGACCCTTGTAGGGCCTCGGAAAAGTCTGCCTACCAGCAGCGTGGTCGGCATTGAGCAAGGCGTTCTATGCTTGCCCCATACGTTCCATTGATCGTGGCATTGAAGACGGCATTTGCTCGGCCATAACGGACAGGATCCATTCGACCGACGCCAGATCGAGGCTGTAACCGTCCCCTGCGACAACCTTGTCCCGACTATCGAGAAGGATTAGGCCGCCGCGGTTCCGGACATAAGGCTGATGCCAGCGCGACTTCGACAACTTCAGTCCGAGGCGCTTGGCCTGCTTGCGAAGCTGCGCGAGACGACGGGTGTCTTGGTAAGTTGGGGTCAGCTTGATCTCGTGCACGGCACCCTCCCACGCCCGTGTCGTCTCAGCCGCAGCTCGCCACGCAGCGCGCCATGGTCATCGTGCTGGTGTGACGGCTCAGTGGTCGGATACCCAGCCGCTGGAGGCGGCGCCTCTCACCACCGGTAGATCAGGCTGCCAATGACCGTCGCTGGCTGGTTGCGGTTGCAGAACCCGAACGAGCAGGTCTGGTAATTCCGGTCGAAGATGTTGTAGCCGTTGAGCTGTGCGCGGAAGCCCTTGTACTTCGGGTCAAGCGCCGCAAAATCGTAGGCGACCAGCGCGTCGTAGAGCGTGACGGCGGTGTTGCGCACCGTGTTCTGGTCATCCGCGTAGCTCGAACCGATGTAGCGGATACCGCCGCCGATCTGAAGGCCGCGCAAGGCCGAGGACGGCGGGAACGCGTAGGTCAGGAACGACGCGTAGGTATCCTGGGGGATGCCCGAGACGAGGTTCCCGGCAATCGACTGGCCGGTGGACGAGACCGAGTTCACGAACCGGATGTCGACGTGCGTGTAGGCTATGGTCAGGTTCGTGCCCGGTGCGAGATTGGCAGTCGCCTCCGCCTCGAAGCCCTTCGAGCGTACAGCACCACCAGTAGTCTGAAACGCGAGAGAGGACGCGTCGGGGATCAGGATGTTCGACTGAGTGATGTCGAACCCGGCGAACGCAGTCTGGATATTGGTGCCGGGGATCAGGTACTTCACCCCCGCCTCAATCTGATCACCAGTGGCCGGCTTGAACGCCTGTCCGTTTCGGTCGAGGCCGACCTGCGGGGTGAAGGTCGTGGCGTAGCTCGCGTAGGGCACGAGCCCCGGCGCCAGGACGTAGCCCAACCCGACCCGACCCGTGAAGGCGCCGTTGTCCTGGCGCGAGACCGCGCTGTCGGGGGTAGCGAAGTTGTCTTGGAAGACCCAGTCGCGGCGCCCGTTCAGGGTCAGGATGAAGTCGCCGAACTTGGCCTGATCCTGCAGGTAGACGCCGATCTGTTCCTGAGTTTGACGTGAAGCGGACCCGAGGGTCGGTGTTGCGATGAACTGTTGGCCGTAGTTCCTCGTGATCAGGTTCAGGTCCGGGGCTAGGCCGAAGCCGAAGCGGGCGCTCAGGCTGTACCGGGCGTAGTCGACGCCCCCAACCACGGTGTGGGCGACCGGACCTGTGGCGAAGCGCGCCTCCAGCTGGTTGTCCAGCGTCTGCTGCACCAAGCCCTCGCGGATGTAGCCGGTGTCGCGCGTGCCGATCGTGTTTGCGTCGTTGATGCCGTTGATGTCGACGTATTTAGCACTGAGAAAGACTCCGTAGTGACGGAAGTTCTGGCGGAAGACCAAATCGGGCGTGATGAAATGCTCGAAGGCGTAGCCGACCCGGTACTGTGTCTGGTCGAGCCCGGCGAAGCGGAAGTCGCCCATATAGTACGGGCTCGCCCGAAAACCCGGGTAGTTGTAGTAGAACGTCGTGGCGGGCGTGTTCGTCGTCTGGAACTCGCTCAGGAACGTGAAGGTCGTGGCCGCGTCGGGTTTCCAGGTAAAGGCGGGCGCGATGTTAAACCGGTCGTCATTGGTGCCAAGGCCGATGAAAGTGCCCGCCTCGCGGCGCAGGCCTGTGAGGCGATAGGCCATGGTGCCGCCCGAGCCCTCGATGGGGCCGCCGACGTCGAAGTTGCCCTGGAAACGGTCAAAGCTCCCGGCCTGGAACTGCACCTCGCCGAACGGCACGAAGACAGGACGCTTGCTGGTGATGTCGAGAATGCCGCCGGGCGAGCCGAGGCCGTACAGTCCAGCGGACGGACCGCGCAGGATGGTCACGGCCTCCGCGCCGTAGGGCTCGATGCGCGGGTAGATGAATCCGCTGCCGATCACGCGCAGTCCGTCGCGGTAGGTGCCCTGGTTGGTGAGCACGTCGAAGCCGCGGATGAAGATCTGGTCGAACCGCGGGTCGAAGCCCGACCGGGCCGATACGGCGCCCGGGACGTAGTTGATCGCATCGCTCAGGGTCTGAACGTTGCGGTCGTTGAGTTGCTCGCGGGTGACGACGGAGATTGATTGCGGCGTCTCGATGATCGGCGTGTTGGTCTTGGTCCCGGCGGTCGTGACGCGAGCGGTATAGCCGGTGATGCCGGACGGGCCGCCGCCGCCGCCGCTGGTGGCGGCCGTGCCGCCGTCGCCGGCGCTGACATTAAGGCCGCCCGAGCCCGCCGGTCCTGGGGCGGAGCTGCCCGGTCCTGCCGCGTCGACCGAAATCTCGTTGAGCTGAATGGTCCCGTCCTGCGCCGCCGCGGGACCGGCAAGGGCGGTGATTGCGAGAAGAACGGCGAGGAGCGATGAGCGGTAGGGCATAGATCACGCTGACACGCGCCTCCAGCGGCGCAGTACCGCCGCAATCATCGTTCAAGGATCGTTGATCAAGCCGAAAACGTGTTATAGATCACACACTTACAACGGTTCAAATCTGAAGCAATTCTAAGCTGGAGCGTACCGAGCTCCCCCTGGTCATGCGCGAGAGGAAGCTGCCCCAAATGGTGTCCGACCGTGGGCACCCCTTGAATGCTAACTGCATCACCTCGAACGACTGAGCCAAGGACGGAGTTGAACGTCCGCTTCCAAGCGTTGAGTTAACTTCCGCTTCCCACCGAGGCCGTGTGAGAACGCGGATCCCCAGGGTTTGGGGAGATGCTCGGAGTAGCGTCGCGGAGCGCGGTGGTGGGCCTCAGGCTCGGATCGCTGCCATCAGCGGACCGACCCCGAAGATCTGGATCATCCGCTTCATGTTGTAGGCCAGAACCTGCAAGCTCATCTCGGTCCTGACCTTCGCCAAGGTCCGGGTCAGGAAGTGTGTTGCTCCCATCTAGGCCTTCAGTGTGCCGAATGGGTGCTCCACCGTCTGGCGACGGATCTTCATCGCGTCTGGCATCCGGTCGAGCCGCTCCTGCATCGCATCGAGCACGTCCTCGTGCACCCAGCGTTTGACCCGCCGCGTCTCTGCGGGCGTTCAGCGGGGCTTGAGCGCACAATCGAGACAGGCCGTCAGGTTGCGGTAGTGGTCCATCGCGTCGCCCTCGGTTCGGCGATCGGACCGGACAAGCCCCTTGGTCAGGTGCTGGCCGGCCGGACAGGTGTAGTGTCCCTCTCAGCGTCAAAGATGAAGTCCTGTCCCGTGGAGAGGCCGCGCTTGGCATGGCCCGAGGTCAGGGTCTTGGGCACACACATCAGCACGCCCGTGCCCTCGCAGACCAGCACTTGCTCCCCGTTGAGATAGCCCCGGTCGGCCAGCACCGTGAGCGTCGCGCATCCCGTCGCTGCCTGCGCCAGGAGGCCCATCGGTGTGAGCTGCGCCCGGTCGCTGCCGACGTTGGTTACCGCATGCGCCACGATCAGGTGGTGCTCGGTATCGACCGCGGCCTGGACGTTGTAGCCGACCATGCCGGTGCCCTTGCCGCTGGTCGCCATGGAGCGAGCGTCGGGATCGGTCAGCGAGACTTGGCCGTCGGGGGCGGCCTCGATTTGCCGGCCCATCGCCTGGAGAACCTGCATCTGCTCGCGCAGACGAGCGATCTTCTCATTGAGCCGCGTCGTGCGCGCCTCTGCGATGTCGCTCGGCGCGCGGTCGGCCCGATCCAGCGCCGCGAGGTAGCGGCCGATGCTCGTCTCAACCTGCGCCAGACGGGCTTCGACCTTGGCGGCGGTGAAGTTCTTGTCGCGGTTGTTGACCGCCTTGAACTTGCTGCCGTCGATGGCGACGACCGCTTTGCTGAACAGGTTTAATTGGCGGCACAGCACCACAAACCGCGCGCAGGCCGCCTGAATGGCCGGGCCATTGTCCTTACGGAACTCGGCCAGCGTCTTGAAGTCGGGCATGAGCCGGCCGGTGAGCCAAATCAACTCGATGTTGCGCTGGCTCTCGCGTTCGAGGCGGCGGCTCGACGGGACGCGGTTGAGGTAGCCGTAGAGATAGATCTTGAGCAGCGTCGCCGGGTGATAGGCCGGGCGGCCCGTTGCCTCCGGCACGGCGCCCGCGAAGCCGAGCGCGGCTAGATCCAGTTCATCGACGAAGACCTCGATCAGGCGAACCGGATTGTCGGCGGTGATGTAGTCGTCCAGGCAGCCGGGAAGGAGCGTGATCTACTGACGATCCTCGCCTGCGATGAAGCGCTTCATCCCGACCTCCTCAGACCAGGATCTACTCTACCAAATCAGCGCGTTTTCACACAGCCTGCACCCTTCTATGACGTTCGCCCTTCTACACCCTTTGTCCGCTTCGGAGCAGGCCAGCGGCCCCGCTAAACGGCTGTCTTGGTCTCGAAGCGGCCGGCCGGAGCTGGCCGTAAGCGGCCTGTCCGCATCGGAGAAAGTCGGTCGGAAAAGCGGACAGGCTCGAACCGACCCAATCACGCCGAAAAAGCTTGCCGATGGCAAACCCGCAGGTGGCTATTCGACCGGCGGCTGGAGGCGTCCGGGCGCTTGGCTGGCCGAGCCATCGACGTAGCGATCCACTCCCGTCGCACGCCCGGACGGAGTTGGATACATCACCGACAAGATCGCCCAGTCGTCCCAAATGAACAGAGCTATCATTCTTGCCCGAATATGGGGACGCCTCGATCGCGAGGGCCCTCGCTCTCCCTCCGATCGCCCCGAGCCAGCACCAGATGCCGAACTTGATTGAGTCCAGCCTGCGTGCCACCGCCGAGGGCCTGGTCGCGTTGGTGGCGGCCTGCAATCGGCTGTGCCTTCCGTGGACGCAGCACCCCTTCGCGGTCGGCGTCCATGCGCCGATGCGCGAGGAGCTGACCCTGCGGGATCTGCGCGTGACCGGGACGATCCCGGCGGGGCTCGACGGCCGCTACCTCAAGATGGGCGCCAACCCCGCCGGCCCGACGACGCGCGGCCACGACTGGTTCCTGGGCGACGGCATGGTGCACGGTCTCTGCATCCAGGACGGGAAGGCCTTGTGGTACCGCAACCGCTGGATCGGCTCGCGTGCGGCATCCGCAGCGCTCGGCCGGCCCGCTGCCCCGGGGCCGCGCCGCGGCGACGACACCGTCAACACCAACGTCGTCGAGATCGGTAACCGCGCCTTCGCCGTAGTCGAAGCCGGCAGCTTTCCCGTCTTGTTGTCCGAGGACTTGGAGGCGCAGCGATACGATCCGTTCGACGGCACCCTCGCCGGCTCATTCACTGGACACCCGCATCGCGATCCGGCGACCGGTGAGACACATGCCATCGCCTATGACGGCCGCATCTGGGACAGCGTTCGACACGTCGTCATCTCGCCCGCCGGTCGCGTTGTGCGTGACGTAGCGATTTCGGTCGCGCACGGCCCCTGCATCCACGATTGCGCCATCACGACGCGCTTCGTCGTCGTGATGGACCTGCCTGTCACCTTCTCAATGCGGGCGGTGCTTGCAGGATACCGCTTCCCGTTCCGCTGGAACCCGGCCCACGGCGCCCGTGTCGGCCTGCTCCCGCGGCATGGTACTGCCGCCGACATCGTGTGGTGCGCAATCGAGCCGTGCTTCGCCTTCCACGTCGCCAACGCCTACGACGACGCTGACGGGCGCGTGGTCCTCGACGTCGTGGCCTACGAGAGGGTGTTCGCCTCGGCTGGCGGCGGCCTCGACGCACCGGGCTGGCTGGAACGCTGGACCGTCGACCCGGCGACGGGGCAAGTCGACCGTCGGGTGATCGATTACGCGGCACAGGAGTTCCCCCGGATCGACGAGCGCCGTTTCGGACAACTTCACCGGTACGTCTACACGGGCTCCGTCCCCGCCGACGGCAACACGCAGCTTGTGGACGCGACACAAATCTACAAGCACGACCTTGCAACGGGGGAGCGGCACGTGCACGAATTCGGCCCTGACAGTGTCCCGGGAGAGTTCGTCTTCGTACCGGCCTGGCCGGAGGCCGGCGAAGACGAGGGCTGGCTCGTCGGGCTTGTCGTCGACACCGTGAGCGACACGACTGATTTCATCATCCTTGACGCGCGCGCGTTCGAAGCGGCGCCCATCGCCGCCGTCCACCTCGGGCACCGGATCCCGCCGGGCTTTCACGGGAACTGGTTTCCAAAGCATACGGCCGGGTGACTGTCGCCGGATGCTTCGGCACCCAATACGCGTTAATCTGCTGTAGGACGTGCGGTAGTCGGCCCCCGCCGCGTTTCGATTCATCGGGCTCCAGATGCCGGCAGCGCCCCGGCCTTGCAATCGCAGGATCGCAAGATCGACTGGGTAGGAGCCTCGTCGCATTACCGAACGACGTCAATCCTGCAACGACCGAAGTCTCGCGCGGCTGCTCCAGGGTGCTGGTCAACACATCAGGGCAAGTTGAGATGCGACAGACACTTTGAGCCCACAGACCCTGCCTTCCCCGCGCCCGGGATCCTGACCACTGCATCTGCGCTCACAAATCCGAGGCGTGCGGTAGAAAGGCGCATCGTCAATGCAGGTCGGCTTCACAGATAGATCGGACAAGCCTGAAATTCCGGCTCACTGACCCGAGAGTCTTAGGGCGAGTAACGCCCCACTACCGATGGATGTTCGCTAGAAACGATGGTTCTTGATTTGCATTATCGCAACAACGACTTATTCCAAGGCCCTTGAGGCAGCAGAACTAGGCGACCTAAAATGAATGCGGATGGAATTGGTCGCGGCACCTCGATGGTGCCGGTTTGCTCGCTAATTATTTTGACTCTGGTATCATTTGCGACCCCCGTTTTAGCCTTGGATCCGCATGACACTTTGCGTGACTGGAACGCAGCCTCAGATGCTGACCGAGACCGCCTCCTGAAGAAGCTGGCGGAATCCACCGACGGAGCTGCTTCTCGCAACGATGTGGTGTCCTGCTTGAATGACGCGGCCGGAATGGCTCCCCATGCCGATTTAAGCGTCGCGGACGTTTTCATGGCCTGCACGAAGCAAGCTATGGGGAAGTCAATCTAAGCCCTCGTCTAGACATTTAACTTGATTTCGAATAACGGGAGTGCTCCTGTAAATACGGTAAATTGCATCGGTGGAGCAAAACAATATTAGCGCCACTACTGTTCGTCGAACAATACCATTTAGGTTCGGTAACAATGCTCTCGCAAGCGGTTATACTTTAGATGACCCCCTTATTTGTCGGGATGGTTCTGTACTAGTTGGGGTTTGCCTCGTTCCTGTCCTCGCTCGGGACCGCCCCGAGCGACGTGGTCGTTTAGGTGGCCCAGGTGCTCGAAGACGTGTTCGAACGCTGCGGTGACAGCCTTCTCGCATGAACCGTTGCCCTTGCCTTGGGCGTCCTTGAGGGCGCCAAGCAGAGCGCGGTGCTTCTCGGTATCGGCAGACATGCGTTTCTCCCAGCCGGCGACTGGCCGACTCGGTGAGCCAAGCTCCTTCTTCGGTGCCAGTTCCTGAAGGGTGATGCCGGCTCCGACCTCAGGGCGCCGTTCACCACCGGTTATGCGAAGAGCGGGGCTTGGCAAACGGCCAGCTGCTCTCCGGGATGGAGGACCTGACCGGATAACTCGTGTCGAAAACGTTCGACCCCAGCATCAAGCATTTGATCGTCGCAACCTAACCGCTAGAGGAAAGACTGCTTCCCGCCAACTGAGAGACAAACCACGCGGTGCTTTGCCACCGTAGCGCCGTAGACCTCACCGTTGACGTGACTCCCCCCTTAAAAGTAGCCCTCCCTGAGGTATGGCTTTGAGCCATGCCGAGGTTGATCCCGATTGTGATCAACGGCCTATGCGAGTTCTCGGGCTATCGGAGGGCTCCCCGGATCTTGGTTCGGGCGAAAGGTGAGCCTCCGGGTCTCATTCTGCGGCTTGTTGCGGGTGTCGAACACTCCGTGCCCCCGGTACCCCAAGACCGATCGCCTTTGCAATCGCCGAGCGTTGCTCAGCGTAGCTGGGGGCCACAGTCGGGTAGTCGCTGGGCAGGCGGTAGCGGGCACGGTACGTCTCAGGCGTAAGACCGTGGGCGGTGAGATGTCGCTTTAGGGTCCTGTACAAACGTCCGTCAATAAAGCTCATGATGTGGTCACGCTGGACCGATCTGCGGATCTGTGCAGGAGTTGGGACTTCAGTGGTTGCGATGGCTGAATGGAGTTCGTCTGATGGCTGTCCCAGGTTGCAGAGTGCCCAATGAATGGACTCGAACAAGCCTGGCAGATCAGCGGCTGCGATGTGATTGTTGGTCACATAGGCGGCCGTGATCTCAGCTGCTAGCTTAAGGCATGAGTGTGGCAGTAAATCTTGAGAAGACATTTTAGTCATTGAAGTTTTCCTCACATTGCCCCCCTACTACCGGCAAAAGCATAAGACTGATTCCACTTGCTGGGTCTTCCAGAGCCAGTAGATATTTGCATAAATAAGCGGCCTGTCGCTGGACTTTTGAAGGATTTCAGCGACAGGAAGCTGTGTTGACAGTCAAAGCAGGCTGCGAATTGTCGTTACTTGTAGGTTCTGTTGCCTGGAGATGTTTTTCAAAGCGATCGTCATTTTAGCTTGGAAAGGAGAAATCCAAGTTCGATCAGTACGACGTCAACAAGTTCGCGTAGCTTTGGGTCAATAAGTTCGTTGACGGTTTGTCGAAGATCCAAGGCTTGCTCGGCGGCGCGCCTTATGAGCTCACCCCCGTCATCGACATGGCTGCCATTGGCCAGCGCGTTGCTCATGACATGGTGGCCTTCTTCAGCTTGCCAGCCGGGCAGCGACCCGGCTCTCTGGCGCCAAGACCGAGTCCGTGCTTCCGCGCATCTTCTGGAGCTGTCGGAGGCTGCGGCCGTCGAAGCCGGCATTGACCGCGACGATCTCGACGTCATCGATCATCTGCGGAAGCCCAAGTGGCAGGGCATGGATATGCAACTGAAGCAGCCGCAGAAGCCAACTCGTTGGCATTTCGGAG
>NZ_JAKSYN010000066.1:0-11538 GCF_022829565.1 Methylobacterium sp. J-001
TCCGCCATGATGGCTTCGAGCCAGGCACGGTCCGCAGCGTTTACCTCGACGATGATCCCAGGGCGCATGCCCCGGACTCGCACACCATCACCGCGACGGGAAGCCCATGAGGGACTCTTCCGTCGCCTTCACTCCACTAGACCCTATCTACCCATTCGAAACGATGCCACGACTACCCATAAGCGGATACGGCATTCGCAAGCCTGAACTCAGGGGAGCGGTAAAGCAGATTTCGATGGAGACCTCGATGCTGGCCATCAAGATCAACGGGAGCCTCGAACTCGTCTCCGCTGATCACGAGGCGAACGACGCTGATGATGACCGCCTCGTTCAGGTGCCTGCTTGAGCGGAGGCGTCCGGCGGGACCGAACCGTCACGGCCGCGGCGCCGCAGCCGCACGAACCTTGGAAGTCGTATCGGCCCTCCTCACCTTCGGCCCATGGGTAATGCGTTCGACTTCATCATCGTAGGGGGAGGCGCCGCCGGCATCGGCGCCGCGCGGCGGCTCGCGGCACAAGGCTCATCGGCCTTGTTGCTGGAGGCGTCGTCGCGTCTCGGAGGCCGTGCCCACACGCAGGATCTCGCAGGCTACCCGCTCGACCTCGGCTGCGAGTGGCTCCACTCCGGCGACCGCAACGCCTGGGTCGGTATCGCCGAGGCATCGGGCTTCCCGGTCGACCGGGGCGAGCCGCCATGGGCGAAGGCGCACCCGGGCATCGCCGTGGACGAGGAAGCGCAGGAGGCGGCGCAGAGGGCGTACGGCGACTGGGAGGAGCGGCTCCGCACGGTCGCAGCGGGCAGCGACACGGCCAGCGACGCCCTGGAGCCCGGCGGCCCCTGGAACGCCTACGTGCGGGCCATCGCCAGCTTCATGAGCGGCGTCGCACCCGAGGCGATCTCAGCCACAGATTACCTCGCCTACGACGATGCCTCGACGGGCCGGAACTGGCAATTGCCGCTTGGCTACGGCACGCTGGTCGCCGCCAGCCTGCCGTCCTCGACAACCTTGCAACTCGCCACGGCCGCCGAGCGGATCGACCTGACGGCCGACGGCGTCGCCGTCACCACGCGCGCCGGCACCGTCCGCGCTGGGGCCGCCATCCTTACGGTCTCGACCGCGGTCCTGGCCGGGGACGCGATCCGCCTTCCCGCCGGGACCGAACCGTGGCGCGACGCGGCCGCCGCCCTGCCGCTGGGCCGAAACGAGAAGGTTTTCCCGGAGATCGGGCGCGGGGCCGCGTTCGAGCCTGACACGCACGCCTACGGCAACCTGCACGACCCGCGGTCTGCCGCCTACTCGATCCGCCCCAACGGATGGCCGGTGATCGAGGCGTTCCTCGGGGGCGAGGGCGCCCGGATCCTGGAGAAGGACGGTCCGGCCGCGGGCTTCGACTTCGTGTCGGCCGAATTGGCCAGCCTGTTCGGCAGCGCCGTCGCATCGGCGATCCGGCCGCTCGCAGCGACGTCCTGGAGCCGGATGGCGTCCATCGGCGGCGCGTATAGCTGCGCGCTGCCGGGCCGATCCGGTGCGCGGGCGCGGCTGGCTAGGCCCTTCGAGGACAGGCTGTTCTTCGCCGGCGAGGCGACCCACCCCTTCGATTTCACCACCGCCCACGGAGCTCATGACAGCGGGCGAAGGGCTGCGGACGAGGCCATGGCAGCGCTTCGGCACAGACAGGAGAAAGCGGCCTGACCGAAGCCCGGCAGCATCCGTATGGCTGCAGACGCCTGAACATCCGAGGCGGACTTCCGACGCTCTCGGACACCACCGCCGACGATCGCCGACGCCTGACCGGAAAGGCCGACCGGGTCATTCCGCAGGGCCAACCCTTCTTATAGGACCTGGCGGATGCGGTTGGGCCGTTCGTCATGCCCCAGTCCGAAGCGGTCGAGGGCCGAGGATCGGATTGCAAGGGCTACCTGGTCCGGAAACGCGAGCCGGTCCCAGGCGAAGACCTTCCCGACTAAGACAAGGATGCCGGCCGGCGATGTCCGGGGTATTGCCCGACGCATCGTTTGGGACGTTGGCACCCATGCGTGGATGCGAGGCGGCCACTGATGCCCTTCGAACGAGGCGAGCCATCATGACCCAGTTCAAGCAGCGGCAACTGGCACAGGTCGTCGACGGTCTCGCGGAGGGCGTGATCCTGATCGAGCCGGACCACACCATCGCCTACGCCAATGACGCCGCCCTCGCGATGCATGGGGTCACCGAACTCAGTGACCTCGGAGCCACCGTCGCCGAGTACCGTGCCAACTTCATCCTGCACTACCGCAACCATCGCGAGGTCGGGCCGCTGCAGCATCCGGTCGAGCGCATCCTGGCCGGCGAGGCGTTTCGCGATGCGGTGGTCGAGGTCCACCATTTCCGGGATCCCGCGAGGACGTGGACGCACCGCATGCGGGGACTCGTGACGACGGACGATGCCGGCACGCCAAACGGCCTCGCCCTGCTGATGCAGGACGCGAGCGACCGCTACGAGGCCGAGGAGCGGTTCGAGTGCATGTTCCGGGCGAACCCCGCCCCGGCCGTGGTGTGCCGGCTCTCCGACCTGCGTTACGTCAAGGTCAACCAGGGCTTCGTCGAGCTGACCGGTTACGCCCGCGACCAAGTCCTCGGCCGGACCTTCACAGAGGTCGACCTCATTGGCCAAGGCGAGCGCCGCGCCTCCGCGGTCGAGCACCTCCATGCCGGCACCACCATCCGCCAGCGCGAGGCGTGCCTCTCGGTGCCGTCCGACGCCGAGAAGTACGTCATCGTCGCCGGCCATCCCATCGAGATGCCCGGCGGCGAGCGCTGCATGCTGTTCACCTTCGCTGACCTGGAGGACCGACGGAAGGCCGAGGCGGAGCTCCGTCTCAGCGAGGAGCGCTTCGCCAAGGCGTTCGAGCTCAGCCCGATCCCGACGGCCCTCCTGAGTTCGGACGCGAAGGTCCCGACCAGCGTGAACGAGGCCTACGCCGCAGCCTTCGGGAACGCCACGCACGCCACGTCCGTGCCCTGGGCCGAGGAAGCGGAACGGACCCGATTCAAGCGTGAGCTCCAGCGCTACGGAAGGGTCCAGGCATTCGAGGGACGACTGCGAACCCAAGACGGCGACGAGCTCGACTGCCTCGTCTCCGCCGAGAAGGTCACCGTCAACGGCGGTGACGGGCTTCTTTGCGCCGTCCAGGACATCTCGTCGAGGAAGCGGACGGAGGTCGAACACATCTCGGCCATCGAATCCGTCATGGCAGACGCGTCGTGGTTCAGCCACGGCGTGATCGAGAAACTCGCCCAGCTGCGCAACCCTCCCAGGCCGGGCAAGCCGCAGGCGATGGTCGAGAGGCTTACGACCCGCGAGGGCGATATGTTGGAGGGCATCTGCCGCGGCGACACGGACGAGGAGATCTCCAAGGCGCTCGGGGTCTCGCTGAGCACGGTGCGCAACCACGTGGCGAGCTTGTACCGCAAGATCGGTGTCAACCGCCGCAGCGCCGTGGTGGTCTGGGCCAGGGAGCGTGGGATCGGCGAGAAGACGTCGATTGAGCATTACGGCAAAAATACAACGCGAAAACCAGGTCGAAAACACTAAGCGACCTAAGCTGAAATACTTTTATGTAAATCGCCGGAACATCATTTCGATAAAAGTATTCGGTGGGTGTAGCTCTGCTCGATCTGGGCATCTCAAAGACGGCTAGGCCGGACAGAGAGGTGTGGTGGATGGGCAAGGACCGGAAGGTTCTATCGAGCGATCATGCCCGTGCCCTGATCAAGCAGGCCATCGGCATGATCTTCGGGGACACCAAGGTCGAGGCGGAGGCCACGACCGAGATCGTCGCGATCAAGGCGCGGCACGCCACGACGAAGACCAAGCTCGACCAACCCCGCAGGCCAACGAGGTCGTAGCGGTCGAGCCCGCACGCCTTCGAGACCCATCCCCAGCCCGCGCAGGCCCTGCGTCGGGACCCGTCATCACGCCTAAAACCGGAGCTCGTCATGTCCCTCCTCGCCTGGATCGTCCTCGGCCTGATCGCCGGCTTCATCGGCAGCAAGATCGTCAACAACACCGGACAGGGCCTCGCTGTCGACATCCTGCTCGGCGTCGTCGGCGCGGTCGTTGGCGGCTTCCTCTTCAACCAGTTCGGCGAGCCCGGCGTGTCGGGGGTTAACCTCTACAGCCTGCTCGTCGCCGTCGTCGGCGCCGTGATCGTGCTGTGGCTCTACCACATCGTCATGGGCCGCCGCCGGGTCGTCTGACCCCGCCTCGCCCCCGAGCCCCGACTTTTCGACCCACAACACAGGAGAACCACCATGGCCACCGTAACAGAGCCCACGCCCGTATCCCCCAGTCGTGCGATTACGGATCGCACCGTCGTCGACCGCGAGCTGCCGCAGACCACCATGGTCACGCCGGCCGAGGACATGCGCACGATGATGCTGCATTCCGTCTCTTGGGGTGCGGTCCTCGCCGGAGCCACGGTCGCGCTGATCTCGCAGGTCATCCTGAACATGCTGGGGCTCGGCATCGGCCTATCGACGGTCGATCCGATGGGTGACGGCACCCCGGCGGCGAGTTCGCTTGGCATCGGTGCCGGCCTGTGGTTCGTCGTCTCCGGCGTGCTGGCGGCCGTTGCCGGCGGCTACTTCGCCGGACGCCTATCCGGTAAGCCCTCGACCTCGACGGCGGGCTATCACGGCCTCCTCGCCTGGGCGGTCTCAACGCTTGTGGTGCTGTACATGCTGTCGTCGGCCGCCAGCGGCATCGTCAGCGGCGCCCTCGGCACGGCCTCCTCGGCTATCGGCGGGGTCGGCAACGCGATGGGCGGCTCCGTCTCGACCCTGGCGCAGGCCGCCGCCCCGTCGCTGACCAAGGTTACCGACCCGTTCTCGAACATCGAGTCCAATGTCCGCAATGGCACCGGATCCGATCCGGCCGCGCTGAAGGACACCGCGGTGACCGCGATGCGCGCCGCCGTCTCGGGTGACGGTGCACAACAGGCCGCCGCTCAGGAGAAGGCCGCCGTGGCCCTTTCCAAAGCGCAGAACATCCCGGTCGAGCAGGCGCGGACCCAGGTCGCGCAGTACACCCAGCAGTTCAGGGAAACCGTCGCCTCGGCCAAGGAGCAGTCCAAGCAGATCGCCGACGCCACGGCGCGCCGCGTGTCCCAGGGTGCGCTGTTCGGGGCCCTCGCACTTATCTTTGGTGCGCTCGCCTCCTTCTTCGCCGGCCGCGGTTCGGCAGTTGATCCGACCGTCATCCGCCCCGCCCCGAATACCCTAACCCCGCGCCGGGCATGAGCGTCGGCGATCCCGCCGCGACCGAGCCCCACGGGCTCGGGACGCGCTTCGGCACCGCGGCGGAGGTCGCCATCGGCGAGGAGGCGGTCCTCCCGCTGATCGAGGAGACCGCGCGCATCGAGAAGCGTGCGGTCGAGACCGGACGAGTCCGTGTCAGCACGCGAACTGACACCCTCGACCAGGTCCTGCGCGAGACCCTGCGCAGCGACATGGTCGGGGTAACCCGGGTGCCCGTCAACCGGACCCTCGCCGAGGGCGAGGCACCCCCGGTGGTCAGGACGGAGGCCGGGGTGACCATCATCCCGGTGCTGGAAGAGATCCTCGTCGTCGAGAAACGCCTCGTCCTGAAGGAGGAGGTGCACATCCGCCGGACCACGGCGGGCGAGGACGTCGAGATGCCGGTGACGCTGCGCAGGCAGCACGCCGTGATCGAACGCGTGTCCCCCGAGGGGCACGTCACGGAACAGGCCACCACGCACCCGTCACAGGAGCCGACATCATGACCCAGACCATCACCGCCATGTACGACACCCATCCCGAAGCGGTCGCCGCCCAGGGCAAGCTCGTCGGCCTCGGCATTCCCGCCGGCGCGATCAAGCTGATTTCCGGCACCCAGGCCGGCTCGGCCGGAACCGCGACAAAGGCCGACGAAGGCATGTGGGGCTCGATCAAGGACTTCTTCATGCCGGAGGAGGACCGTCACGCATACGGCGAGGGACTGCACCGCGGCGGCACGATGCTGAGCGCAGAGGTCGACGACGCGCATGTCCACGCCGCCTCCGATATCCTGGAGGAGCACGGTTCGGTCGATCTCGACGAGCGCGAGGCCGCCTGGCGCGAGGAAGGCTGGGACGGTCGTGCGACCGGTTCCACCACCGGAACCGCACCGGTTGCCGCCGGAGCGCTCGGTGAGGGTGCGATGTCATCCGATCACGCCGCCAGGACCCGCGACACCGGTCTGCACGCAGCCGGTCCGTCCGAGGCCGTCGCCGCCCGCGGGACCGCCAGCGGCACCGATTACATCCCCGTGGTCGAGGAGCGCCTCAACGTCGGCAAGCGCATGGTCGATGCAGGCCGGGTCCGGGTTCGGTCCTACGCCGTCGAGAAGGATGTCAGCGAGAACGTCACCCTCCACGACGAGACGGTGAACGTCGACCGTCGCGTCGTCGACCGCGCCGTCACCCCGGGCGACATGGCGCTGTTCGAGGATAAGGTCATCGAGGCGACGGAGATGCGCGAGCAGGCGGTGGTGTCGAAGGACGCCCGCGTCGTCGGTGAGGTCGGCATCCGCAAGGATGCAGCCCAGCGCGTGGAGACGGTAACCGACAAGGTCCGCCACACCGAGGTCGAAGTCGAGGACGGTCGCGGGACGGTCAGCCATACCGGCACCGCCGGGACCACCACGGAAACCACCCCGCGCAAGCCGCTCTGAAACGCTCAAGTCCGGGACCGGTTCGAGCCGGTCCCGGCTCCGTACGATTCCATGTCCACCTTTCACGAAAGCCCCGTCGTCGTGACCAAGCTCCGCCACCTCGTCGTATTCGCGGCCCTGGTATCGTCATGCCTCCCGCTCGGCGCACAGGCTCTTGAGAAGACCGGTTCCAGGGCATCGCTGAAACCCTTCTGCTCCGCCGACTACGCCCGTCTCTGCAACGGCCTCGACCTGAACGGACCCGAGGTCGTCGCCTGCTTCCGCAGGAACGCCCGAGAGGTCTCGCCTGGCTGCCGGGCGGCCATTGCCGACTACGTCATCACGGCTTCCGAACGGTCCGCCCTCTCGCGGTAGCGGTCGCTCGCCTGCCCGGTCCGCATCCCATCCCACCCCTAAGGAAACCCCATGAAGATCCTGACCACCCTGACCGTCGCGACGGCGATGACGCTTCTTGGCGCCGGCATCGCCTCGGCCAAGCCATGTGCGGTCGGAACGACCACGAACAGCACCGGCCAGAAGGGCTCGGCCGACGCTTCCTCGAAGGTCGACGGGGACGTGATCGGGAAGGTCTCGCCCGGTGCCAAGGCCGAATCCCCCGGGACGGTCGGGGCGATGAACAACGTCGGCTCGAATGCGACGCCCTCCGCCAATGAGGCGAAGCCGCCCGAGGGCAAGGTGGTGAAGCCCGGCGACGACGACTGCTGATCGGCACGACGACCCCTCTCACCGGAGCGGAGACACCCAATGAGTGACGGCTTCCCCTCTATGACGGCGCTGCTCGGCATGTTGGCCGTGGCGGGGTTCCAGAACCAGGATAAGATCCCGGAGATGCTCGGCGGAGCCGGCCACAGTGGTCCTGCAACTGCAGGTGCGCCCGCCGGACAGGGCGGGATCGCGGGACAGGGTGGTCTCGGCGGCCTGCTGGGTAATCTCGGAGGCGCCCTCGGGGGTGCCGGTGCCGGTGGCCTGCTCAGTGGCGGCCTCAGCCAACTCGTCTACCGCTTTCGCGAGAACGGCCACGGCGAGGCCGCCTATTCCTGGGTGAACCATGGTCCAAACGCCGAGATGAAGCCCGATCATTTGCGATCGGCCATCGGTCCTGACGTCCTCGATACGCTGTCGAGGCAGACCGGCCTCTCGCACGAAGACCTTCTGTCCAGGCTCTCGCGCGAACTGCCGTCCGCGGTGGACCGCTACACCCCCGACGGCAGGCTTCCGTCCGCGGTCGCCGGCATGCCCGCCTGAGGAGCCACCCGGTCGATCCCGCTGGTATCGAAGCCGCGGAACCGACCGGCCACACGTTTGCACCGGGGCACGTAAATCCCCGTCACGGGAGGGACAGATGTCCGGAAACGCGCACGCCAAGGCCGCCGAACACCACGAGGCTGCGGCAAAGTCACACCGGAAGGCCGCTCGACACATCGACGCCGGCAACGAGGAGAAGGCCGCCGAGCACGCCTCAAAGGCCGACGACCGGGCGAAGAAAGCCAACCAAAGCTCGATGAAGGCGCGACCCGGGAAGGCTGCGTCGAAGGATTAGTCAGTGCCTCGCATCGGCTCGAAGCGCGTTTCGCAGCGGGCCAGCTCAACCTTGAACCGAATGGAAATTGACCAATGGACGAGAACCGCATTACCGGCGCCGCCAAGGAACTCGGCGGCAAGGTCCAGGGCGCCGTCGGTGACGTCACGGGCGACCGCGAGACCCAGGCCAAGGGCACGGCCAACGAGGCGAAGGGGACCGTCGAGAACTTGTACGGACAGGCCAAGGACGCCGTGCGC
Organism: Methylobacterium sp. J-001; assembly: GCF_022829565.1. NCBI lineage: Bacteria > Pseudomonadati > Pseudomonadota > Alphaproteobacteria > Hyphomicrobiales > Methylobacteriaceae > Methylobacterium > Methylobacterium sp. J-001. Next base: position 8,493 of record NZ_JAKSYN010000066.1, read on the forward strand.
GACGTTGCCGGACAGGCAAGCGACCTCGCCGACAAGGCGATCAACAGGGGCCGGGACGCCCTTCCCGAGGCCGAGCGTGCCTACCGCCAGGGTGGAGATGCCGTCGCACAGTATGCGAAAGAGTCCCCGCTGCTGCTGGCGGCCATGGCCGGAGCCATTGGATACCTGCTTGCGATGGTGATCCACGGCCGTCGCTGAACGGTCGCCGTCCGGGGTTAGGCTTATAATAGGCGTGATCCCCGACCGGGGACGAGACGATGGGGATCCTCCGATGCCACCCCTGCGAACGCCGATTCATAACGGGTCGAACGACGACCGCTGGTATCTATGCCGCGGCGACGACCCAACTGACGTGTACGTCTTCCACGAGCCGAACGGTCCATCCGGCGGGAGGCCGTCCCGCATCGAGCTCGCGGCTTTCCTCGCTGCGGCGAACGGCTCCCCCGAGCACTGCGCTCTCCTCGGTATGATCGGTTCCCTCGTCAGGACTGATCGTGCCGAACTCGCATCGAGCAGTCCCACCCTCGAGCTGGGGGCCGCCGGTGCCGAACCGACCCCTGGCGAGGCTGCCACGTCGTTCTGATCCGTTCCTCCAACGCCCGCGAGACCGCCATGGCCATCGACTACCGTTCCGAACTCCGCAGGCCCCTGCCGTTCAGCCTCGCCGTTGTGGTGGCAGTGCTCCTGGTCTGGCTCGTCGTCGCCTCCATCGCCGGTGGGCGGCAGAGGACGGCGCGGGACCATCGCATCCAAGACCTGGAGACGCAGCAGGTCTCCCTGCAATCGGACCTCGACCAGCAAAGGGCGGCGGCGGGTACCCTCGACGGGCTCAAGGAGAGGATCGCATCGGCCCAGCAGCAGGAGCGGGACATCACCCAGGCCGGGGAACAAGCCAAGGCAAGAGCCGCGAGCCTGGCGACCGAACAGCAGGCGGCCGAGCGCAAGGCCGGCGAGGCGAAGGCCACCGCGGAGGCCGAGACGACCAAGCTCACCGGGCTTCAGGCCCAGCTTACCCAGGCGGAGCAGAAGCTCGCGCCGATGAAGGAGGCCACCACGGCCGCCGAGCAGGCGGCGACTGCCAGGACCAAGGAACTGGCCGACGTCGGGCGCCGGCTGGAGGAGACGCGCCAGCAAGAGGCGAAGCTGCGGTCCGACATCGCCGCCATGTCCCAGGAGGCGACCGCCAAGACTGCCGACCTCGCGAAGGCCGAGGAGAGCCAGCAGAAGGCGCGCGAGGGCTCGGCCGCCGCTCAGAAGGATCTCGCCGATGCTCGCGCCGCGACCGAGCAGGCGACGAGGCAGAAGGCCGAACTGGAGCGGGCCGTCGACGGTCTGACCGCCAATCGTGAGAAGCTGGCGAGCGACGTCTCGCAGGCTGGCCAGCAGGTGCAGCAAGCCAGGGATGGGTTGGCGGCGACGCAGAAAGAACTCGCCACGGCGCAGTCCGAGCGGGACCGTGTGATCTCGGAACGGAGCCAGGCTGAGCAGGCCGTCCAGAAGCTGGCTTCCGACCGCGACGGCGCGACCTCGGCGTTGGAAGCGCTGCAGAGGAGGCAGGCCGACGCCCAGGCGCAGTTGGCGACCCTGACCGAGACGCTTGCCACCCGGAACAAGGAGATGGCCGCCCTTGAGGACCGGATCGGGACGACCCGGCAGGAGCTTGCTGTGGCCCAGGCCAAGCTCGCCGAGGTGCGTCAGCAGCTTTCGGACCAGCCTCCCTCCATGACGGTGCATCCCGGGCCATCCCAGCCGCAAGCTCCTGCCGTCGCCCCCAAGTCCGAATAATCCCTCGGGACGTGGGTCGGAGGGTCGCTGGACCAGAGCAGGGCCAGCTTCGTCGAAGGCTGATTCCATCCAATCGCCGTGCAGGGGACGGACAGGGGGCTCCAGATCGGCGGGACAAGGAGGAGGCGCTCTGACCGGCGGATTTCTGGACGAGGCGTCATGGACGTCCAGGGTGGGAGCTTGCCGCGACCTGAAGCACGGTGGTCGATGCAGCTTCGGACCGCATCGTGAATTCCACCTTCGCGTTCATATTCACGGTTCGCCATCGGAACGGTCCCGCGCGCCGGCCCTTTGCCCAAGACGATGAAAGTCGATCCCGAATGATATTTCGCGATCCTTCCGGACCCATCGGCAATAAACCGGAGGGGACATGTCCAGGACGATCTCAGGCTCTACCGCACAGAGGATCCATGTCCCTCTGCGGGACACCTCGCGGTAGGGCAGGCGTTGGGTTTCCGCTTCTGAAGCCTATTGAGTGGCGGCGTGGAGTCTTTCGGGTGTGAACCCGGTCCAGACGCGCTCTTGGGTTATCAGCTCATGCTCGCGCTTGTCCGACGTCAACACCAGTGGGACAGATTGAGGATCTTCACGAACGGAGGATGGCTGGTTCATCGTAGCTCCTGAGGAGCGAAGATGAAGCCGACATCCGGGCCGGCCAAGGAGCCGGCGGAAGCGGTGATCCAAGACATCCGTCGGGCCACACGTCGGCAGTTCTCCTCCGAAGAGAAGATCAGCGTGGTGCTGGAAGGCTTGCGTGGCGAGGACAGCATCGCCGAGTTGTGCCGTCGTGCGGGGATCACCGCCTCGATGGACTACGGCTGGTCAAGGAGTTCCTGGAGGCGGGCAAGAAGCGCCTGTCCGGCGACACGACTCGTGCGGCTACCACGGAGGAGGTGCGGGCTCTGCGCCGCGAGACGGGGGCGCTGAAGGAGGTCGTGGCTGATCTCGTCCTGAGAACCGTCTGCTTAAAAAAGCATGCGCGGGGCTGGGGGCGACGAGGCATGAGGTACCCGGCCCCCGAGAAGCTGGAGATCATCCGGCTGGTCGAGCAATCCCACCTGCCGGTGCGTGCCACCCTGGACAAGCTCGGCATCACGCGCTCGACGTTTTACCGCTGGTCCGACGCCTACCAGCGCGGCGGCCCCGAGGCGTTGAATGACCATCCTTCGCAGCCGAGCCGGGTCTGGAACCGTCTACCTGCAGAGATCCGCGAGCAGATCGTTGCCTTGGCTCTGGAGCAGCCTGAACTCAGTCCGCGTGA
>NZ_JAKSYN010000069.1:0-894 GCF_022829565.1 Methylobacterium sp. J-001
GCACCAGAGGTGTTTATGCCAGCCTTCACTGCTTGGCCGGCTGCGCTCGCCCGACCAGCTCCGCCGGCCAAGCTACCCGTGGCGGAGCGGCCTACCGCGCACTAAATTTAACCTTGGACCACCCTGTGGGGGCCGATCAACACCACGGGCCCTGCATTCCAACCCTCACTGGGGAGGCGGTAGGTGAGTACGAAAGCGGTGATGCCTTGTGCCGCGAGCCAGAAGGCGGCTGGGAACGCCTCCTTCACGATGCCGATGCGCGTGTAGCCACCGCCGCCCGCCACGAGGACTGCGACGCCACTGGGGTTCTCCGGCATGAACACCTCAAGGACGGGGTCGGCGATATTGCTCACCGCGCCGCTGTCGTCCCGGGTGATCGACCCTCGCGGTCCGCCGCCGCCGGGTGGTACGCCCGGCCACAGCGGGATCCGTTCCGGCGCCCCGACGGCGGCCGCGCGGCGTGTCGAAGTAAGCGCCGCGGTTGCGGTGAGTGTCAGAAGGACGGATCGGCGGTCGGGCATAGTACCCTGCTTGGATGGGCTCCTGCCGTCGCAGCCCGGGGTGCAAGATCGCTACAACCGATCAGTTCCCGGCTGCGCCGTCTCGACATGGCAATGGACGGTCGCCACCGGGACGACCCGCCCGACAAACGATCGTCGAGGCTTCTGTGTCCCTGGGACAGCCATCGACCGAAACTGGCCGAAAGTCGCTGGTTCGCCGCTTAGGAGGTCGGTTATGTAAGCGGATATTCTAGCTAGTGGATTGAATCCAACGTTTGATGCCCCCGTGCTGCGGCCGCGATGATGGTGTCTGGGTCGGCTTTCCAGCGGAAGGGGGTCGGGTCGAGGTTATGTTCGGCGAGGTAGCGGTTGATGGCTGCCTGTAGATCGACGA
>NZ_JAKSYN010000082.1:0-29534 GCF_022829565.1 Methylobacterium sp. J-001
GGCCGTCTGCACCTCGATCTGCCGCAGCTTCAGCACCACCTGCTCCGCGCTCGTCTTTTGACCTCGCCGCATGTCCGACTCCTTCGGTCCTGGCTGATCCTCTCAATCAGTCCGGTCCAAAGCCAGCCGGTCAGGTCACGAGCGCGCATGTCGAACGTAGCATTGCAAGAGGCTTTGTGAGCCGCGACGATCTTTCCGACATGCTAGCGCGCATAGTTAGCGTTTTTGATGGAGTGATGCGTGTCTGTAACTCAGAAGCAGTCCGAATGAATCAACAAGGCTCTCCCTATGAGGCTAACCCAGTTCGCTCTTTTCAAAGCTTAGAGACCGCACGAAACAAGATGATGCCCCACTGGGACATGGCGGTCGCAGCAAACGACTGGACGGCGTTCAAGCTTGCATTCCAAAAGAGACACTGCTTTGCGCATACGCTCGGCGTGGTCGATCAGTCCTACATAGATAAATCAGGAGACAGCTCGGCAATCCTCGGACGGAATGTGAGGCTGTCTCCGGAGGAAGTTCGCGAATGCGCACGCAACGCCGTGAGCATTGTGGATCGGTTTTTTGGACAATATTTCTCGTAAGCGGAGTTCTAAAATCTGATTAGGGAGGCGCGATAGCTGATAAAGATGGCTCTGGCTTGGACAGCGAGCGTCCGCTCCCTGGCGACCGGCTAGTGACCGCTTCCCGCCCCGAGCCGCAGTTGCCGAACGGCGGACGAACGTCCGCTTCGGGGGATAGTCGAAAGCGTTTCAGACAGCTGAGTTGGGTCGATGGTAGGCCGTCCGCTTGTCCGGCAGTTCGGCTTCCGAGCAGCGGATGCGTGGCAGCGAATATAGTGGCAGCACTGCACACAGTCCTGAGTAAGCCCTACCGATATTTGCTGCCACGCATCCGCAGCCCAATATCGTCATCCTGCTTCGACATAGGGAGTTCCGGCTGCCGCGCCCGCTGCAGCCTGGAAACCACGATCGATTAGACGAAGAAAGACGCGACCGGCAGCCGCGGCGTCGCCGGGTGTGTCAGCCACCTTGTACCCTTCGAAGAAGGCGACGCTCCATGTCGCTACGAGCAAGGCCGCCACCAGATGTGCGTTGGGATCGTCCGCGGGTCGATCGACGGCCTCTGCCATCATCTCTGCCAGAACGCGCGTGAACTCGCTGCACATCTGGCGGGCGCGCGCCTTCAGCGCCTCGCTGGCCAGCGCTGTCGCCACGAACCTCAGCGGCGCACCGAAAAGCGGGAGGAGAGGGTTCCGGTCCTCGATACAGCGATGAGCGAGCGAGCGCAGTGCCGTGATCGGGCTTGCTCCCTCATCCCGCCCGTGGATGGCCGCGGCCACCATTCCGCGCACCTCATCCTCACGATCGAAGAACATGTCCTCTTTGCGGGGGAAATGGTTGAACACGGTCATGCGGCCGACATCGGCGGCCTCCGCGATCTCGTCGACCTTCACCCGATCGAACCCGTGTTCCATGAACAGACGCGTGGCTGCATCGGAGATGGCTTGGCGCGTCGCCAACCGCTTCCGAGTGCGCCTGTCCAGCATAGGGCTTGCCGGTTCCTTCACGTCGATATATACTCAGTATAGTTTCGTATCGAGATTATTCTGAGGTGACGGCATGCCTACGTCAACCGTGGTCTCCGCTGCGTCCTCCACCGAAACGCGAGTCGCACTCGTCAGCGGCGCGAGCTTCGCCGGCTTGGCGACGGCATTCTGGCTGAACCAGCTTGGATACCGCGTCACGGTGGTCGAGGTCGCACCGGGCCTGCGGCGCGGCGGAACGCCGGTCGACATCGACGGCGAGACAATCGCAATCCTCACACGCATGGGGTTGATGGACGCTGTTCGAGCCAGAACACTTCCCCCTCGACGCTTCGCCTTCAAGGATGCGCACAACGCAACGCTGGGCGATATGGCCCACCACCCGGACGATGATGCGGGGCCGCGCTACGAGATCCACCGCGACGACCTGTTGGATGTACTGTGCGGCGCGATCGAGGGCGATGTGGAACTGCGTTTCAACCGTTCGATCGTGGCGATCGAAGAGCGTCCGGAGGCGGTGTCGGCGACGTTCAGCGACGGCAGTCAGCACGAATTCGCACTGATATGCGGTTGCGATGGAAACCGCTCCAATACGCGTAGACTGGTGTTCGGCGACGGTGAGCAATTCACCCATTTCATGGGCGGATATTTCTACCTCAAAGTCGTGCCAGACACCGGACTGCTCGAACCGAACAGCTCGGAGCTTTTTGCCGTTCCTGGGCGGATGGCGATGCTGAACGGCTATGACGATCGCACGGATATCGGCTTCGGTTTCCGTACGCCCGGCGAGATCGAATACGATTACCGGAACAAGGATCAGCAACGTCGTCTGATCAGGGAGCATTTTTCCGGTTTGGGGTGGAAAGTGCCGGACATGCTCGCTCGTATGGGCGAGGACAACGACTTCTATTTTGATCGTATCAGCCAGATCAGGATGCCGACGTGGTCTCACGGGCGCATCGCTCTCGTCGGCGACGCCGGCTATTGCGTGTCTCCATTCGCGGGCCTCGGTGGCTCGATGGCCATCATCGGCGCGGGAAGGTTGGCCGACGCCCTGGCACGGCATCCGGACAACCATGCCGCCGCATTTCACGCTTATGAGGAAGGGCTACGGCCGTTCGTGGAGCAAGTGCAAGAACGTGCCGCGATCGACAGCGTACAGATGCTGTTTCCTGGCAACGAGGCCGAAATGGCGGAGCGAGATCGTAAGTTGGCCATCGGCGACATCGGCGTCTAACAGCCGCCGTGGGGAAGCTTCGACGGGGGTCCGAGTGGCTGAGTTGGGCCGGGAACAGACGGAACCCGGCTCAAGGTTTCGCCTAATAAACGGATCTCAACGTCCTTCGAAAGCCGCTCCAAGCGCCTGCGTGACGCCCTTCAAGGTCGCGACGCGGGCGGCCTCGTCCGACCCGATATGCGGATCCCGCTGCACGCAGGGATCGGCATAGGTGAACGGCGTGTCCTTCGAGCCCTCGACGATCACCCCGTCCGCCTTTTCGTGAAGCGAACAGGCGCGGACCGTCTGCGCACCCTTGGCGACCGTCGGCTGAGGCGGGCCCGCAGGGTTGTCGTAGACATGCTGGGCCCCCGGGAACACCGTCAGGCTGACATCGACCCCAGCCGCCTTCAGCCGATCAGTGTAGCCGGTGCAGGACGCAGCCGGATTGTAGTCGTCGCCGCTGCCACCGAACATTCGGATCGGCCGCCCGACCGTCACGGTGTCGTCCTGAAAGCGGATCGAACAGTCCGGGTAGACCGGCAGGAAAATCGCCGGCGTGATCCCGGAGCGGTTCCAGGCCGTGTCGAACCGCGTGAGACTCGCGTATAGCGCCGCCTGTCCGCCGCGCGAGAAGCCCATCACCGCGACCCGTGCCGGATCCACGCGTGGGTGTTTCGCCAAAACGCCCAGCGCCCGGTAGATGTCGAGGATCAGGTTCGTGCGCGACAGCAGGCTCTGATCGGTGTTGACCGAGGTCAGGCCCCGACCGGTAAAACCGTCCAGCGCGAAGGTCGAGATCCCCCGTGCGCCCAGCGCCCGCTGCCAGAACTCGATGTTGCCGCTGAGGCCGCCAGAGCCGTGCATCAGGATAACGGTCGGCAGGCGTTCCGTCCCCGCCTTCGCAATGCGCAGGACGCCTGTGACGGTCACGGGTTTCGCCCCGTCCGATGTTCCGGTCAGAAACTGCCGGTCATTCAGCGTAAGGCTCTCGAAGGGATGGATCTCGACGCGGGCGGCATAGCTGCCGAGATCGGCGACGCCATCGCCCGCTGGTTCGGCGATCGCTGGAGCCAGACCGCACGCCATCAGGCCAGCCGCGAGGAATAGGATCGGTCGCCGCATCGGATATGCCTCCCAAGTCGCAGCACCATAGCGGCAGCCGCCAACCCGTGTCCGGCGCGCGGTGAGCGGCTTGTGTCGCAATCGACGCTACTGTCAGGCGCAAGGAGCGGCGGTCATGACCTCAAAAACTCATCGGGCTCGTCGCACCCGAGATGACGATCACGACGATTCTGACGATAGGCCATGACATGCACGTGGATCGCACCGACCTCGCCGACCTTGGGACCTTCCTCGCCATCGCGCGCCACCGCAACTTTCGGCGGGCAGGTTTGGAGCTCGGCGTCAGCGCTTCGGCGCTCACGCTCGCTGCGGCACGCACAGGTGTCCAGGTCTTCGCCATCGACTTCTCGCCGGCCATGGTCGCTCGGATCGCGGCCGGGGGGCTGGCCAACGTTGACGCGAGAGTGATGGACGGACAGGCATGAGAGGCGCGCGCGCAGCAGCTCGGTACTGGGACGACGATGAGGCTGCAGCCGGAGAAGCTTTTGGGTGAAACGCGGACACCGGACGAATGACCACTCAGATTGACCTGACCGGCTGGCTTTGGACCGGGCTGATTGAGAGGATCAGCTTGGACCAGAGGAGTTGGGGATGAAGCGAGGACACAGGCCAAGTGCGGAGCAGGTCGTGCTGATGTTGCGCCAGATCGAGGTGCAGACGGCCCAGGGAAAGAGCATCGCCGTTGCATGCAAGGAAGCGGATGTCTCAGAGCAGAGTTACTACCGCTGGCGTAAGGAGTACGGCGGCCTGAAGGTCGATCAAGCCAAGAAAATGAAGGATCTGGAGCGCGAGAACGCTCGATTGCGGCGACTGGTAGCCGACCTGTCCTTGGAGAAACAAGTTCTGGCGGACGTCGCCTCGGGAAACTTGTAGCCCCCGAGCGACGCCGGCAGGCGGTCGACGGCATCCGGGAGACGTACGGCCTCTCGGAGCGTCATGCCTGCCGGATCGTCGGCCAGCATCGGGGTACGCAGCGCTACGTGCCCACCGTGCCGGCCGACGAGGATGAGCTGACCCGCGCCATCATCGCCCTGGCGTCCGAGTACGGGCGCGACAGATACCGCCGCGTCACCGCGCTGCTGCAGGCAGCCGGCTGGCAAGTGGGCAAGGACCGGGTTCAGCGCATCTGGCGTCGCGAGGGGCTCAAAGTCCCTAGTGGTCTGCCCCCATTTGGTGGCCCAGGTTCAAAGTTAGTGCGCGGTAGGCCTCGAGTTGACTGGCCTGCCCCCGTTCGGTGGCCCAGGTTCGAAGTTAGTGCATCGTCGGTCGCGTGACGATGGCAGAGCTTACGAGCGGCGTTGAGCTGCTCGGTTCGGTCGGCCAGATGACGACCTCCGGCGCAGGTGGCTGGTAGCCGAGCGACGAGTGCGGGCGGATGCTGTTGTAGTGCTTCCGCCATTGCTCGATGACGACGCCGGCTTCCTTGAGAGTGTAGAACACCTCGCCGTTGAGGAGTTCATCCCGCAGCTTCGCGTTGAAGCTCTCGCAATAGCCGTTCTCCCACGGACTTCCCGGCTCGATGTAGGCGGTTGTCGATCCCACCGCCGTGATCCAGTCCTGAACTGCCTTGGCGAGGAACTCCGGCCCGTTGTCTGAGCGAATGTGCCTTGGCACTCCGCGCAGACTGAACAGGTCCGAGAGTACGTCGATCACGTCCAGCGCCTTGAGCTTGCGAGATACGCGGATGGCCAGGCACTCGCGGGTGAACTCATCGATGACGTTCAGCATCCGGTACTTGCGTCCGTTGTGCGTGCGGTGCTCGACGAAGTCGTAGGACCAGACGTGGTCGGGACGCTCCGGCCGCAGTCGCAGGCACGAGCCGTCGTTGAGCCAAAGGCGTGCCCGCTTTGGCTGGCGAGCCGGGACTTTGAGCCCTTCGCGCCGCCAGATCCGTTCGACGCGCTTCACGTTCACCGTCCAGCCGTCACGTTGGAGCAGGGCCGTGATCCGACGGTAGCCGTAGCGTCCATACTGCAGCGCCAGGGCGACGATGGCGCCCGTCAAAGCGGCTTCGTCCTCCGCCAGGACGGCGACCTTGCGCTGGGTCGAACGATGTTGGCCCAGGACACGGCAAGCGAGGCGTTCGGACACACCGTGCTCGGCAACGACGAAGTCGACACATGCCCGGCGGCGAGCCGGGCTCAGAAGTTTCCCGAGGCGGCCTCCTTCAGAATCAGCTTCTCCAAGGTCAGGTCGGAGATCGCTCGACGGAGCCGCTGGTTCTCTATCTCCAGAGACTTCAGCCGCTTGACCTGGTCACCCTTTAGACCGCCGTACTCGGAACGCCAGCGATAATAAGTGACTTCCGTCACCTCGATGGAGCGGATTGCTTCGGCGACCTTGCGACCCTGCGAGACCAAGACATCGACCTGGCGCAGCTTGGAGACAATCTCTTCAGCCGTATGCTTCTTCCGTCCCATGACAACATCCTCCACATGGCTCAAAGCCATACCTCAGGGAGGACCACTTTCTAGGGGGCAGGCCAGACGGGCAGGGCAACACGGTCGATTTCCGCAATACGATCATCGTCCTGACCTCGAACCTCGGCGCCGAGTTCCTGGCCGCCCTGATGGAGGGCCAGCCGGCCGAGGCGGCCCGCGAGCAGGTCATGGAGGTCGTGCGCAGGGCATTCCGGCCGGAATTTCTCAACCGGCTCGACGAGATCATCCTGTTCAACCGATTGGGCCGCAGCGACATGCGCCGGATCGTCGACATCCAGCTCGAAGGCCTCGAAGGACGGTTGGCCGAGCGGAAGATCGCCTTGCACATCGAGGACCCGGCCAAGGACTGGCTCGCCAATGCCGGTTACGATCCGGTCTACGGCGCACGTCCCCTCAAGCGCGTGATCCAGCGCCATCTGCAGAACCCGCTGGCCAAGATGCTGCTCACGGGTGTGATCAAGGACGGTAGTACGGTCCCGGTTCTAGTCTTGAACGGACAGATCACCGTCAACGGCTCGACCTTGGCTCAAGCAGCCTGACATCATCCACATTGGAAGGAGGCATGGGATGGCCGAGCAACCGTTGGATCACGCTTATTCTCCGACCGCATCCGCCAGGCAGCCCTCACCCCCGGATGCCCCCGTGGCGAGCGCGGCACCCGAGTCGGGCGCGGGCGAGACCGCAGCGCTGCAGGCCGAGAACGCCGCGCTTCACGACCGCGCATTGCGGGCCTTGGCTGAAGCCGAGAATACGCGGCGTCGAGCCAAGCGCGATCTGGAGGACGAACGGCAATTCGCGGTGACCAGCCTCGCCCGCGAGCTTCTGCCGGTTCTGGACAATCTGCGCCGGGCCATCGTCGCATCGGAGCAGCCCTCGTCTCAGGGCGCGTCGCTCATCGATGGGGTGCGGGCCACGGAGCGGCTGCTCATGGGAGTCCTGCAGCGCGTCGGCGTACAGCGGGTCGATGCCCTTGGCGCCCCGTTCGACCCATCGCGGCATGAGGCCATGATGGAGGTCGACGACCCATCGATTGCGCCTGGGGCCATCGCTGACGTCATGGAGGAGGGCTACGTCCTTCACGACCGGCTGCTGCGACCGGCCCGCGTGATCGTGACCCGCCGCGGAGCGTCCTGGGGCGATCACCGTGAGAACGCGACGTCGAAGCAGCATTAATTAGGCGCCGTCCCCAACGGGTTGCGCGCTTCGCCGCAAGACGGCGCAGGGAGGAAGCCTTGAGCGACGATCCCTATGCGATTCTCGGCGTGAAGACCGATGCCTCTCCGGAGGCGATCCGGAAAACCTACCGCAAGCTCGCGCGCAAGCTGCATCCCGACCTGAACCCCGGCAATACGGAGGCGGAAGAGCAGTTCAAGAACGTGTCGCGCGCCTACGATCTGCTGAACGATCCGGATAAGCGTGCGCGCTTCGATCGCGGCGAGATCGACATCTCGGGCGTCGAGCGGCCCCGACAGCGCTACTATCGCGACTTTGCCGAGGCATCGGCCGACCAAGCCTATACGAGCGATGCGGGCTTTGCGGATTTCGATGCCGACGACATCCTCTCCGAGATCTTCGGACGCCGGGGTCGGTCGACGCTCAAGCGTCGTGGCGCCGATGTGCGCTATCAGCTGAGCCTCGATTTTCTCGATGCGGTCAACGGCGCCACCCGCCTGGTGACCCTGCCGGACGGCTCGACGCTCGACGTCCGCATCCCGCCGGGCATACGTGATGGACAGACGCTCCGCCTGCGCGGCAAGGGGGAACCGGGTCAGGGCGGCGCGCCGCCTGGCGATGCTTTGATCGAGATCGGCGTCCTTCCGCACCCGGTCTTCCGACGCGAGGGCGACGACATCCATTTCGAACAGGGCGTTCCGCTGCGCGAGGCGGTGCTCGGTGGCCGGATCGAGGTGTCGGCCCCTGCGGGGCCGGTGACTGTGACGGTTCCGAAGTGGAGCGATTCCGGAAAAGTGCTGCGCCTCAAGGGCAAGGGCGTTCCGCGGACGGACGGCACAGCCGGCGACGCCTACGTCAAGCTGCTGATCAAGCTGCCGGACAGGCCCGATCCCGAGCTCGAACGACTGGTCGCCGAGTGGCCTCGGCGTTTGTGAAGAGGGGGATGGTATGGACGAGCGCGAATTTCTGGCTCGGGCGGATCTTCGCCCCGATCGACTTCAGATCTGGCTCGAGACCGGCTCGCTCGTCCCGTCGTTCCGCGAGGGCGTCGGGCATTACTGCGAGATCGATTTAGCCAGGGCCCAACTGATCCGAGATCTGCAGCATGATCTTGGGATCAACGACGAGGGTATCGCGGTCGTGCTCGATCTCGTCGATCAGGTCAGCGGCTTGCGGCACGTGCTGCAGGCGGTTCTGCGAGCCCTGCGGGCACAGCCCGACGCCATCCGCCGGCAGATTGCCGATGAATGCGCGGCGGATGGTCGAACGTGACGTCAAACTGACCGGCGTCAGGGCTGCAATGTGCGTGCCCCCCTAATCTAACGCTCTTCCGCCGCTCCGACCGAGGGTACGAGCTGGGACGAATTCTGCAAGACTGGCGGAGGCATTGGACCCGAACCCATCGTCCGATGCAGCAATCTTGAAGCATTCGCCAGATTAGATCCGGTTTTCGATCTTCATCCATGGCGCCATAGCAATCATATTCGGCATTCTGGTGGCCCCGGGATCAGTTCCAACGTGGTCCGAGAACGGCGTTCACGCCTGCTTCCCCCCGGCCCACCCGGAAGGAATACGCACATGGTCAAGTTTGCACTGTTCGTCATCCTCGACGCCAAGCCCGGGAAGGAAGCGGAGGTCGAGGCGTTTCTGCGAAACGGCCAGCCCATCGTTCAAAACGAACCGGGAACCATCGCGTGGTTCGGCATCCGCTTCGGCCCCTCGACGTTCGGAATCTTCGACGCGTTTCCCGATGAAGCGGGACGGCAAGCGCACCTCTCCGGCCTGCTGGCGGCGGCCTTGAGAGAGCGAACACCCGAGCTCTTCGCCGCGCCACCCCGGATCGAAATGCTCGACGTACTTGCGGCGAAGCTGCTCTGAGACACCGCGCCAAGGGGATCACCGGATCCAACCGGTTCTATCCAGACCAGAAGGAAGGAAGACCGTCATGGCCTCAGGCAATCGCGTCATTACCTACATGGGCCCGAGAAAAGTCGAGATTCAGAACTTCGACTATCCGAAGCTCGTCGATCCCAAGGGCAACAAGACGCCGCACGGGGTGATCCTCAAGATTGTCACCACCAACATCTGCGGCAGCGACCAACATATCTACCGCGGCCGGTTCCCCGCTCCCGCGGGCATGGTGCTCGGCCACGAGATGACGGGCGAAGTGATCGAGACCGGGCCCGACGTGCATTTCATCAAGAAAGGCGACCTCTGCTCGGTCCCGTTCAACGTTTCGTGCGGGCGGTGCCGCAATTGCAAGGAGCGCCACACCGACACCTGCATGAACGTCAACGATGCGGTCGATTGCGGCGCCTACGGCTTCAATCTCGGCGGCTGGCAGGGCGGACAGTCGGACTATCTCATGGTGCCGTACGCCGACTGGAACCTGCTTCGCTTTCCCGACAAGGATCAGGCGCTGTCCAAGATCAAGGACCTGACCCTGCTCTCGGATATTCTGCCGACCGGCTTTCACGGCTGCATCCAGGCCGGCGTCAAATACGGGTCGACGGTCTATATCGCGGGCGCAGGCCCCGTCGGCCGGTGCGCCGCCGCCTCCGCCCATCTCCTCGGCGCCTCCTGCATCATCGTGGGCGATACCAACAGCAAGCGCCTCGCGCTGGTGAAGAACGCCGGGTACGAGACCGTGGATCTGTCCTCCGAGACACCGCTCGCCGACCAGATCGAGGCGATCCTCGGCGAACGGGAGGTGGATTGCGGCGTCGATGCCGTCGGCTTCGAGGCGCACGGGAACGGACCGGGCGCCGGAGAGGATCCGGCCGCCGTCCTCAACGCGATGATCACGGTTGTTCGGGCCAACGGCGCCGTCGGCGCGCCCGGCATCTACACGGCGGGCGATCCCGAGGCCGTCGACGTGGAGGCCAAAGCCGGGACGTATCGTATCGATTTCGGCAAGGCCTGGATCAAGTCGCCCCACATCTCGGCGGGTCAGGCGCCAATCATGCACTACAACCGCGATCTGATGATGGCGATCCTCTGGGATCGCATGCCGTATCTCGGAAAGGTCGTGAACGTAGAGGTCATCCCGCTCGAACGGGCGCCCGAAGCGTACCGGATGTTCGACCAGGGCTCGCCCAAGAAGTTCGTCATCGATCCGCACAACACGACGAAACTGTCGGCCTGAGTTGCCGGCGGATAACGAGGTGCCTCCTCCAGGCGCTTCCATCCGCTCGACAGCGGGCGCCGCGCGCCCGCTGTCGGGTCCGTTCGCGCCCGCAGCGCAACCGGGGAAGGACACATCGCCATGACACGGGTGGTTCGATTCCATCGGACCGGTGGACCGGAAGTGCTGCAGTTCGATGATCTCCCGGTCGGCGATCCGCAGCGCGGAGAGATGCGCGTACGCGTGGAGGTGATCGGCCTCAATCGCGCCGAAGCGATGTTCCGGTCGGGCGCCTACCTCGAGACTCCGCGTTTGCCCGCGCGTCTCGGCTACGAAGCGTCCGCGACCATCGAGGCTCTGGGTGAGGGCGTCGACGGCTTCGCACCGGGCGATTCCGTGAGCGTCGTCCCGGCCTTTTCCATGAACGATTACGGAGTCTACGCCGAGACGGCCATCGTGCCGGCTTACAGTGTCGTCCGACGCCCGAACGGCCTCTCGGCGCTCGAATCCGCGGCGGTATGGATGGCCTACCTCACGGCGTGGGGCGCGCTCATCGACATCGCTCATCTCCGACAAGGCGATGCGGTCATCATCCCCGCCGCGTCCTCCAGCGTCGGACTGGCGGCAATCCGGGTTGCCAACAGCGTCGGCGCCATCACGATCGCGACGACCCGGACGCGCGCCAAGGCGGCGGCGTTGGAAGACGCGGGCGCCGCGCGCGTGATCGTCACGTCCGAGGAGGATCTCGTGGCCGAGGTCAACCGCGCGACGGGCGGTCAGGGCGCGCGCCTTGTGTTCGACCCGGTCGGCGGACCCCAGGTCGAGAAGCTCGCCGAGGCGATGAGCCACCACGGCGTCATCCTCATCTACGGCGCGCTCGCCACCGCGCCCACGCCGTTCCCGGTCATTGCCGCCATGCAGAAGGCCCTCAAGCTGCGAGGCTACACCTTGTTCGAGTTCATCCGGGACAAAGAGCGGATGGCCCGTGCATCGGCATTCATCCGCAATGGGTTCGCCGGCGGTGGCTTGAAGCCGGTCATCGCGACGACCTTCACGCTCGACAAGATCGTCGAAGCGCACGCCTACATGGAATCGAACGAACAGTTCGGAAAAATCGTCGTCACCGTCCCCAATCGAGACTGACGCACATCGTCTCCGCTATCGACGACTACGTCGGCGATCAGGTGATTATCTCCTGGCCGCTGATGCGCGGCGTTGAGCGGGCCAGGTGCGTCGACTGCGTCTTCACGATCCGACGAACGCTCCGCGATGACCGCGACCGATAGGTCAGGAGGCTTGGTTTCGTCCCGCAACTCCGTGCCGCGCTCCATGGCGGCAGTGTCGTCACGCCCAAGATAAGGGTCGATCGGCACATGATCGCCTACTTCGGCGACGTCATGAACGCGACCGCCCGACTGGAAGGCTCGTGCCGAGAGACGAAGCGGTCCGTGCTCGTCTCGGAAGCCGTCCTCTGCAGGATGCCCGTGCTTCCGGACGGCATCGAGGCGGAGGCCTTGAGGCGGCATGTCGTCCGGGGGCGCAGTGGGGAGATGGTCGTGCACGCATCGTGCACGCACTTGCCGAACGGCGGATGTGCCCCGGTCTTCGGCGAGGTCGTCCGTCGCCCCCATCATGGGCGCGGGGTAGCAGCTTCCCATGGCTTGTCTTGAATGGGCCGTGCCGTAGGCGCCTCCGGATAGTGACTAGACGTCCATCGCTGCCCCTCCAGGCGTCCAACGAAGGCCGTAAGGCTCCGGCCCGATCAACCTGCCGTCGAACATCATGAGACGTTCATGCCCATCATCGCCGACGTCCCGCCACGCTCGGACGCCTACTAGGCTCCAAGCAATCGTGGCATCAGCCGCCGGCGCTTCGGCGCTATGGCCCTGGCGGCGGGTGCAGAGGGCTGCCTTACGTCCCTGCCGGCAGAGGCGCTGACGGCGTCCGCCGAGGCACGGCTCATCGACTTCGAGTGGGTCGACCCGTCACGTAACCGCGCGGTGCCGGCGAGGCTCTACTGTCCTGCCGCCTCGGACCGGCAGGGACCGGTCCCGCTGATCGTCTTCTCCCATGGGCTCGGCGGCTGGCGGAAGAGCTACAGCGACCTTGGCGAGGGATGGTCGGCGCGGGGAACCGCCAGCCTGCACATCCAGCATGTCGGCAGCGACCAGACTCTGTGGGAGGGTAATCTGATCCTGCTCCTCGACCGCCTCGACGGAGCGGCCGACGAGTGCGAGGCCATCGAGCGGACGCGGGACGTAAGCTTCGGCCTCGACCGCCTGCTCAGTCGCGAGAATTCCTTCCATGCCGCCATCGAGCGGAAACGCATCGTCGCGGCCGGCCACTCCTACGGGGCGAACACCCCTGATCCTCACCGGCGCCCAGGTGATCCGCGACGGGAAGCCCATCGGATACCGGGACACGCGCTTCACGGCGAGCATCGTCATCTCGGCGCCACCCATCTACAGCGAGACCGACCTCGCATCGGTTCTAGCGTCGGTCGAGGTTCCCACCCTCCACGTGACCACGACGTAGGACACGATCCGCATCCCCGGCCGCTTCTTGCCGGTCCAGGAACGCATTGACGTCTACGCTGCGATTCCGACGCCACAAAAAGCGCTCATCGTGTTCCAGGGCGGTTCGCACAGCATTTTCACCGACCGCTCCCTCTGGAACGGCGGCCGGCTGAACCCCTTGGTCAAGCGTACGACGATAGAAGCCGGCTTGGCGTTCCTCGACCTCGTCCATCGGTCCGATCCGGTCACGTTGGAGAATTGGACCGCGACCTGGAGGCCGATCCCGGCCGCGGCACTGGTGTCTTTCCAGATGCCGGCGCGACAGGCGGACCGTAGACGTCGCGCCTGAGGCCCGCGCTGCGACACCACTCGATGCGAGGCGGCCAGATCGACCTGTCATCCAGCCGGCGGACGCTCAGATCCGCTTTCAGGAAGGACGATGACTTCGTCGACCACATTGGGTCGGTAAGGGCCCGTCCGCTTTTGATGCAAGCCCACTTCTAAGCGGACAGGCCGCTTACGGCCAGACTCCGTCACGCCGGATCGCCAATGGTTTCAAAACCGGTCGTTCGGCCATGCGCCCATCCAAGGCATTTAGTCTTGTGACGTTGTAGCCCGCAAACGGACCTTCCTACGCGGCTGAGAGCCATTCACGTTAGGATCGCGAGCAGGCTGCGGCTGCGACCGGCAAGCGTACCTTCGACCGACAGCGCGCGCCACGATCTGTTCCCGGTTTGGATGGGTCAGATGTAGGCTGAGGCGAGGGCCGGCGAGCCTTCGAGGGCGTGGGCGAGCACTTCTAGTCCGTGCGTGATCTGTTGCCGGGTGGAGGGGCCGCCCAGACAGAGGCGGACCGCCTCCGGCGGTGTCCCCGCGACGCAAAAAGGGTCGCTGGCGATGACGCCGAGCCCGGCCGACCGACCTTGGCTGGCGAAGGCCGAGCGCGTCCAGCCCTCCGGCAGCGTGATCCAGACGTGGAAGGCATGCGGATCAGCGGTGTAGGTCCCGGCGGGAAGCATCGCAGTGGCGATGCGCTGGCGCGCGGCCGATTCCTCGCGAACGAACTGCACGATGGCCTCCGCCGTGCCATCCATGATCCACCGCGTCGCCAATGCCGTCGCGATCGGCGAGGCCATGACCGTGGCGGCGCGCAGGGCGCCGCCCAGCGGCAGGGCGGACCTGGCGCTCGGGGCGACCAGGAAGGCGAGCCGAAGTCCGGCACCGAGGCACTTGGCGAGCCCCGCCACATAGTAGGTGATCTCCGGCGCGAGTTCCGCAAAACTCGGCGGCGGGGTCGGGCAGATGCGGGCGTAGGCGTCGTCCTCGATGATGGTGACGGCGTATCGCCGCGCAACCGCGATCACGGCCTCGCGCCGCGTCCTGGGCAGTGTCGCGGTGGTGGGGTTCTGCAGCAACGGATTCAGGTAGATGGCCTTCGGGGCGACCTTTGTGCAGGCGGCGGCGAAAGCATCAGGATCGACTCCGTACCGGTCCATGGGCAGATCGACGAGGCGCAGGCGCAAATGCGCCGCGAGCGCGCGGATGCCGGGATAGGTGATCCGCTCGGCGCAGATCGTGTCGCCCGGCCGGGCCACCTGCCCCAGGATGCTGAACAGGGCGCTGTGCGCCCCCGGGCAGATCAGCAGACGCTCGCGGGACGTGACGACCCCGCGGCCTTTCAGCCAGCGCAGAGCCGCCTCCTTGTCCTCCTCGGTCCCGCCGAAGCCCTGGTAGCGCAACAGGTTGGTGAGATTGCCGGACAGGTCCACGAACGCGGCTTGCATCCGGGCTTGCAGGGCCGGCGCGTCGGGCTCGGGGGGCAGGTTCATGGTGAAATCGACCGGACCGATCCGACGCGCGGGCGCGGCAGCCGTCGAACGGGACGGGCGAGCCGGATCGACCACGAAGGTCCCCTGGCCGACGCGCCCCTCGATCAGTCCGCGCTTATGGGCCTCGACGTAGCCGCGTGAAACCGTCGTGAAGTTCAGATCGAGCGCCTCGGCGAGGGCGCGCTGGGTCGGGAGGCGCGTCCCCGCCGTGAGGCGCCCCGTCCGGATGTCGTCGGCCAAGGCCTCCGCAATCGCCAGGTAATGAGGCTTGCCCCACCGCTTCAGATCCGGCGTCCAGGCCCCGGTCCCTCCGGTCTGCGGTTTCGGTCGTTCGTCTCGCTCAGGCGAAGTCATGCGTGGCGGCCTAGATCATGATGCGATCAATGCTTCATTGTATGGCTTGCAATAGTCGTACCGCGGTCACGCGCCGACTGGGTCCTCGGTTTTATCCATACAATGCTGACAATAACCGATCCGCGATTGTGCAGGTGCTGTCGACTATGCGCCCAAGAAACGCTTGATAAATAGGCGCACGGCGCGCCGCCTGATATTTGAGCCGCCTGCATTGGTCGCATTATTGTATGAATATCGCTTTGGCGCCTTGTATGGCTGGTTGATCGACATCCTCTGGCACACCGCTTGCCATGTAGGGATTGAGACCGCTCGAAGTTCAGTCTTCCGCGGTCAATCCACCGAGGAGAGAGATCAATGCCTGCTGTGAACCGCGAGCCTCACAAGAAGGGCGACTTCCTGGTCGATTACGAGGAGAAGGTCTTCGAGGACGTCAAGGCCGAGCCGGGCCAGAAGGCTCTGGTCACCTTCCATACCGTCGCGTTCGAGGGCTCCATCGGCCTCGTGAACCTGCTCCAGGCCACGCGCCTGCAGCGCAAGGGCTTCGAGACCTCCATCCTTCTCTACGGCCCGGGCATCACGCTGGGCGTCCAGCGCGGCTTCCCCCGGCTCGGCGACGAGGCCTTTCCGGGTCACCTCAACTTCAACAACCAGCTCGAGAAGTTCATGGCCGAGGGTGGCAAGGTCTATGCCTGCCGGTTCTCGACCCAGGCCCTCTACGGCCACGGGGAGGCCGCCTTCATCGAGGGCATCCGCATGATCAACCCTCTCGACGTCCTCGACTGCATCCTCCTGCACAAGCGCGACAACGCGGTGATCATCGACACCTGGACCGTCTGACCGGCCCTCTGGCTTCTAGTCCGGGACGTCGCATCCGGCGGCCGCGCGCGACGTGGCCGCCGTTCACAGCCGGAGGATCTCCCATGTCAGACAGCCGGATCGTGCGGGCCGCCGCCGTCCAGATCGCGCCGGACCTCGACCGGCCGGAGGGCACTCTGGAGCGGGTGCTCAATGCCATCGATGAGGCCGCCGCCAAGGGCGCGCGCTTCATGGTCTTTCCCGAGACCTTCGTCCCCTATTACCCCTACTTCTCCTTCGTGCTGCCGCCGGCGATGCAGGGCGCCGAGCACCTGCGCCTCTACGAGCGGGCCGTGACGGTGCCGGGACCCGTGACCCAGGCGGTCTCCGCAGCCGCACGCCGTCACGGGGCGGTCATCGTGCTCGGGGTCAACGAGCGCGACCATGGCTCGCTCTACAACGCGCAGCTGGTCTTCGACGCCGACGGGAGCCTTAAGCTCAAGCGCCGCAAGATCACGCCGACCTATCATGAGCGCATGATCTGGGGTCAGGGCGACGGCGCCGGCCTTACCGTGGTCGACACGGCGGTGGGGCGCGTCGGCGCGCTGGCGTGCTGGGAGCACTACAACCCGCTCGCCCGCTACGCCCTGATGGCGCGCCACGAGGAGATCCACGCCGCGCAGTTCCCGGGCTCCCTCGTGGGCCAGATCTTCGCCGACCAGATGGAGGTGACGATCCGCCACCACGCCCTGGAGGCGGCCTGCTTCGTGGTCAATGCCACGGGCTGGCTCACCGAAGAGCAGGTGGCACAGGTCTGCCCGGACGAGCGCCTGCGCGGCGCCTGCCGCGGCGGCAACTGCACCGCCATCGTCTCGCCGGAAGGCAAGCACCTCGCGGAGCCGCTGGGCGCTGGCGAGGGTATCCTGATCGCCGACATGGACCTGGCGCTGGTGACCAAGCGCAAGCGGATGATGGACTCGGTCGGCCACTACGCCCGGCCCGAACTCCTCAGCCTGCTCCACGACGACCGCCCGGCCTCGTTCGTGCACCAGCCGATCCGTTCCCAGACCGATTTCCGGAGCCTCGACCATGAGCAGCAGCCCGCTTCCGACGAGCCTTCCCACGTTCCCGCCGGTGGTGGCGGGCCTAGTCGGGATGCCGACGGAGCGCCTGATCAACGCATTGCAGTCCTACGGCGTTAGGCTCGCCGACAGCCGCGCCGGGGCGCCGAGCCGCCGCGGCGGGGCCGGTCCGTCGGACCACAAGGCCATGACCATCGCGGGTCGGACCGTGATGGTGCCGGTCCACACCGAGGCCGCCTTCGATTCGCCCTTTCTGGTCCGCCGCCCGGACGACAACGGGGTCTCGGTGATCGAACATGACGGCGTGGTGATCGGGCAGGCGACCTTCCCGGGCAAGCCGCGCTTCTACGCGCTCTCGACCTTCGACGGCGTGCCGTATTCGAAGATCGCCGTTCTGCACGGGCGGGACGTGCTGGCCACCACCGTGCTCCAGACCTGTATCCGCTACGCGAGCCGTACGAAGACCTGCCAGTTCTGCTCGATCGGCCAATCGCTCGCCGCCGGTCGCACCGTCGCGCACAAGACGCCCGAACAGCTGGCCGAGGTCGCCCGCGCGGCCGTGCTCCTCGACGGCGTCAAGCACATGGTCATGACGACCGGCACCCCGAACGCGACAGACCGGGGCGCCGCCGTGCTCTGCGAGAGCGCCTTCGCCGTCAAGGCCGCGGTCGACCTGCCGATCCAGGCGCAGTGCGAGCCGCCGGATGACGACCGCTGGTTCGAGCGGATGAAAGCGTCGGGCATTGATGCCCTCGGCATGCATCTGGAGGCCGTCACGCCCGAGGTCCGGGCCCGGATCATGCCCGGCAAGGCCAGCGTGCCGCTGGAGCGGTACTACGCGGCCTTCGAGGCGGCCGTTCCCGTCTTCGGGCGGGGTCAGGTCTCGACCTACATCCTGGCCGGGCTGGGCGACACGCCGGAGGCGATCCTGGCGATGGCCGAGCGCCTGATCGGGATGGGCGTCTACCCGTTCGTGGTGCCGTTCGTGCCGATCTCGGGCACGCCACTGGAGAGCCATCCGGCGCCCGGCCCCAATCTCATGCACGGCATCCTCAAACCCCTCGCGGACATGCTGGTCGGCGCGGATCTTCGCTCGACCGACATCAAGGCCGGATGCGGGCGCTGCGGCGCCTGCTCGGCGCTCTCCACCTACGAGCGCGCGGGGGCGGTCCCATGATCTTCGAGCCCGTACCAGCCTATTGGCCGAGCCACTTCCGCATCAAGTTCGCCACGAGCTCGTGGGAGCGGAACGCCTGCGCGGCCCTGCGCCGCCAGGTCTTCTGCACGGAGCAGCGCATCTTCAGCGGGGACGACCGGGACGCTGTCGACGCGCATGCGATCCCGATCTGTGCCCTCTCGACGCTCGGCGGCGACGCCGACGCGGTCGTCGGCACTGTCCGCATCCACGAAGCGTCGGAGCGTGCCGGCGCGTGGTGGGGCTCCCGCTTGGCCGTCGCCGGACCGTTCCGCGGCACCGCTGCCCTGGGAGCCGGGCTCATCCAGGTCGCGGTGTCCTCGGCCCATGCCCGGGGCTGCACGCGGTTCCTGGCCCACGTGCAGGATCGGAATGTTCCGTTGTTCCAGTCCCTGCACTGGACGAGCCTCGACGAGGTCGAGTTGCACGGGCGGCCGCATCACCTGATGCAAGCCGACCTCGCGGCCTACCCGCCGATGCACGACCCCGAGCACGGGCTCGTCACGTTCCGCAGGGCCGCGTGATGTCGGCGGGCTTCGACATCCAGTCCCTGGCCGGCCAGATCCGTGACGCGCGCGGAGTCGCGCACAAGCGCGACATCGATGCCGTGGTCGAGCGGCTCGGACTGAACAGCCGGCACGCAGCGGTGCCGGTCGGCGACGATTGTGCCGCCATACCGGATGGGGATGGCCACCTGCTGTTCGCCATCGAGGGCTTCCTCGACAGCTTCGTCGCGGCCGATCCGTACTTCGCCGGTTATTGCGGCATCATGGTCAACCTCAGCGACATCGCCGCCATGGGTGGGCGCTCGCTCGCGGTGGTCGACGCGCTGTGGAGCCGGGATGCCGTGGAGGCGGATCCGATCCTGGCTGGCCTGTCCGACGCAGCGGCGCTCTACGGCATCCCGATCGTCGGCGGTCATACCAACACGCGCGCTGAAGCCGGCAACCTGGCGGTCGCCGTGCTCGGCCGCGCTGGCCCAAGGCTGCTCACGAGCTTCGACGCGGCGCCCGGCGATGATCTCGTCGCGGCGATCGATCTGCGCGGACGCTTCCGCGACCCATACCCGTACTGGGACGCCTCGACCGGGACGGCGGGCGCGCGCCTGCGCGGTGATCTCGCGCTGATGCCGGGCTTGGCGGATAGCGGGCTGTGCCGGGCGGCCAAGGATATCAGCATGGCGGGTGTCGTGGGCACCGCCCTGATGCTCCTGGAATGCTCGAACGTCGGCGGCATCATAGACCTCGACGCGATCCCGCGGCCCACCGGTGTCCCGCTCGATCGGTGGCTCACCGCCTTCCCGAGCTTCGGCTACCTTCTGAGCGTGCACCCGGACTGCACGCCGGACGTCCTCGCACGGTTTACAGAACGAGACATCGCGGTCGCCACGGTCGGTAAGCTCGATGCAAGCCGGGTCGCCCGGGTGCGCGACGCCTCCGGCGAAGAGGCCGTGGTCTGGGACTTCACGGTCAGCCCGCTGATCGGCTGTGGCCAGGACGGCATGGGTGCCGTCCGATGACGACTCTGCGCATCGCCGTCCTGACCCACTCCACCAATCCACGGGGCGGCGTCGCGCACTGCCTCGCCCTGGCCGAAGCCCTGTGTGCGCTCGGGCATGAGGCAGTGGTCCACGCGCCGGATCCGTCCGGGCGCGGCTTCTTTCGCGCGGCCGCCTGCCCGACGGTATCGGTGGCCGCAAAGCCGGTGGCCGGCACGACGGTCGACCTCGTGCGGGCTCGCATCGACGATTATCTGCGCCACTTCGCATCCCCCGCGGCCTGCGACTTCGACGTGTTTCACGCCCATTGCGGCATCGGCGGCAACGCGCTCGCGACGCTCAAGCACCGCCGCTTGATCCCCGGTTTCGTGCGCACGGTCCACCACGTCGACAGCTTCTCCGACCCGGTGCTGGCGGACTGGCAGGATCGCTCCATTCGTGAGGCCACGCGCCTGCTCTGTGTCAGCCGTACCTGGGCCGACCGGATCGAGACCGATCGCGGTACGGAGATCGGCGTCGTCGGGAACGGCGTGGACCTGGCGATCTACCGAGAGGCGCCGACCGATGCCGACCTGATCGTGAGGGAGCGCTGGGGCCTCGGTGTCGGGCCGGTCGTTCTGAGCGTCGGCGGATTCGAGGCGCGTAAGAACACAGCCGGGATCATCGAGGCTTTCGCGCTCCTGCGCCGACGCCATCGCCAAGCGCAGCTCGTGATCGTCGGCGGCGCATCGCTCCTCGACCACGCCGCCTACGGCGCCCGATGTCGCGCCGCGCTGAGCGCGCACGGGCTTGTGGTCGGACGCGGCGAAGCCGTGATCGAGACCGGACCAGTCTCACAGGGGGAGATGCCGGCCTTCTATCGCAGAGCGGACGTTCTCGCCTTTCCGTCCTGGACGGAGGGCTTCGGGCTCTGCGTGCTGGAGGCGATGGCCTGTGGCACCCCAGCAATCGTCTCTCGCCTGCCGCCCTTCACCGAGTACCTCCGGAGCGACGACGCCCTCTTCGTCGATCCCGGCGATCCCCGTGACATCGCCGACGCCATGACGGCCGCCCTGGCGCCGATGACGGGCGCGAGGCTTCGTGCTGCCGGCTTGACCCGGGCCGCTGCTCACGCCTGGCGCGCCTGCGCCGAGCGTCACCTCGATACCTACGCGGCCTGCGCCCGCGTCGAACGGGAGCAGATCCATGCCTGAGATGCACTTCCACATCCGCTGGCCCGATGGCCGGCGCGAGGCCTGCTACTCGCCCTCCCTCGTCGTGAAGGATTTCCTCGCGGTCGGCGAGAGCTACGCCCTCGACGACTTCGTCGAGAAGACCCGCACGGCCCTCACCATCGCGAGTGAGCGGGTGCGCGAAAAATACGGCTTCGCGTGCGCGTCGGCGATGGCCCAACTCGCCCGGATCGAGACCGCAGCGAAGCGGCAGGACCCCGGGGGCCTCGTCACGGTCGAGACCTTCGAACCCTGAACCCGGAGCCTCCCCTCGAACCATCGCGGAGTTAGAGCCATGACGTCCACGCCCCGTCACGTCCCGGTCGCCATCGTCGGCGGTGGCCAGGCCGGTCTCTCGGTCAGCTATCACCTGAAGCAGCGTGGGATCGATCATCTCGTCTTCGAGAAGGCATCCGCGGCGCACACGTGGTCGAGCCAGCGCTGGGACACGTTCTGCCTGGTCACGCCGAATTGGCAGTGCGACCTGCCCGGCCATCCCTACGACGGGCCGGATCCGGACGGGTTCATGAAGAAGGACGAGATCGTCGCGTACCTGAAGGGCTTCGTGGCGAAGGTGAACCCACCGCTCCGCGAGGGTGTCGCGGTCACACGCGTCGAACGGCGCGACGACGGTGTTTTCTCAGTGAAGACCTCGGACGGCGACTACACGGCGAACGAGGTCGTGGTCGCCTCGGGCGGCTATCACACCCCGATCATCCCGCGCATGGCCGAGAAATTGCCGGGGTCGGTCACGCAAATTCACTCGAACCAGTATCGCAACCCGGCCCAACTGCCGGAGGGCGAAGTTCTGGTGGTCGGCTCAGGTCAGTCCGGCGCGCAGATCGCCGAAGACCTGCATCTCGCCGGCCGCGCCGTGCATCTCGCGGTGGGCGACGCGCCGCGCTGCGCCCGGTTCTACCGGGGCCGCGACGTCGTCACCTGGCTCGCCGATATGGGCTACTACGAGATGACCGTCGACAACCATCCGCTGCGCGACGGCGTCCGCGACAACACCAATCACTACGTGACCGGCCGGGACGGTGGCCGGGACATCGACCTGCGCCGCTTCGCCAAGGAGGGCATGAAGCTCTACGGTGTGCTGGAAGATTTTGCCGACGGCAGCCTACGTTTCCGCGACAATCTCAAGCGTTCACTCGACGGGGCCGACCGCACGTACAACGGCATCAACGCGGCCATCGACAAGTACATTGCCGAAAACAACGTCGATGCTCCGGTGCAGGCGCACTACACCCCCGTTTGGGAGCCGGGCGAGCCCATCACCCGTCTTGCCCTCGAAGGCTCCGGCATCACCGCGATCGTCTGGTGCATCGGCTTCACGCCGGACTTCCGATGGCTCGACGCGTCCGTCTTCAATGGCGCGGGAAACCCCAAGCACAAGCGCGGTGTGACGCAGGAGGTCGGCGTCTCCTTCATCGGTCTGCCCTGGCTGAATACTTGGGGCTCGGGCCGCTTCGGCGCGGTCGGCCGCGATGCCGAGTTCGTCGCGCAGACAATCCAGACACGTCTCGGCGCCGAGCGGTTCGCCCTGAAGTTCGCCGTGTAGGTGAGGCGCTCCCGACGCGGCAGCTGGGACGGCACCGATAGCTGCCTCAGCCGGTGTTTGAGACAGCCTCGGCATCGCGTTATCTCGGGTGCGGGTTGATCAAGCCTCGAAGCTTGATGCCACGCGGCCGCTCACCTGCGCGTAGGAGAAGGCCGGCGAAGCTGCCCTTCAGGCGTCGTGGCGTTGGATTGTCCCTCCAGCATGCTGCCCGCCCCACATGAGATATGCCGAACCTCTGCGTAGACGATCTGTTGAGGAGCAGGCCGCGGAAAGCTCTGGGACACCGCTCATGAGAGTTGATCGCTCAAGCGCCCGATAGAGGCACGGCGGAGATCTAAGCGGTCCTCCTTGCTCGCATTTCCTAGATGTCACAGTCGTGCGAGCGAGCTCCGGCATGTTTCGATCTGGCCGCCGACAAGCGTGCTTTCGCAGCAACATGAGCGCGCGCCCTCGTATCGATCGTCCTTTTTGCAGTAGACTCAAAGTCAAACAATGACACACTCATAGTCGTTATGGAAATGCGTACAAATTGATCGCGTTTCCATACAACTAAGACGCTGAAGTCCAACAAAACAACCGATCGGTATCTGCGCCGGGGCTTTCCGGCGAACGGGAACGCTCGGCCTGCGCCCGGCAAGAAGGGGATTGAGGATGCTGAACAGGATCACGGCAACGCTCGCAGGCGCTGCGGCCGTCGCGCTGAGCGCGACGGCCGCCTCCGCCCAAGCCACAACGATCCCGGGCGAGCAGGTCGGCCTCGCCGCCGGCGCGCCGTTGCCCGAGGGCCTCTACGCGGTCGATACCTTCATTTACCGTCGCACCGATCAGCCCTTCTCGCCCGACACCGCGATCAACGTCCCGTTCCTGCTCTGGTCGACCCCGCTGACACCTTTCGGCGGCCGCATCGAAGCGCTCGTCGCTCAGCCCACCGTGTTCGCCTTCACCCGCAACGGCGCCGGCCAGCGAAACAAGGATATCTCGATCAACGTCGGTACCCTCCTTGCCGGCATCTGGGCGTTCGACCTCGGCAACAATTTCGGCGTCAGTTTCCTGGGCGGCGTCCACTTGAACGACCTCGATGCCGGCCGCGGCTCGCTCGGGACCGGCTTGGCTGGCACGCCGGTGCTGCCGCAGTTCTCTTCGAACACGTACAGGTTCGGCGTCGCCGGCAGCTACACCGGCGACGGCTGGAACATCACCGCCAATCTGACCGGCAACGTCTACGACACGCCCGGCCGCTTCGGTGGTCCCGTCGGTGCAGCGATCGGTCCAATCCGCCTCTCGGATGCAATTCTGCTGGATCTGACCGCCACGAAGAAGTTCGGCAACTTCGAGATCGGCCCGGTCGCCTACGGTGTCTACAACTTCGACACCAGCCAGTTCAGCGCCGCGAACGGCAATCGCGGCCGCTTCGCCGTCGGCGGCCTCATCGGTTACGATTTCAAGGCCTTCACCGTTCAGGCGTATGTGGCACGCGACGTGGTCACCGGTGCCCAGTACACGAACGCGCTCGGCCGGACCCGAGACAACTACTCGACCGACGGCTTCGTCCGCTTCGTCGTCCCGCTCTACACCCCGCCGGCGCCGGCTGCGGTGGTAGCCCCGCTGGTCCGCAAGGGCTGACGTCAAGCGCTCATCCACCACGATCCGTACGCGGCCGTGGTGCACACGGAATCGAAGTGGAAATCCTTCCCAGGGTCCACGCTTCGATAGGGGCCGAGCGGCCCGGTCTCAACAGCTAAACCCGCTCGGCCCCGCTGGCACACGGGGATGGTACAAAGTTGCCGAAACGACCGCCGCGACAGAGGCTGCGGCCCTGTACCAAGTAGACTGGATTCATCGATTAGTTTTGGCCGCAGTACTTGGACAGCCAACGCCCGCTTTGCTTGGAAATTCTTCCGATACTAGCCATACCGATATCGGCCAAACCCGGTCGACCGCGTGGCTCTTATTGTTGCCGTCCTGCCCCTCTCTGCGCGACCGGGAGCAAACAACGGGCCTGCATGTTCGACAACGGCCACATGATCCACGAGGGACGGGTTTCGACTCTACGAATGTACCCAACCCCTATGCGAGAGTTCATGGGGCCAGTATTCCAAGATGCTTGCCATCAAGCCGCATTTTTCCGCGAGGTTTTCATCGTTGGGACGTACTAGAAAGATTCAGCAGGCCCGCACAGATCCTGCAGGTTCTGCAGCCCAGATTGCTGTCAAAATTCGCATCTCCAGATCAGGATTGTCCGCAGACCCTATAACTCTTCGGTGTGAGTCCCGTCACCCGGCGAAACGCTGTCGCTAGATGGCTCTGGCTTGAGAAGCCCGTATCCAGCGCGATCGAGGTAACGGTCAGATCCGTCGAGAGGAGCAGGTTTTTGGCCCGCTCCACCCGGCGTGACAGCACGTATTGATGGACCGTCGTGCCCCATTGCCGGAGACAGGCGCGGGACAAGGAGCGTGAGGATACACCGACCTCGCCCGCGATGGCCTCGAGGGATAGATCGTCGGCAAGGCGGTCCTCGATCAGGTCGCGGACGCGCCGCATCTCGCCGCAATCGAGAACCTGCCTGTCTGGCTCCCGCCGCGATGAGCGACCGTTGGCTGTGTAGATCCGAACGAGTCGCACAACCATGGCGTGGACCAACTCGTCGACGTAGAGCGCCGACGAGGGATCCGGCTCCTCCCGCATGATCTCCAGGATAGCCAGCGCCAACTGCTCCAAGAGCGGGTCGGACGTCCCGAGCGGCACGTCGAGCTCGACCTGGGAGGCGGCTGCGCTCCACATCTGGCGTGCGGTCTCGTCGATCAATCCCTGGCGGAGATGCATCGCCAGCATCTCGGAGCGCCCCCGTCTCTGCCATTCGCTCTCGTCATGGGCCGGGATCAGGTGGAACTGGCGGGGACGCAGGGTGCGCGTTTCGGTCGTGCCGCCGCGCCCGATGCGCCGGCGGATCTGCGCGGGACGATTGACGCAGTAGCCGAGGCAGGGGTTGCCGACCGGGTCGAGTGTCCCCGTCCAGGGCTCTACGGCGACGTGCTGCGCGTGGATGTCCCGCCACCCCCGCCCCGTGCTGCGGGCCAATGCGATGTTCTTCGGCCAGGAGCCGATGTCACGCGTCTGCATCGTCGTGACCGTCATGTCCTCAATCTCACTGACACGCCCCGCCGGCGCATCCTTGCCTGACGATGTCCGGAATCTGTTCGAACCCGGCGTGAATTTGGAAGAACGCTCTCAGAGGCTAAGCGCAGTCTAGCGCTCGAACAAGTCATCGACCGAGAAGATACAGGCATCCAGCCGCCTGTTCATCGGCAGTATTGGCTTATTTTTCGAGCAGATCGCTCGCTTCTCCGGCAGGATGCTCGACCGGACGGGGTGGGCGGGGAGACCGAGCCCGATGTCCTCACTGTTCAGCGAACTCCGGGTTCGCGACGTCACGCTGCGCAATCGCATCGCGGTCTCGCCGATGACCCAGTTCTCGTCGCCGGACGGCCTCGTGAACGACTGGCACCTGGCGCATCTGGGCTCAAAAGCGGCAGGGGGCGCCGCCCTCGTCGTGGTGGAGCAGGCGGCCGTCTCGCCGGAGGGCCGCATGTCCACCCAGTGCGCCGGTATCTGGAACGACGAGCAGAGCGAGGCTCTGGCGCGCATCGCCCGCTTCGTGGCGTCCGTCGGGGCGGTCCCCGGCATCCAGCTCGGCCACACGGGCCGCCGGGGCTGCGTCGAGCCTCCGTGGAAGGGCGGCGGCCATCTACCGGACGACCATCCTGACGCGTGGGAGATGATCGGCCCCTCCGCCGACGCCTTCGGCGGAGCCATGCCGCGGGTCCCGCGCGCCATGACGCACGACGATATCGCGACGGTGACGCGCCAATACGCCGAGGCCGCGCGCCGCGCGCGGGAGGCCGGCTTCCAGTGGCTGGAGATCCACTGCGCGCACGGCTTCCTGCTGTCGAGCTTCTTCTCGCCCCTGGCCAACCGGCGCACCGACGCATACGGCGGCGACTTCGCCGGGCGCAGCCGGTTGCTCATCGAGGTCTTCGAGGCGGTACGCTCGGAATGGCCCGAGCGGCTGCCGCTCTCCATGCGGTTCGGCGTGACGGAGTTCGCGCCCGGCGGCCAGACCATCGACGAGTCGGTCGAATTGGCCCGGCTGCTCGCCCCTCGGGGCCTCGACCTCGTAGACGTTTCCTTCGGCGGCAATTCGGGCCGCGCCCAGACGCCGTGGGACGAGGAGGGGTTCATGGTCCCGGCGGCGCAACGCATCCGGGAGGAGGCGGGGGTCCTGACCGCTGCGAACTGGAACCTCGCCGATCCCGTCTTCGCTGAGGCGATCGTCAAGGAAGGTCAGGTCGACCTCGTCATGCTCGGCCGGCCGATGCTCGCCAACCCCCATTGGCCCGTCTACGCGGCGATGGTCCTCGGCGAGGCGCGTCCCTACGACATGCTGCCGGTCCAGTTCAGCACGTGGCTCAACAAGTATCAGCGTAGCCGCGTCAACAACGGCTTCGGCCGCGTGGTCGCCGACGCTCCGGGCGATGCGCCGAAAGCTGCCGAGTAACCCTCGATCTCACCCCTGTTCGTCCCACTGCTCTGAGCCGGAGTGCGACTGATGCCTGTCCAACGAACACCGACCGCGGCGCCGAACAACGACGTGCCGCAAGCCCGCCTCGGCTGGATCATGGCCGCCATACAGACGCTGATCTACGGCAGCTTCATCGGCACCTTCATCGTCTCGCCCGCCACCATGACGCGGCCGATCGCACCCGGGATGGCCGTGACGGTCGGCACCGTCGGCGGTCTCCTCGCCATCCTGTCCACCATGATCCTGACGGGGCTCTACGTCCTGCTCGCCAACCGTCTCACCGCGCGCTGAGGAGGCAGACACCATGCGAAGGTCCATTCTTGCCGTCTCACTGCTCCTGAGCGCCACCGCCCCAGCGCGCGCGGCCGAAAGCGGCGGCCTCAACACCGCAGCGATCGGAATGTTCGTCGGCATTGTTCTCGTAACGTTGGGAATCACCTACTGGGCGGCGCGGCGCGCCCATTCGGCCGACCAGTTCTATGCCGCGGGCGGTCAGATCTCCGGCTTCCAGAACGGCATCGCCCTGGCCGGCGACATGATCTCGGCCGGCGCGCTCCTCGGGCTTGCCGGTCTGATCTGTTCCTCCGGCTTCGACGGCCTGATCTTCGCCGTCGGCTACGCGACCGGCCTGCCCTTCGTCGTCTTCCTGGTAGCCGAGCGGCTGCGGAAGCTCGGGCGCTACACGGTGGCCGATGTCCTGGCGACGCGCTTGTCGGAGACACCGATCCGCATCTTCACCGCGATCGCGACCCTCATCATCGTGATGTTCTACCTCATCGCCCAGATGGTCGGGGCGGGCCAGTTGATCCGGCTGCTGTTCGGGCTCGATTATCTCTATGCGCAGATCCTCGTGGGCGCGCTGATGATCTGCTACGTGATGTTCGGCGGCATGGTGGCGACGACCTGGGTTCAGATCGTCAAGGCGGCGCTGCTGCTCACGGCTGGCATCGCGATCTCGCTGCTCGTCCTGGCCAAGTTCGGCTTCGACTATAATACCCTCGTCGCCCGGGCCATCGCAGTGCATCCAAGGCACGCTGCGATCATGATGCCGCAAGTCTATTCGGGGAGCGTCTGGCAATCGGTCTCACTCGGCATGACACTGATGCTTGGGGCGGCGGGCCTTCCGCACGTCCTGATGCGCTTCTTCACCGTCCCGGACACCCGTGCGGCCAGGGTATCGGTCTTCTGGGCCGTGATGTGCCAGAGTGGTTTCTTCGCGCTCATCTTCGTGATCGGGTTCGGAGCGCTGGCCATCATCGGCGGAGATCCGGCCTATCTCGACGCCAAGGGCGCTATCCGTGGTGGCGGCAACATGGCCACCGTTCATCTATCCCACGCGCTGGGCGGCGACACGCTCATGGGCCTCGTCTCCGCCGTGGCCTTCGCCACGATCCTGGCGGTGGTCGCAGGGTTGACGC
Source organism: Methylobacterium sp. J-001 (assembly GCF_022829565.1). NCBI lineage: Bacteria > Pseudomonadati > Pseudomonadota > Alphaproteobacteria > Hyphomicrobiales > Methylobacteriaceae > Methylobacterium > Methylobacterium sp. J-001. The sequence goes on from NZ_JAKSYN010000082.1 coordinate 28,667, forward strand.
TGACGGGCGCATCGGCGGTCTCGCACGACCTCTACGCCCGCATCATTGGCCGGGGCCGGGCGACGGAGCGCAGCGAGATCCGGGCCTCGCGGCTCGCTACCGTCGGCCTCGGCATTCTGTCGGTGCTGCTCGGCATCGCCTTTCAGACCCAGAACGTCGCCTACATGATCAGCCTCGCCTATGCGGTGAGCTGCAGCTCGACCCTGCCGCTTCTGATCCTGGCGCTGTACTGGGGCGGGCTGACGACCCGGGGTGCGATCGCCGGCGGCGTGATCGGCCTCGTCGGCGCCGTCGCGCTCACAGTCCTCGGGCCACCGGTCTGGGTGAAGGTGCTCGGTAACGCCGCTCCGATCTTCCCGCTCGATCCCCCGACCATCGTCACGATGCCGCTGGCGTTCCTCACGGCCTTTGTGGTCTCGGTCATGGATAGGAGGCCGGCATCGGCGTCGGCCATATCCCCCGCGGTCTGATACCGATCTTGCACGGCCTTAGCGTTCTCGACTGATGCGAGGCCACGTCGGACGCCCGCGATCTGTAACCAAAGCTGTAATTGGTAAGTGTGCCCTTGAGGGAGCTGGGTACGTCCGCTTCACCGGCGCGACTTTCCCAAAGCGGAACTTCAGTTATCGGCCAGACCACGTCACGTCGGAGCGCCATCGCGCGCAAGACCGGACGTTCGGCTTGGCACCCATCTCAGTCATTCAGGCAGCTCAGGCCGCTTCTCCATAGCAGATGGGGTGGATGGCTCCCGCTCCGACTGACGGCATCTCGGTGCCAAGATGTGGTTGCTGTCGAAGCAGCAGCTACGCAGATGTAGGAGCCATCCCCATGGAGATCACCACCGTCGGCATCGATCTGGCCAAGAGCA
>NZ_JAKSYN010000086.1:0-1199 GCF_022829565.1 Methylobacterium sp. J-001
ATGGGCAAGGAAAAGTTCTCCCGCACCAAGCCGCACTGCAACATCGGCACGATCGGTCACGTCGACCACGGCAAGACGTCGCTGACGGCGGCGATCACGAAGGTTTTGGCGGAGACGGGCGGGGCGACGTTCACGGCCTACGACCAGATCGACAAGGCGCCTGAGGAGAAGGCGCGCGGGATCACGATCTCGACGGCGCACGTGGAGTACGAGACGGCCAACCGGCACTACGCCCACGTCGATTGCCCCGGCCACGCCGACTACGTGAAGAACATGATCACGGGTGCCGCCCAGATGGACGGCGCGATCCTGGTGGTGTCGGCGGCCGACGGCCCGATGCCGCAGACCCGCGAGCACATCCTGCTGGCCCGCCAGGTCGGCGTCCCGGCGCTGGTGGTGTTCCTGAACAAGGTCGACATGGTCGACGACGAGGAGCTTCTGGAGCTGGTCGAGCTCGAGGTACGCGAGCTTCTGTCGAAGTACGACTTCCCGGGCGACGACATCCCGATCACGAAGGGCTCGGCGCTGATGGCGCTGGAGGACAAGGAGCCCAAGATCGGCAAGGAGGCGGTCCTGGCGCTGATGGCGACCGTGGACAGCTACATCCCGCAGCCGGAGCGTCCGATCGACCTGCCGTTCCTGATGCCGATCGAGGACGTGTTCTCGATCTCGGGCCGCGGCACGGTGGTGACGGGTCGCGTCGAGCGCGGCATCGTCAAGGTCGGCGAGACGGTGGAGATCGTCGGGATCCGGGCGACCACGACCACGACGGTGACGGGCGTGGAGATGTTCCGCAAGCTGCTCGACCAGGGCCAGGCGGGCGACAACGTCGGCGTGCTGCTGCGCGGCACCAAGCGCGAGGACGTGGAGCGCGGCCAGGTCGTGTGCAAGCCGGGTTCGGTGAAGCCGCACACCAAGTTCAAGGCTGAAGCCTACATCCTGACCAAGGAGGAGGGCGGCCGGCACACGCCGTTCTTCACGAACTACCGGCCGCAATTCTACTTCCGGACCACGGACGTGACCGGGGTGTGCGAGCTGCCGGAAGGCACCGAGATGGTGATGCCGGGCGACAACGTGACCATGGACGTCACGCTGATCGTGCCGGTGGCCATGGAGGAGAAGCTGCGCTTCGCCATCCGCGAGGGCGGCCGCACCGTCGGTGCCGGCGTCGTCGCCGCCATCAACGACTAAGCCAGGAC
>NZ_JAKSYN010000137.1:0-209451 GCF_022829565.1 Methylobacterium sp. J-001
CCCCCCCTGCTGCGCCGGCCGCCCGCCCCCGCAGAGGGGGGAGGGCGGGTGCGCGCATGGTCTCTGGCCGTCATCCTCATCCTCGCCCCGCTCCCGGCCCGGGCCGAGATCGAGCCCGGCGACCTGACCCTCACGGTCACGGCAGAGTTCAACGGCAACAGCGCGCCCTTCGCCCGGGAGATGGTGCTGCTGAAGATCCGGGGGGTCTACAAGCAGCCGATCCTGCTGGAGGAGGTCGTCCAGCCCTCGCTCGCCAATTTCTCCTGGACCCAGCTCGGCCGGGACCACTGGAGCAAGACCAAGCTGCCGGACGGGCAGAGCGCCATCGCGTTCGAGCGCACCGTGGCGGTGTTCCCGCACCATGCGGGCGACTTCGTCATCGAGCCCTTCACCCACAAGCTCACGGTCAACGATGTCGGCGAGCGGCGGATGGTCGAGGTGCGCTCGAAGCCGATCCCGTTCCCGGTAGCGGCCTGGAAAGAGGCGACGGGCGGCCCGGACGTGAAGGAGCCCTGGTGGCTGCCCGCCCGGGACGTCGCGGTGACCGATTCCTGGAGCCCCGACCCCGAGACCGTGAAGCTCGGCGAGACCACCCGGCGGATCGTGACCCTGGAGGTCCAGGGCATGGTCGCCGAGGGCCTGCCGCCCCGGCCGGTGATGCGCACCCGCGGCATCCTCACCTTCGCCGGCCCGGTCACCCGCGAGACCCTGCTGACGCCCTCCGGCCCCGTGGCGCGGGCGACCTACCAGTGGGACGTGAAGCCCGGCGTGCCCGAGGTGATCCCCCTCGACGCCATCGCGATCCCGTGGTTCGACACCAACACCCGCACCATGCGGGAGGCCGAGATCCCGGCCCGCCAGATCGGCGGCGGCCTGCCCGACCGGGAGGGCGACCGGGCGCCCCCGCCCGTCCCGTCGCCGCTGGTGGCCGCCGCCGCGGCGCTCGCCGCCTTCGGCCTCGGCCTGGCCCTGATCGGTTACGGCACGGGCCGCCCGCGCCTACGCCTCTCCGCCGCCACCCGCCGGGCCCTGAACCGGGCCGCCCGCGCGGGCGATCCGGCCGGGTTCCGCGCCGCCCTGGAGGCCGCCCGCCGGGAGGCACCGGAGCTTGCCCGGACCTGGCAGGCGCGGCCCGATCTGGCCGCGCCGCTCGCGGCCCTCGACCGGGCGGTGTTCGGAAAAGCGGGCCCCCCCGCCCCGGACCTGCCGGCGCTCGCCCGCGCCCTGTCGCGGCCCGAAATCCTGCCGACCGCCTCCGGACCGGACCGGTTGGCGCCCCTCGACGGGCCGGCGGCCTGAAACCTTTGCACAGGACTTGGGCACGGACTATTCCTGGGCAACAGCCCAAGTTCTGATCAGGCATCAATATTTTGCACGGTCTTGCGTCACCTGATGTCGCTTCGTAGCCTTCGTTGCCTCAACACTGAAGACTTGCAACGAACATCAGGGAGGAGCGCCATGGCCCGCGCCAACGACGTCAAGGACCGGTTCCGCGCCCGGCTGCAGGATGCCGATGCCCGCAGCACCGATTTCCGCCGGAAGCTGCTGGCGGAGGGCACCCGCGCCCTCGAGCCGGTGGTCGATGTCCTGAGCCTGATGGCCGAGGTACTGAACGAGGCGGACAACGTCCACGGCAGCATCACCGGCCTCGAGGCCCAGATCGACCAGGACAACTTCATCAGCCTCTGCGCCAAGCTGCGCGGGACCGAGACCGAGCAGAAGATCAAGATCAAGTACGGTCCCGAGCTCGGCGGCAGCAACACCATCTCGGTCTCGGGCCTGAACCAGCGCTACAACGAGCGCCTGGTCCCGGGCGCGGCCGGGGCCGCCCTTGGCCGGAGCGTCGGCAGCGACATCCATCTGGACGAGAACCGCGGCACCGAGCTCGCCGAGGTGGTCCGCGAGGTGGTCGAGGATTTCTACGCCGCCCAGATCGAGCAGCGCAGCCACTTCGCCGCCGTGCAGTAGCGCAGGGGCGGATCCGGATTTCCCTCGGGCCCATCCTGCGCTAGATCTGGCCGGGATGGGGATGGAGCTCCCCGATAACCGCCCGGCATCGCCATGCCGGGCTGATGGCTCCTACCGAACGGGCGCTCCGGTCGTCCGCGGTGGGGCATGTGCCGACGCCGCCCGACCGAACAGGAAGGGCAGGCATGGTCAACACCCTCATCGTCATCCTCGGGGCCGGGCTCGGCGGCGGGGTCCGTCACGGCATCAACGTCGCGGTGGCCCGGTTGCTGCCGGGCTTCGGGTTTCCCCTCGCGACCCTGGTGATCAACGTGCTCGGCTCGTTCCTGATGGGCGTGCTGGCCGAGGGCTTCGCCCTGCGCGGCGCGGCCGGCCACCCGGCGCGGCTGTTCCTGACCACCGGGATCCTGGGCGGCTTCACCACCTTCTCGACCTTCTCGCTCGACGCGATCAGCCTGTACGAGCGCGGCGAGCCGGCCCTGGCCGCCCTCTACGTGGGCGTCTCCGTGGCGGGCGGCCTGCTCGGCCTCCTCGCCGGCATGGCCCTGATCCGCGCGCTCTGAAAAAAGATGGTTTCAAAAGGTCTCCGACCTTTTGCGGGTGCAGGGCAGAGCCCTGCAAGGCTCAGGGGCTCCGCCCCTGAACCCCGCCAAAGGGCTTGCCCTTTGGGATCCCGAACCTTCCTCAGTCCGCGATGAACTTCAGGCGGTGGTCGCGGTAGAGGTCGACGATCGCCGCGGCGGTCTCCTCGATCGAGCGGCGGGTCACGTCGATGGTGGGCCAGCGGTTCTTGGTGAACAGCCGGCGCGACATGGTGATCTCGTCGGCCACCGCCGAGCGGTCGACATACATCGAGGATTCGTCGGCGTTGAGGCTCGACAGCCGGTTCTGCCGGATCTGCACGATCCGCTCGGGCGAGGCGAACAGGCCGACCACCAGGGGTTTCCGGGCCCGCTCGATCGCCGGCGGCAGCGGCATGCCCGGCACCAGGGGCAGGTTCGTGGTCTTGAGCCCGCGATTGGCCAGGTAGATCGAGGTCGGCGTCTTCGAGGTCCGGCTGACCCCGAGCAGGATCACGTCGGCATCCTCCAGGTCCTCGGGCAGGTTGCCGTCATCATGCGCCAGCGTGAAGTTCATCGCGTCGATGCGCTTGAAATACTCCGCGTTCAGCATGTGCTGGGCGCCCGGCCGGGCCGTGGTCTCGGCGCCGAGATAGGCGCGCAGCAGGTCGTGGACCGGCCGCAGCACCGACAGGCAGGGCGAGCCGGTCTCCCGGGCGACCTCTTCGAGCCGCTCGCCGAGGTCGCCGCCCACCAGGGTGTACAGCACGAGGCCCGGGGCCGCCCGGATCTCCGAGATCACCCGGTCGAGCTGCGCCGCCGAGCGCACCAGCGGATAGACGTGCTCGATCGCCGAGACGCCCTCGTACTGCGCGGCCGCCGCCCGGCCGACATTGATCAGCGTCTCGCCGGTGGAGTCTGAGACAAGGTGGAGGTGGAAGTAGCTGCGGCCCATCCGGTCGCCTTCGTCTCGCCGGGCGCGTTATCCACAACCGGCCGCCAGGGGAGTCGATGAGTGTGGATAGGATGCGGCTTCGGGCAGGTCCAGGGCGCAGGGGCTGCGCTTTATCGACTCCGCCGTTCACAGGTCCGCCAGATGGGCACGCGGAATCCGGGCGCCTGGGAGAATCCGGGACGCAACAGGGGCGCGTACCGGACTCGGCGTTCGCAAGCCGCTGTTGGACTTGGCCGTTCTCGCAACATGGAGCGAATCCTTTAAAGCCTCGTTAACGGCGCGGCGGCGGGGACGGCCTGTGGACCCGCTTGCACCACCGTGTTGAGCCCCCCCAATAGAAAAAACAGAGTCCTAGAATCTCTCTTTTCTTTTCGAGAGGGGCCTGTGTGGGGATACGGCGCGCCTCGACTCGACAGGAGGCGCGCCGACGGGCATGCGGGATGACGAAGACGGGATGGGAGCGACGATGACGGGGACGGAGCGCATGTCCGAAGGCAAGTCCGAGCGGACGGTGCTGCGCGTCCTCGAGGGCGAGGCGATCGGACCGCCCCCCGCCTGGATGATGCGCCAGGCCGGCCGCTACCTGCCGGAATACCGGGCGAGCCGGGCCGAGGCCGGCTCCTTCCTCGACCTCTGCTACAGCCCGGACTTCGCCGTCGAGGTGACCCTCCAGCCGATCCGCCGCTTCGGCTTCGACGCGGCGATCCTGTTCTCGGACATCCTGGTGGTCCCCCATGCGCTGGGCCAGGACGTGCGGTTCGTCGAGGGCGAGGGCCCCCGCCTCGATCCGCTCGACGGCCGCGACGCCTTCGGGCGGCTGCGCGAGGCCGGCGATCCGGCCATCTTCGCGCACCTGGCCCCGGTCTTCGAGACGGTGAAGCGGCTGCGGTCCGAATTGCCAAACGCGACCACCCTGCTGGGCTTCTGCGGCGCGCCCTGGACGGTGGCGAGCTACATGATCGGCGGCCGCGGCACCCCGGACCTCGCCCCCGCCCGGGCGCTCGCCGAGGGCGACACGGCCCTGGTCGACAGCCTGATCGATCGCCTCGTCACGGTGCAGACCGCGTATCTCGTCCGCCAGCTCGAGGCCGGCGCCGACGCGGTGCAGATCTTCGAATCCCATGCCGGCACCCTGCCGCGCGCCGTGCCGGCCTCCGGGGATATCGTCGAGCCCGTGGGCGATGTGACCGAGAGCGCCCTGCCGGACGATGCGGCGATGGACGCCCTGACCCGCTGGTCGCTCCGCCCGATCGCCCGGATGATCGCGGGCGTCCGCGAAAAGGTGCCGGGCGCAAAAATCATCGTGTTCGCCCGCGGCTCGGGCCTCGACGGCCATGGCCGGGTGGTGCCGGAGACCGGGGCCGATGCCGTCGGCGTCGACTGGGCGGTGGACCTGAAGGCCCTGCGCCGGCAGATCCCGGACACGATGGTGACCCAGGGCAACCTGCATCCCGACACGCTGATCGAAGGCGGCGACGCCCTCGACGCCGGGGTCGACGCGGTGCTGGAGGCGACCGCGGGCCTGCCGCATATCTTCAACCTCGGCCACGGCATCACCCCGCAGACGCCGGTCGCCCATGTCGAGCGCATGCTCGCGCGGCTGCGCAGGTAGGCCGTGCTCTACGATTGGCTCAAGGCCGGGCACGTCATCAGCCTGATCGCCTGGATGGCGGGCATGCTCTACCTGCCCAGATTGTTCGTCTACCACGCCAGCCTGCCCCCGGGCTCGGAGGCGCAATCGGCGACCTTCAAGGTGATGGAGCGCCGCCTGCTCAAGGCGATCATGAACCCCGCCCTGATCGCCACCTGGGCGTTCGGGCTGACGCTCGCCTGGATGAGCGGCTTCTACGCGAGCCCCTGGCTCCAGGTGAAGGTCGTGCTGGTTCTGGCCATGTCGGGCATCCACGGCTGGCTCGCCCGGATGGTCAAGGATTTCGCCGCCGACCGGAACACCCGCGGGCACAAGTTCTACCGGGTGCTCAACGAGGTGCCGACGCTCCTGATGATCGGCATCGTCATCCTGGCGATCGTCAAGCCGGGCCTCTGATCCGGGGATCCTGTGATCCGGTTCCGATACCAATTCCCTGGGCCGACGGCATCCCCGGAGCCTTTCGCCGGCCGGGCCGTTGGGGGGCCATGACCAAGCTGTTCGCCCTCGTCCCGCCGCTGGTTCTCCTGACGCTGTCGGCCGCCGACCCCGCCCGGGCCGCGAGCTTCGCCTGCGACAAGGCTGGGACCCCCGACGAGACGGCGATCTGCGCCCATCTCCCCCTCAACGACATGGATGTCGAGATGGCGACCCGCTTCGCCATCCTGAAGGACGTCCTGCCGATGGGCGGCCAGACCAAGCTGCGCGACGACCAGGAGACCTGGCTCAAGGAGCGCCACGCCTGCGGCGCCGACATCGCCTGCCTGCGCGGCCTCTACGAGACCCGGCTCAAGGTGCTGCGCGGGGTGCTGGCGGAATTCGCGAAGCAGGGGCCGCAGTGACGGGAGATCAGTCTGCCGGGTGATCGGTCGACTTCGCTCGCTCCGTTATTGCGAGCGCAGCCAAGCGAGCCAGGGCCGCGTGCGCGCCCGGTTTATGGCGTATCCCTGGATCGCTTCGTCAGGCGCGTGATGACGGCGCCGCCAGAAGCGCATCACAACCCGAGAAACACCGCGGCCGGGAAGGCGAAGCGCTCGCTCAGGGCCTTGGCCTGACGGACATTGATCTGCCGTTTCCCGCTCAGGATCTCTGAGAGGATGGATTGGGTGCCCACCTCCGGCAGGTCACCCTGGCCGAGGCCACGCTCGTTCATGATGGCGCGGAGCGCCGCCGCACCCGTGACCTGCGGCATGGGCCGATGGGCCTCGTCATAGGCTTCGATCAAGTCGCCGATCCGGGACGCCAGGAGCGCCAGCGGATGATCTTCATCCTCGCCCACGAGGGCCAGGATCTGATCCATCGCCTGAACCAGCCGGTCGTAATCCTTCTGGTCGGTCGGCATGGTGAGCAACGGCGCGACATGAGGCCAATGCTCGACGGCTTCCTTGATGAGGGGACGCATCGTCCTACGCCTTCCATCTGCTGGTGTCGTATTCGCCGTGATCCATGATGGCTTGGATATAAACTTTCTTGAACTTGTATTGCACCACGGCGATGAGCCGTATCTTGTTGCCGCCGATGTCGAACACGTGAAAGTGGCCGACCTTGTCGGTTGCCGGAAACAGCGCTTTCATGCCGGCGAAATCGCTCGGCTCGGACACCTTCATCAACCGGTACCAGGCGTCGAGCGCGTTCGCGGCTTGCGGCCACCGCTTCTTTGCCGCCCAGATCCGGGCCTGGGTGATGATGTGCATGAGGCAGCATCGCGCGAGGCGCCACCGCGATCGTAGAGACATGCCGCACGTATCGCAATGCGCGATATCAACCGCCCATCACGCCACGAGCGGCAGCACCGCCGCGTCGGCCCGGCAGGCGGCGACGCAGGCCCGCGCCAGGGACGCGGTCGCATCCACCATCACGCCCGCGAGACCGTCGTCGAGGCCGGACAGCGCCACCGGGATCTCCGTGCAGGCCATCACCACCCGGCGGCAGCCGGCAGATGCCAGGGCCCGGGCCTGGGCTTCGAGGATCACGGCGGCCTCCGCGATCCGGCCGGCCTTCACCTGGTCGATCGCCGCGACCACCGCCTCCTGTCCGTCCGGATCGGGGCTCAGGCAGGTGAAGCCGTGCCGGGCCAGCCGCTCCGGGTAGAGGCCGGTCCGCAGGGTCCCGTGGGTTGCCAGGAGGCCGACCGGGCCACCGGTCAGACCGCTTCGGGCGAGGTCGTCGGCGACCGCATCGACGATGTGCAGGATCGGCAGCGCCGTGCCGGCCTGGAGCGCCGCGTGCCAGTGATGGGCGGTGTTGCAGGGGATCGCGATCCGGGTGGCGCCCGCCGCCTCCAGGCGGGCCAGGGCCGCGCGCATCGCCGGCAGCGGGTCCGGGCCCCGGCCCAGGATGGCGGCGGCCCGGTCGGGGATGTCGGAGGCCGAGCAGACCAGGGTCGGGATATGGTCCTGGTCGCGCCGGGCCGGCGTCGCCCGCACCAGCTTGGCCAAAAAGTCCGCCGTCGCCAGCGGACCCATCCCCCCGAGAACACCGAGCATCATCGCCTCCGAACGTTGCGGAGACCGTCATGCGGAGCGGAGGCAGGTGGGTCCAATGCCGTGTCGGCACGGGTCATGCCGGTCCGGCATCGTCGGGGCGCCGCCCCGACACCCCGCCAAAGGGCTGGCCCTTTGGGAACCCGGTTTCAGCGGCCCTCGGACGCCAGGGCGCCGGCGGCCTGCCAGACCGCGTCGAGGGCGGGGTGGCGGCGGCCGGCATTGCGGTAGAGGCGGATCTCCAGGGCGGCCCCGGGCCCGGAGGCCACGAGGCTGCCCTCGGCGAGTTCGCGGGTGATCAGGCTCTCGGGCAGCCAGGCCAGGCCGTGGCCCGCCAGCGCCATGAATTTCAGGGCCTCGGCCATGGCGTTCTCGTTGACATGGGCCGCCTTCATCGGCTCGGCGGTCTGCGCCACCACCCGGCCCAGGAAGGAATCCGCCGGGTAGCCGAGGCCGGGCAGGTCGGAGGTTTCCGGGCCCGGCCGGTGCACCGGCACGAGGCTGTCCCGGCCGATGACGCGGTGCGGGAACGCCGCCGGATCGAGGGGGATCGGCACGCCGGGATGGTGGTAGGTCAGCAGCAGGTCGTGGCTGCCCTCGGCGAGCGCCTGGACGCAGGCGTGGAAGTCCCCCGGCAGCAGCCGGCTGCCGAGCGGCCCGGTCCGGGCCTCGATGGCCCGGTACCAGTTCGGGAAGACGGTCAGCGCCAGGGTGTGGAGCGCGGCCACCGACACGGCCCGGGCGGGCGGCCGGGTCCGGGCCCGCAGCGCGTCGCGACCCTCGTACAGGAGCCGGACGGTCTCCTGCGCGGTCTCACGGAACAGCTGGCCCTCGGGCGTCAGGGCGGTCGGGTAGGTGCTGCGGTCGATCAGCGGCACGCCGAGCCAGCCCTCGAGCGCCCGGATCCGCCGCCCGAAGGCCGGCTGGGTGACGTGGCGCTCCACCGCCGAGCGGGAGAAGCTGCCGGTGCGCGCGAGGCTCAGGAAGTCCTCGAGCCATTTCAGCTCCATGGCCGGGCGCTTAGAGCCGGGCCAGCAGCCGCTCCGCCAGCGGGTTCTCGGCCGCGAAGGCGTAGTCGACCCGCCGGACCGTCACGGCCCGGGCGCCGGCCTCCACCAGGGCGCCGGCGAGCTCGAACACGGCCGCCTCGGGGCAGCGCATCACGATCTCGCCGTCGGTCCCCCGCGGGGCGCCGTAGGGCAATTCGGCCTCGTGCAGGCCCGCGAGCGTGGCGAGGTCGATGGCGCCGCTTTCCGGCAGGGCGGCGCGGACCTCCCGGGTGGTGCGGGCGCGCTCCTCGGCGGCGATCCGGCCGAGCACGGTGCGCAGGGCCGCCCGCTGGCCCTCGCCCCAGGGGGCCTTCAGCGAGGCGACCAGGTTGGCCTCGGAGCGCAGGATGATGCCGTCGTCCAGCACCTTGAGGGCGTTGGCGCTGAGCGTCGCCCCCGTGGTGGTGATGTCGACCACGATCTCGGCCGAGCCCGCCGCCGGCGCGCCCTCGGTGGCGCCCAGGCTCTCGACGATCCGGTAATCGGCGACGCCCGTCTCGGCGAAGAACCGGCGGGTCAGGTTCACGTACTTGGTCGCCACCCGCAGGCGGCGGCCATGGCGGGTGCGCATCAGCGCCGCGACCTCGTCGAGGTCGGCCATCGCCCGCACGTCGATCCAGGCCTGGGGCACCGCCACCACCACGGTGGCGTTGCCGAAGCCGAGCGGGGTCAGGAGCTCCACCTGGCCGCGCACGTCCGGCAGGGTCTCGCGGATCAGGTCCTCGCCCGTGATGCCGAGATGGGCGGCCCCGGAGGCGAGCTGCGCGGCGATCTCCGAGGCCGAGAGGTAGCGCACCTCGACCCCCGGCACGCCGACGAGCTTGCCGCGATAGTCGCGGGCGCCCGCGCCCTGGGCGAGCCGCAGGCCGGCCCGGCCGAAGAACGCGCTGGCATTTTCCTGGAGGCGGCCCTTGGACGGGACGGCGAGGATCAGCGGCATGGCGCCCGAATCCGAGGAGGTCATCGACCGGCTCCCGCCACGCGCTCGACCCAGAAGGTGCAGCCCACCGCGGGCAGGGGCGTCGGGCTGCCGAGATGCCCGAGCAGGCCGTCGTAGCGGCCGCCGCCGACCAGCATCGGCCCGTCGCCCTCGTTCACCTCGAAGATGAAGCCGGTGTAGTAGTCGAGGTTGCGGGCGAAGCCGCCCTGGAAGCGGAAGCGGTCGATCGGCAGGCCGCGCGCCGCGATGAAGCCGGTGCGCTCCTCGAACAGGTCGAGGGCGGCCGACAAGGCGTCGTGGCGCAGGCCGGCCTCGGCCACCAGCCCGCGCAGGTCGCGGGCCGCGGCGTCGGGATGGCCGGCGATCGCCCGGTAGCGGTCGAGCACGGCGCGGTTCTCGGCGTTGAGCCCGGCCCCGCCATTGGCCTGCGCGGCCGCCTTGCCGAGGAAGCGCTCGGCGATCTCGCCGGCGCTGCGGCCGCCCACCGCCGAGATGCCGGCGATGGCCAGCACATCCTCCACGAAGGCGCGCACGCCCTGCGGGTCCTGGCCCTGGATCGCCGCCAGCAGGCCCGCATGCGGATCCTCGGGCCGGGCATCCGCGCCGCCATTGGTGACCGCGTCGAGGGAGCGCCCGGCCGCGAGCGCCCGCAGGGTCCGGCGCTTGGCCGCGGGCGGCACCGCCAGCCCGTCCAGCAGCGCCACGGTCAGGCCCATATCGCCGAGCCGCACCGCCGGGTCGGTCCGGCCGAACAGGGCGAGGCCCTCCAGCGCCAGTCCCAGCACCTCGGCATCGGCGGCGGGCGTGTCGGTCCGGCCGATCGATTCGATGCCGGCCTGGAAGAACTCGTCGGGCTCGTCGGCGGCGAGGCGGAAGACCGGGCCGCAATAGCTGTAATCGGCCGCCTGCCCGTCGGCCTGGGCCCGGTGCAGGCGGCAGACGGGAATGGTGAATTCCGGCCGCAGGCACAGCTCGGCCCCGGACGCGTCCTGGGTGACGAAGATCCGCCGGCGGATATCCTCGCCGGACAATTCCAGGAACGGCTCCACCGGCTGCAGCACCGGGGGCGTCACCGGCCGGTAGCCGGCCGCGCTCAGATGCGCGAGCAGCCGCGTCCGCGCCGCGTCGCCCGCCCCCGTCTCACCGGCCTCCGGTCGTGTCATCGCATGTCCCTCGCGGACGCTCTCTAGCAATCGCGGCGGCGCTTGGCGACACGCGAACATCATGAGATCCCAAAGGGCTCAGCCCTTTGGCGGGGTATCGGGGCAGAGCCCCGATGGACCAGGGCTCTGCCCTGGACCCGCAAAAGGTCGAAGACCTTTTGAAACCGGGACTCAGCCCGCGGTGGCCGGGAAGTGGCGGGCCAGGACGGCGCGGACCTGGGCGACCATGTCGGCCTCCGGGCAGGACACTTGCGCCGGGCGGGCGGCCTTCCACTCGGCGTTGCTGCCGATGGACTCAGCGGCGCGGGCGCCCTCGATCAGGTCCTTGATCTGGATCTCGCCGGCCAGGCGCTCGTTCGAGCCCTGGATGATCGCCACCGGGGCGCGGCGGCGGTCGGCGTATTTCATCTGCGCCTTCATGCCGGCGGCGCCGAGATAGAGCTCGGCCCGGATCCCGTCCGCCCGCAGCAGGGCGACCAGCCGCTGGTAATCGGCCATGTTCTCGCGGTCGAGGACCAGCACCACCACCGGGCCGGGGGTCTCGGTGCCGGCCAGAAGCGGGCTCTTCACCAGTTGGAGCGCCGAGAACAGCCGCGAGACGCCGATCGAGAAGCCCGTGGCCGGCACCAGCTCGGCCCGGAACCGCCCGACCAGGCCGTCGTAGCGCCCGCCGCCGGCCACGGAGCCGAAGCGCACGGTCTGGCCGTCCTCATTGGTGACCGGAAACGTCAGCTCGGCCTCGTAGACCGGGCCGGTATAGTATTCGAGCCCGCGCACCACGCTGGGATCGGCCCGGATCACGTCGTGGCCGTAGCCGGCCGCCGCGCAGAGCCGCATGATCGCGTGCAATTCGGCGATGCCCTCGCGGCCGGTCTCGGAGGAGCCCACCGCCTCGTGCCAGCCGGCGAAGAACTGTTCCCAGAACGCCATCCGGTCGGCGCCGTCCCCGGCATCGGCCTGGAACGACACGTAGGCCAGGATCCGGGAGACCGCGGTGGCGTCGAGGCCGGCGCCCTTGGTGAAGTCGCCGCTCTCGTCCTTGCGGCCGGGGCCGAGCAGGTCGCGCACGCCGTCGACGCCGAGGCGGTCGAGCTTGTCGATCGCCCGCAGGACGGTCAGCCGCTGGCCGGCCTTGTCGGGGCCGGCGAGACCGATCGCCTCCATGACCCCGTCGAGCACCTTGCGGTTGTTGACCTTGACCACGTATTGGCCGCCGAGCCCGAGCCGGTCCAGCGTATCGGCCATCAGCATGCAGGTCTCGGCATCGGCCGCGACGCTGCCGGCGCCGACGATGTCGGCGTCGAACTGCATGAACTGCCGGAACCGGCCCGGCCCCGGCTTCTCGTTGCGGAACACGTAGCCGGCCCGGTAGCTGCGATAGGGCTTGGGCAGGGAATCGTAATTCTCCGCCACGAACCGGGCCAGCGGCGCGGTCAGGTCGTAGCGCAAGGAGAGCCAGGCCTCGTCGTCGTCCTGGAACGAGAACACGCCGGCGTTCGGACGGTCGAGGTCGGGCAGGAACTTGCCGAGCGCCTCGGTATACTCGACGAACGGGGTCTCCAGGGCCTCGAAGCCGTAGAGCTCGAAGCTCTTGCGGATCGTCTCCAGCATCCGACCCTGCGCGGCGATCTCGTCGGCGCGGCGGTCGACGAAGCCGCGGGGCAGGCGGGGTTTCAGGGTTTCGGCCCGGCTTTCGGCCTTCGCGGTTTCCGGCTTGGACATGTGAGCGCGTTCGCTTCTCGCGGACCCGGAGCCCGGATCCGGTGTGAGTCGTCCCCGGCACGGCGGGGATCCTGGGGCCGGGCTCTAGAGCATGACGACCGAAAGGGGAATTCGGTTTCCGGTGGGCTTACTTGGGTGTCCATCCTGCGCCGTCATCGCGAGCGCAGCGAAGCGACCCAGGGAAACGCCACGTTCGGGGGCCTCGCGCTACGCTGGGTTGCTTTGCTGCACTCGCAATGACGGTGATATGCTGGCAACCTCACGGAAATCCCAAGACCAATCTCATCAAGACCAATTTCATCCTGAGGTGCGGCGAAGCCGCCTCGAAGGAGCCCTCCAGCGGCCGCTGTGACCCCTGGAGCCCTCCTTCGAATCCTCCACTTCGCTGCGTCGCCTCAGGATGAGGGGGCGGGCGGGAGGTCGGGTTTGGCGAAATCTATCAGTACGGGGCTGTCAGCTTGAGCCAGAGCAGGACCGCGAGGCTCACCACGGCGATGGGCATCTGCAGGGGGCGCAGGCGGGCATGGGCCAGCGGCACCTCGCCGGCGCGGGCCGCGATCGGATCGAGGATGCCGATGGCCGCGTAGCCGAGGATCAGCATGGCAAGTGCCGGCACCGCCTTGCCCATCACCGCCGAGAACAGGCTGAAGAGGCCGAGCGCGTACAGGATCAGCATCGTGACGATCTGGGCGAGCCGCGGGCCGCCCTCGGTGCGGAAGCTGACGCCCCGGTGGACGCCGGCCAGGAACAGCAGGATCGAGGCGGCGTAGAGCAGGGTGAACAGGGCGATGAGATAATCGAGGGGCTGGCCGTTCAGCCACCAGGCCGCGGCGGCGCCGACGGCGATCGGCATCATCGGGCCGAAGCCGAACACGAGGTCGAGCCACGGGATCCGGCGCGGCTCGTGTGCGGTGATGGTGCGTCCGGTGGCGTCGTCGCGCATGTCGGTGGGGCCGGGCTCTCGGGTGGACGGTTTGCTGCGCTGCGGCGCCGGGACGGGGAACGGTCCCGCGGGACCCCGGTTCCGCGCCGAGGGCTTTAGCCTCGCGAAAGCGAAACCGCGAGATCCGGCATGTGCGGGGGGATTCAATTGATCGTGGCGGCTGGGTTAGCCCATCGGATCAGGGTCTCCCGGCAGCGGTAGTCTACGTTTCAGCACCGGGGCGAGACGCGGGATCCCGCGCTTTATTCTCGCATGCGTGAGGACTTGTAGCCCACCGAGGCGTGTATCCGGGACATGCGTCCCTGCCCTCATCCGGCGACGATGCGGGCCCGTCGTCACCGATCCCGCGGGCTCCCGGGCCCCCCCAATCCATGAGCCCCTTGAGTGCGGTGGAGAAACGCGTTATTTCTCGCGTGCCCTCTTCACAAGGTCAGCGCCGCAGCGCGCCCGTGAGCCACGAGGGTCCTGCCGAAAACGGTCCAGCCAAGACGATCTTTCGGGCCCCTCGCTGTTCCAGCGCGGCCCGCTCTCCGGCGCCCGTCCCCCGGGTTGCTTGGCGCAGAACCGGCCCTCCCACCTTCTCCGTCGGTTGCAAGACACCCCATGACGCCACATCCCGACGCCTTCGCCGATCCCCTGGCCGATCCCGAGACCGCGGATCCGGCCGACGCCCCGGCGACCGGTACCATCGCCGTCCTCGAGGGCGTGCGCGAGGTCAAGCTGTTCGACCTCAAGGCCAAGACGCCGACCGACCTGATCGCTTTCGCGGAGGAGGTCGAGGTCGAGAACGCCTCGACCATGCGCAAGCAGGAGCTGATGTTCGCGATCCTGAAGCAGCTCGCTGCCAAGGAGGTCGAGATCATCGGCGCCGGCACCGTCGAGGTGCTGCAGGACGGCTTCGGCTTCCTGCGCTCGAACGACTCGAACTACCTGCCCGGCCCGGACGACATCTACATCTCGCCGACCCAGATCCGGCGCTTCGGCCTGCGCACCGGCGACACCGTCGAGGGCCCGATCCGCGGTCCCAAGGACGGCGAGCGCTACTTCGCGCTGCTCAAGGTCAACACGATCAATTTCGAGAACCCCGAGAAGATCAAGCACAAGGTCCATTTCGACAACCTGACGCCGCTGTTCCCGACCCAGCGCTTCAAGCTCGAACTGGACAATCCGCCCAAGAAGGATTTCAGCCCGCGGATCATCGACATCGTCGCCCCGATCGGCAAGGGCCAGCGCGCCCTGATCGTGGCGCCGCCGCGCACCGGCAAGACCGTGCTGATGCAGAACATCGCGCAGTCGATCACCATCAACCACCCGGAATGCTACCTCATCGTGCTGCTCATCGACGAGCGTCCCGAGGAGGTCACCGACATGATCCGCTCGGTGAAGGGGGAGGTCATCGCCTCGACCTTCGACGAGCCGGCCACCCGCCACGTGCAGGTCGCCGAGATGGTGATCGAGAAGGCCAAGCGCCTGGTGGAGCACGGCCGCGACGTCGTCATCCTGCTCGACTCGATCACGCGCCTCGGCCGTGCCTACAACACCGTGGTGCCGTCCTCCGGCAAGGTGCTGACCGGTGGTGTCGACGCCAACGCCCTGCAGCGGCCCAAGCGCTTCTTCGGCGCCGCCCGCAACATCGAGGAGGGCGGCTCGCTCTCGATCATCGCCACCGCGCTCATCGACACCGGCTCGCGCATGGACGAGGTGATCTTCGAGGAGTTCAAGGGCACCGGCAACTCGGAGATCATCCTGGACCGCAAGGTCTCGGACAAGCGCATCTTCCCGGCGATCGACATCACCCGCTCCGGCACCCGCAAGGAGGAGCTGCTGGTCCCGCCGGACGCCCTCAAGAAGACCTACGTGCTGCGCCGCATCCTCAACCCGATGGGCGTCACCGACGCGATCGAGTTCCTGATGGACAAGCTGCGCCAGACCAAGAGCAACGGCGACTTCTTCGACTCGATGAACACCTGATCGGGGCGATCTCAGGGGCTCCGCCCCCGAACCCCGCCAAAGGGCTCGACCCTTTGGAAACCAGAGACCGCGTTGACCTTCTCCTAACCCGTGCCTGCCATGGTTGGCCTTGGGAGCCAGGTTGCGTATCGGCTCCGCGACAGCCCCGCCGACCGGTTCATCCCGGCGGCGGGGCTCGTCGCAGCCAAGTCCCTGTCCGGCGTCTTGCCTCCCGCGCCCGATCCGTGACACTGGCGCGATGCCCCGCTCGCCCTGGCTCCGTCCGGATCCGCTCCTCCTCGCCTCCACCAGCCCGACCCGGCGCCTCCTGCTGGAGAGCGCGGCGCTTCCGGTGGAGACCGCCTCCCCCGACATCGACGAGCGCGCCCTGGAGGCCTCGAGCAGGGGGCTGTCGCCGCCCGCGCTCGCCCTGCGCCTCGCCCGCGCCAAGGCCGACGCGGTGGCATCCCGCCATCCGGGACGGGTCGTGATCGGCGCCGACCAGGTGCTGGAGCTCGACGGCACGATCTTCCACAAGCCCCGGGATCCGGACGAGGCGCGGGCCCAGCTCGCCCGCCTCGCCGGCCGCACCCACGCCCTGCATGCCGCGGTGGCGCTCGCCGGGACCCTGAACGACGGCTTCGTGGAAACCGCCCGGCTGACGATCCGCCCCCTCGATACCCGGGCGATCGCCGCCTATGTGGACTGTGCCGGCGCGGACAAGGTGTGCGCCAGCGTCGGCGGCTACCAGCTGGAAGGGCCGGGCATCCACCTGTTCGAATCGGTCGCCGGCGACCATTCGACCGTGCTCGGCCTGCCGCTGCTGCCGATGCTCGCCCGCCTGCGTGCAGCCGGCTATCTGGATTTCTAGGGAGCATCGCGTGGCCGGGCACGATCATTCGCATGGAGGCGCTGCCTGCGAAGGCGCTTCGCAGACTGGCCCCGGCAATTCTTCGACGGCTGGCCGATCCGGGGGGCATGCCCATGGCGGTCACGCGCATGGAGGCCATGGCGGCCACATCCACGCGCCGAAGAATTTCGGGCCGGCCTTCGGGATCGGCATCGTGCTCAACACCGGTTTCGTGGTGGTCGAGGCCGCCTACGGCTATCTCAGCAACTCGATGTCGCTGGTGGCCGATGCCGGCCACAACCTCTCCGACGTGCTGGGCCTCGCCGCCGCCTGGATCGCCGCCATCCTGGTGCGCCGCCAAGCCAGCGCCCGCTTCACCTACGGCTATCGCGGCTCCTCGATCCTGGCGGCGCTGTTCAACGCCGTCTTCCTGCTGATCGCCATGGGCGCAGTGATCTGGGAGGCCCTGGTCCGGCTGGTCCACCCGGAGCCGGTGGTCGGCACCATCGTGATGGTGGTCGCCGCCATCGGCATCCTGGTCAACGGCGTCACCGCCTGGCTGTTTGCCAGCGGGGCCAAGGGCGACATCAACATCCGCGGCGCCTTCCTGCACATGATGGCCGATGCCGCGGTCTCGGCCGGGGTCGTGGTCGCCGGCCTGGTGATCCAGCTCACCGGTCTCGCCTGGCTGGACCCTGCGGTCAGCCTTGCCATCGCGGGGCTGGTGGTCTGGGCGACCTGGGGGCTCTTGCGCGACAGCGTGGCGATGTCCCTCGACGCGGTGCCGCCGGAGATCTCCCCGGAGGCGGTGACCGGCTTCCTGCGCGACCGGCCCGGGGTGATCGATCTCCACGACCTGCACATCTGGCCGATGAGCACCACCAGCGTCGCCCTCACGGTCCATCTGGTGATCGCCGAGGACCACCCGGGCAACGGCTTCCTGGCGGAGACCGCCGAAGGCCTGCGCACCCGCTTCGGCATCGGCCACGCCACCTTGCAGATCGAGGCGGCCGGCGGCCCGGCCTGCCGGCTCGCCGCGGCGTGCGCTGCGTGAGCGCGGCCCCGATCCCCCGGGCCTTCGTGGTCGGCCACCCGATCGCGCATTCACGCTCGCCGCTCATTCACGGCTATTGGCTTAGCCAGCACGGCATCCCGGGCTCCTACGAGCGCCTGGACGTCGCCCCGGCGGCGTTTCCCGACTTCCTCCGGGCGCTGCCGGAATCCGGCTTCCGGGGCGGCAACGTCACGATCCCCCACAAGGAGGCGGCCTTCGCGCTGGCCGACACCCTAACGCCGCGGGCGAGAAAGATCGGGGCGGTGAACACCCTGGTGGTCGAGTCCGACGGCCGGATCCGCGGCGACAACACCGATGCGCCGGGCTTCTGTGCCCATCTCGACCACAGCCTCGGCGCCGGTTGGCCCGAGCGGGCCGGCGGCACCGCATTGGTGCTGGGCGCCGGCGGGGCGGCGCGGGCGATCGTGGTGGGCCTTGCCGAGAACGGCCTGAGCCGTATCCTGATCGCCAACCGCACCCGCGCCCGGGCCGAGACCCTGGCGGCCCTGGCACCGGGGATCGCTGCGGCGCTTGCCTGGGACGACCTGCCTGAGGCGCTCGCAGGGGCGGGGCTGTTGGTCAACACCACCGCGCTCGGCATGAAGGGCCAGCCGCCGCTCGCTATCGATCTCACTCCGCTGCCGGCCTCCGCCGCGGTGGCCGACATCGTCTACGCCCCCCTGGAGACGGACCTGCTCGCGGCGGCGCGCCGCCGGGGACTCGCGGCGGTGGACGGTCTCGGAATGCTGCTACACCAGGCGGTGCCGGGTTTTGAGGCTTGGTTCGGCCTGCGCCCCGCCGTCACCCCGGGCCTGCGGGACCGGATCGTGGCGGATCTCGCCGGATGACCAAGGGGCCTCCCGTCAGCCGCCCCGTCATTCTCGGCCTGACCGGCTCGATCGGCATGGGCAAGTCGGCCACCGCCAAGATGTTTTCAGCGCTCGGCGTCCCGGTCCACGATGCCGACGCGACCGTCCACGCCCTCTACGGTCCAGGGGGCGAGGCCGCCGCGGCGATCGGAACGGCCTTTCCCGGCGTGCTCGACCCGCAGAGCGGCGTCGACCGCGCCCGCCTGCGCGCGGCGGTGCTCGGCGATTCCGGCCGGATGGCGGCGCTCGAAGCCATTGTCCATCCGCTGGTCCGGGCGGCCAGCACGGCGTTCCTGGCCCGGCACGCGGACGCGCCCCTGGTCGTCCTCGACATCCCGCTCCTCTACGAGACCGGGGGCGAAAGCCGCTGCGACGCAGTCGCGGTGGTCAGCGCCCCCCCCGAGGTTCAACGCGCCCGGGTCCTGGCCCGTCCCGGCATGACCGCGGACGCCTTCGCGGCGATCCTGGCCAAGCAGATGCCGGATGCCGAGAAGCGGGCCCGGGCGGATTTCGTGATCGATACCAGCCGGGGCTTTCCCGCCGCCGAGGCCGAGGTGACGCGGATCGTGGCCGCGCTGGTGGAGCGTCGTGCGCCGGAACACCCCGCCGCCGGGTGACGCGGCCGCGGGACGGCATATCTCCCGCTGACCGATCCGGCTGCGGGATGGACGACGACGATGCGGTATCTCCAAGGGATCGGCCGGACCTCGGCGAACCTCGCGATCATGGCCAAGGTCTTGATCGCGTTGCTGATCCTGCCGCTGCTCGCGGCCGTGCCGGCCGAGGCGCAAGTTGCCGGCGCCTGCCCGCCCCCGAAGAAGCTCGCGGCCGGCGCCTGCGTCACCGCCTGCCCGGGCGGGTACGAGGATCGCGGGCGCGACTGCGTCTACCGCAACCAATCCCGCTAAAACCTATCTCAGGCCCACCCGATCCGCCCGAAAAACCCCGCGATTTCGGCCGCCGCCCGGTCGGGATCCTCCCGGTGGGGAAAGTGGCCGACGCCCGGGAGCAGCGCCAGATCGAGATTCGAAAACGTCTCGCCCAGGCGGTCGGTCCAGGCATAGGGGAAGATCGGGTCGTGCTCGGCCCAGCGCACGCAGGTCGGCACGGCGATCGGCGGCAGGGGCGGGGCCTCGCCCTTCAGCATCGCGATCCGGCCGGCATGGGCTGCCCGGTAATGCGCGAAACCGCCCGCGAGATTTCCCGGCTTCCAGAAGGTGTCCGCGAAGGCGTCCATCACGGGATCGAACGCGTCCTTGCGGTGCGACCAGTGACGCAGGAAGTGGCCGATATAGGCGGCGCAGCTCTCCCGGCTGGCGCCCACCAGCGTCAGCGCCAGGTCCATCTGGTTGAAGGACTGGTACCAGATCTCGCTGAGCTGGTCGGGCGCCCCGAGGCGGGGACCGATCCCGGGATAGACGAAGTCGAACAGAAACAGGCCGGCGCAAAGCTCCGGATGGGCGCGCACCAGTGCCTGGATCACCGCGCCGCCGACATCGTGGCCGACGATGCCGGCGTATTCGATGCCGAGCGCATCAAGCAGCGCCGCCATGTCGGCGGCCTGGTCGTCCGCCCCGAACGGACCGGCGGGCTTGTCGCTGTCGCCGAAGCCGCGCAGGTCCGGGGCAATCAGGGTGTGGCGGGCGGCGAGCCGTTCCATCACCGGCTCCCAGGTCAGCCAGAATTCCGGCCAGCCGTGGAGCAGCAGCAGCGGCGTACCCGTGCCGCAGCGCGCGACATGCAAGTCCGCGCCGTTCACGCGGATCGTCAGGTGCTCGAGGCCGTCCATTTCCCCTCCATCTCGGCCCGCCGGGCTAGCATCTTCGCCTGCAGCCGGCTGCGGCGGGCGGCGATCACCGTGCCGTTGATCTCGCCCCCGAACAGGAACATGGCGGCCAGCCAGTAGAGGAACACCAGGAACACCATCGCGGTGGCCAAGCCCCCGTAGGTCGACGCGTAGGCGTTCGAGAAGCGGTCGAGATAATAGCCGAAGCCGAGGCCGGCGAAGAACCACAGGACCAGCGTCACCCCGATCCCCGGCAGCACCGACAGGATCGAGCGCCGGCCGGCGGCCACGAACTTGTGGGCGATCACCAGCACGACGGTCAGCAGCAGCGCCGTGACGGCGATCCGCCCGATCGCCACCGTGAGGCTCAAGGGCTCCAGCCCGGGCGCGACCAGCACGACGTTGCGCCAGATCAGCGGCCCCAACACCACGAGCAGCGCGAAGGCCAGCATCGCGAAGGCGCCGCAGATCACGTAGCCGATCGATTCGAGCCGGGTCAGCCACCACGGCCGGCTCTCTCGCAGCCCATAGGCCCGATTCAGGCCGACCCTCAGGCTCTCGACCCCCGAGGAGGAGAAGTAAAGGGCGAACAGTGCGCCGAGCGTCAGCACGCCGCTGCGCTGCTCGGTCAGCACCCGGTGGACCTCGCCGACGATCGGCTTGGCGATTTCCCGGGGCCAGGCGTCGAAGATCAGGACGCCGGCCTCGTCGGCGAGCGACTGCGTGCCGAACAGGCCGGCGAGCGCGGCCAGCAGGATCAGGAATGGGAACAGGGAGGTCAGGGTCGAGAGCGCGATGTGGCTGGCAATCGCCCAGCCGTCATGGGCGACGAAGCGCTGCGCCGCGAGGCCCGCGACCTGGAATCCGTTGCGGAGAGAGTTCACGGGTGTCCAACGATCCTCGTGCCGGCCCGCCGATGAAGGGCGCCCGGGCCGGCCCGTCAACGCCGCTGAGCCGGTCCGGTCCCGTTCGCTGACCGGTGACGCGCCACGGCCACGCCGAATCGACCGGATCCTGGTACGGAATCGCCGTTGCCATTTGCCCCCCGGCATGCTCCGTCCGCGCCGTCATGCCCACCCTCTCAGGCAATTCCCCCCGCACCGCCAGCGCCCTGCCGGTGCTGTTCGTCCCGATCTGGGCGACCGGCTTCATCTCCGCCCGGGCCGTGATCCCGCACGCCGATCCGCTGGGCTTCACGGCGGTCCGGTTCACCGGGGTCGCCGTGCTGCTGGCTTTGATCGCGGCGGCCTCCCGGGTGCGTTGGCCCGGGACTTGGGCGGGCTGGCGCGATCCCATGGTGGCGGGCTTCCTGATGCAGGGAATCTACCTGTCGGGGGTGTTCTGGGCGGTGAGCCGGGGGCTCCCGGCCGGGATCGCCGCCCTGGTCGGCAGCCTTCAGCCGCTGCTGACGGCGCTTCTGGCGGGGCCGCTGCTCGGCGAGCGCGTCAGCGGCCGGCGGGCGCTGGGGATCCTGCTGGGTTTTGCCGGGGCCGGTCTGGTGCTCGCCCCCAAGCTCGGCATCGCCGACCCATCCGGGATCCCGCCGATCGCCCTCGCGGTCAGCCTGGTCGCGGTCCTGGCTCTGACGCTGGGTACCCTCTGGCAGAAGCGGACCGGTGGCGGCGGAGACCTCCTGGCCAACGCGACGCTGCAATTCCTGGGCGGGATGGCTTGCGCGATCCCGCTGGCACTGGCCTTCGGCCATGCAACGATCGACCCGGTGGCGCCGCTGTGGCTCGGGCTCGCCTGGGCGATCCTGGTCAACTCGGTGGCCGGGATCCTGCTGCTCCTGGCGCTGATCCGGCGCGGCGCGGTGGCGGGCGTCGCCGCCCTGTTCTTCCTGGTGCCGCCGGTCGCAGCCGTCCTGGGCTACCTGCTGTTCGGCGAGGTGCTCACCCTGGTGCAGGGCGCCGGGATGGCGGTGGCGGCACTCGGGGTCGCGGTGGCGAGCCGGGCCTGAGCGGCCGGACCTGCGACCGAAGGCCCGGAAACCCTTCACCCCCTCGCGGTTTGGTGCGCGGGCCATGACGGCCCGGGTCGGTACCGTGAGAGGCGAGGATGGACCAGGACAAGCCCCGCGAGATCCGTCTCGCCCTCGAGGCAATTCCCCTCGGCGGCAAGGCCGAGGGCAAGGCGGGCGAGGATGCGGTCCTGTTCGTGCGCGACGCCAACGGCGTGCGCGCCTTCCAGGCCAAGTGCCCGCATCTCGGGGCACCGCTCGCCAAGGGCGAGATTTGCGGCAGCCGCCTCTACTGCCCGTGGCACAAGGCGGCCTTCGCGCTCGCCGACGGCAGCCTGGAGGAGCCGCCGGCCCTTACGGCGCTCACCCGTTATCCCGTCCGGATCGAGGGCGGCGAGGCGGTGGCGACGCTGACCCCCGAGCCCGCCCCGGCCAAGCGTGCCGAGACTTCCATCGGGAACGTTCTGATCGTCGGCACCGGCGCGGCGGCGGTCGCCTGCGTCACCACGCTCCGGCGCGAGGGCTTCTCGGGAGCCATCACCATGGTCGGCCGCGAGGACCACCCGCCCTACGACCGGACCAAGCTGTCCAAGCAGTTCCTGGCCAAGCCGACGCCCGCCGAGAAGACCCTGCTGGAGCCGGATTTCACCGCTGCGCACCATGTCGAGCGGATCGAGGCCGAGGCGACCCGGATCGAGCCGGCTGCCCGCAGCGTCACCCTTGCGGACGGGCGGGTGCTCACCGGCGACGCGTTGCTGATCGCCACGGGCAGCCGCGCGGTGATGCCGGATTTCGATGGGACGGACCTCGCGGGTGTCATGACGTTGCGCAGCCTCGACGACGCGGTGCGGCTGAGCGACGCGGCGGAGCACGGCAAGCGTGTGGTGGTGATCGGGGCCGGCTTCATCGGCCTGGAGGCGGCGGCCTTCCTGACCAAGCGCGGCCTGTCCGTGACGGTACTGTCCCGCGAGGCCGTGCCCTTCGCCAAGCGCTTCGGCGAGGCGGTGGGGACGGCGCTGAAGCGCTACCATGCTGGCAACGGCGTGACCTTCGTAACGGGACAGGTCGCGCGGATCGCCGGCAACGGATCCGTTGAGGCGGTCGAGACGGAGGACGGCGCGCGGCTGCCAGCCGACATCGTGCTGATCGGCGCCGGCGCCGCGCCGGAGACCGCGATCGTCGCCGGGGCCGAGCCGGACGAGCACGGCGGCCTGCCGGTCGGTGCCGATCTGAAGCTCGCCGACGGCGTGTGGATCGCGGGCGACATCGCGGCCTTCCCGGAGCGCGGCAGCGGGCTCACCGCCCGGATCGAGCACTGGCGGCTGGCCCAGCAGCATGGGACCCACGCGGCCCAGGCGATCCTGGGGGCGACGGAGGCGTTCTCCGGCGTGCCGTTCTTCTGGAGCAACCAGGGCGACAAGCGCCTGGATTACGGCGGCTACGCGCCGGATTTCGACCGGCTCATCCTGCAGGGCGATCCGGAGGCCCTGGATTTCATCGCCTATTACGTCCGTGAGAACCGGGCCGTGGCCGCCTGCAGCATTGGGCGCAACCCGGCCTTCACCGCCTTCCTGCACCTGTTGGGCGAGGACAGGGTGCCGAGCCCGGAGGTGATCGAGGCCGGCGCGGATCTCCCCGCGCTGGTGTGACCCCCGGCTTCGCTGCGTGCCGGCTTCGCGCGCGGCGATGAGCCCCAGGACAGTACGCGGCCGATTGACGTAGCGGTACTGAGTCGAATCGTCGGGATGGGCGCCTTCATGTCGAAGGAACCAGTTCTGGCGGTCGATCCTTCAGTAAAACGCTGCCCGCCGTCAGAGAAGCTGGGCCATCCTGGGAGGCATCATGAATTCGATTGTCGTCGTCGCGCTGATCTGTGCCGCCTCCGTCCAGGCCCCGGATTGCTCGCGCGACACCGCTTTGGACGTGATCACCGGCCCGGCCCACACGCTTCAGGAATGCCTGATCCAGGGACCGGTGCTGGCTGCCAATTCCGGTTTCACGGGTGAGGGCGGCGCCTACGTGAAGACCCGCTGCGAGCAGAAGCGCTGAGCCGGACGCGTTCCGGACGAACAAGCCTGCGGCTGATCAGTCTCCGGCGCGAGGCGCGGTCTGGGGCCGGACCGGCCTCGACTGCGAAGGACCGTACGTCGTCCTCTTCAACTTGAGTTCAAGACGCGACAAATGAAATCTGCTTCGGCCTTGGCGTCGGACGGGTTAGAAGTCACGATCCAATAAAACGCCACGCGAGCAAAAATCATGTCCGCATCCCCCGCCATCCAGACCGAGCCGCAGGACGTCGTCAGCCTTACCAAGGCTGCTGGCGAGAGCGCGAAGGCCCTCGTGGCCGAGGCCACGCGCCGGGTGCGGACCCGCATCCTCGGCACGGATGGGCGGATCGATGCGGGCAAGCTTGAGGCGCAGCAGCATGCCGCCCACGGGCTGGCCTGGCTCGCGACCTACGCGGAGGCGGTGGCCGAACTCGGTGGCTATGCCGAGCGCCTGCAGGCGGAGGGACGGTTCGGCGAGACCGAGACGCTGCTCGTGCGGATCGGCGCCGGCGAGTATCTCGACCAGCTGTTCTCCGGCATCCCGATGAGCCAGGGCGAGATGGTCCGCCCGATCGGATCGCTCGGTCTCTCGGCCAAGGAGGTGGCGCAGTACCGCACCGACGCGGTCGAGACGCTGATCGCCGAGGGCAACACCCCGGAGCACCGCGCCGCCCTGGTGGCGCTGATGCGCGAGGGCGGCGGCTCGGCCACCGTCGGTGCCTCAGGCCTCGACGAGGACATGGAGGCGATCCGGTCCGAGATGCGCCGCTTCGGCAAGGCCGAGGTGGTCGAGCAGGCGCATGAGTGGCACCTGAAGAACGAATACATCCCCATGGAGGTCGTCACCAAGATGGCCGAGCTGGGCGTGTTCGGCCTCACCATCCCGGAGGAATACGGCGGCATGGGTCTGCCCAAGACCGCCATGTGCGTGGTCTCGGAGGAGCTGTCCCGGGCCTATATCGGCGTCGGCTCGCTCGGCACCCGCTCGGAGATCGCCGCGGAGCTGATCCTGTGCGGCGGTACCGAGGAGCAGAAGCACCGCTTCCTGCCGAAGATCGCCAGCGGCGACATCCTGCCGACCGCCGTCTTCACCGAGCCGAACACGGGTTCGGACCTGGCCAGCCTGCGCACCAAGGCGGTGAAGGAGGGCGAGGTCTGGAAGATAACGGGCAACAAGACCTGGATCACCCATCCGGTCCGGGCCGACATCATGACCGTGCTGGTGCGGACCAAGCCCGAGGAGAAGGGCCATCGCGGCCTCTCGATGCTGATCGCCGAGAAGCCCCGGGGCACGGACGAAGAGCCGTTCCCGGTCCAGGGCCTGTCGGGCGGCGAGATCGAGGTGCTCGGCTACCGGGGTATGAAGGAGTACGAGCTGGCCTTCGAGGGGTTCGAGGTGCCCGGCGGCAACCTGCTCGGCGAGGTCGAGGGCAAGGGCTTCGCCCAGCTGATGCAGACCTTCGAGTCGGCCCGGATCCAGACCGCGGCCCGGGCCATCGGCGTCGCCCAGTCGGCCCTCGACGTGGGGCTGCGCTACGCCGAGGAGCGGGTCCAGTTCGGCAAGGCGCTGGTCAGCTTCCCGCGGGTGGCCGACAAGCTCGCCATGATGGCGGTGGAGATCAACATCGCCCGCCAGCTGACCTACTTCTCGGCCCGCGAGAAGGATGCCGGCAAGCGCTGCGACCTGGAGGCCGGAATGGCCAAGCTGCTGGGTGCCCGGGTCGCCTGGGCGGCTGCCGACAACGCGCTCCAGATCCACGGCGGCAACGGCTTCGCGCTGGAATACCCGGTCAGCCGGATCCTGTGCGATGCTCGCATCCTGTCGATCTTCGAGGGCGCCGCGGAGATCCAGGCTCAGGTCATTGCCCGGCGGCTGCTCGAAGCCGCCTGACGGATCAGGAACTGAAAGGCTCGGGGGCTCTGCCCCCGAACCCCGCCAAAGGGCTGAGCCCTTTGAGAACCCGCTACTTGGTGATCTTCACCGAGACCGGGTCGCTCGACGGGAACGTCTCCTCAAGGGCGTCGTCGAGGCGCTCGTCCATCTTCTCCTGCTTGTTGGCGGGGTTGGCCTTGTCGTCCGGCTTGGCGCTGCCCTGCTGGAAGCCGGGCTTGGTCTCGTTCTTCAGCTTGTGGTCGTCGGCCATGTCTGTCGCTCGTCCGTGACGGGTGCACGCTCGGTGCCTGTGCGCGTCAACGCGACGGAGCCCGGGTGTTTCCGGTTCTTTCGATCGCAAAGGGTGTCAATCGGGCTGTCGCGTCAGGCCGTCACCACCGCCCGGCCGGCCGATAGCCGCGCCGCCCGGCCTGGCGCAGACGCCTCACGCATCACGGTGTCGTAGACGCTGGTCAGCCGATCGAGATGGACCTCCGGGGTCAGGGGCGCGGTCCAGTAGCGGGTATGCGCTGCCCGAGCCATCCGGCCGGCGAGGGAGTCGTCGGACAGGCGGCGGAGATGGGCGGCGAGCGCATCGGGATCGCCCGAGCGGAACCAGAAGCCGGTCTCGCCGTCGACCACCGCTTCCCGGCCCGCGCAGGCATCGCTGACGACCACCGGGGTGCCGCAGGCGAGCGCCTCGTAGACGGTAAGCGGCTGGCCCTCGTACCAGACGCTCGGGAACACCAGCGCCCGGGCTTCTCGCATCAACACCTGCACGGTGGCGGGATCGCGCCAGCCCAGCATCACCGCCTCGGGATACCGGGCGGCGAGGTCGGCCCGCTCCGAGCCATCGCCGACGAACACCGCCCGCACCCCGGCCCGCCGGGCCGCCTCGGCGAAGATCGGCGCGCCCTTCTCGGTGGAGATCCGGCCGACGAACAGGAAGTCGCCCGGCGGGCCTTCGTGGACGGGCGCCTGCGTGACAGCGATCGGGTTGTCGACCCGATGGAATATGGTGCCGGCGGGCATCAGCGGCCGGACCACGCTCTCCTGCAGGTCGCTGATCGTGACGACGTGGGAGAACAAGTCCGGCAGCCGGGCGACATGCGTGAGCCCGGCATGGCGGATCATCCGGGCGACCTTGCGCGGGTAGCTGCGCGCGTCGCACTTCGCCAGGATGCAGGAAGCCGACATCGGCACCCGGTGGCAGATCTTCTGTTCGGGATAGGCGTAGAATCCCCCGGTCGGGCAGACCAGGAAGAACTCGTGCATCGTGTAGAGGCACGGCAGGCCGGAGGCCCGCAGGGCGGGGCCGATGGCGGGCGACAGCGCCTTGGCGAAGGCGTGGACGTGGACCAGTGTGTCGCGCGGATCGCAGGCCGCGAGTTCGGCCGCCAGCGCGCGGGCTGCCGATCCGTTCCAGATCGCCTGCGCCGCGAAAGCCAGCTTGCTCCGCGCCGTCGTGACATCGTCCTGATCCAGGCACACCACCCGGACGCCGACGGCCTCAAGCCGGGGATCGACCGGACCCACCGCGGCGAACAGGCTGACGCGGAACCCGCGGGCGGCAAGCCCGAGGGCGGATTCGATCGCGACCTTGGCTTGGCCACCGTTGATCGCGGCGTGATCTGCGACGAGGACGACGTGCACGTCAGAAATTCCGCCGCTCAAATCCGGGACGAAAACCTGTAACGGCTGCCGGTTGATCCTCCGTAAACCCGCCTGGACTTACCGTCGCAGCAGTTCCAGCCGGGATGGTCCATGCACGTCGTGATCCTCGCCGAATTTGCGACCGCCAGCGGCGGGGCCGAGAAGGTCGCCCTGGAATCGGCCCGGGGGCTCGCCGAGGCCGGCCTAGCGATCACCTATGTCCAGGCGATCCCGAGCCCGGTCGATCCCCTGCTGGACCACCCAAACATCCGGCGGATCGAACTCGGGCTGCCCGACATCTGGACCCTGGGCCGTATCAAGGCGGCGGCCACCGGGATCTGGCACGCGGCTGCGGCGCGTGCCCTCGAGGGAGTGCTTCGCGAGTTGCCGGCGGCGCCGGACTGCCTCCACCTGCACCAGTGGACCCGCGCTCTGTCGCCGGCGATCTTCCCGGTCCTGTCCCGGCTCGGCGTGCCGGTGGTCGTCACCCTGCATGATTACGCCATGGCCTGTCCGAACGGGGTCTATTACCGGTTCGACCGGGGTGAGCCCTGCGGGCTGGCACCGTTAGGGCCCGCCTGCCTGGCCGCCTCCTGCGATCCTCACAGCCGGGTTCACAAGCTCGTGCGCGTCGCCCGCGCGGGGGCGCTCCGGCAAGCGCTTCATCGGCGCCCGCTCCATGTCGTCCATGTCTGCGACGCCAGCCGGCGGCGGCTCGGCGACCTGCTCGGCGGCTACGCCCTGACTCATCACCGCATCGACAATCCGGTTCGGGTCGTGGACGGGCCGCCGGCCGATCCCGCCCGGGGCGACGCCATCGCGTATGTCGGGCGCCTGACCCGGGAGAAGGGGGCCGATCTCGTGGCTGACGCCGCCCGGGCTGCCGGGCTCCCCGCCTTGTTCATCGGCGCCGGACCCCTGGAGGCGGAGCTGCGCGCCCGGCCCGGCGTCGAGGTGATCGGCTGGCAGGCACCCGATACCGTCTCGACGCTGTTACGCAGCCGTGCCCGAGCCCTCGCTGCCCCGTCGCGTTGGTACGAGACCGGGCCCCTCACCGTCTACGAGGCCCTGGCGGCCGGCATCCCTGTGGTCGTCTCCGAACGGTCCGGGGCCGCCGAGAAAGTCCGGGACGGGCGGACCGGCTTCGTGGTCACCCCTGACATCGAAGCGCTGACGGCCGCCTTCTCGGCCCTGCGGGACGATGTTCGCGTCGGAACCCTCGGAGCGAATGCCCGAGCCCGGTTCCGCGCGGCACCGATGACGCTCGCCACGCATGCCGCCGCGCTTCGGTCCCTCTATGCCGGACTGGCCGGCACAGCCCCTGGTGCGATGCACCATAGACGGGCCGACGCCAGACCGGCCTGAGGTCGGATTAGCAAGACTTCAGGACGCCCGCAGGCCTATAGACAGACGATCGGATTGATATAGAGAGGCGTTCAATCGGTGCGACCACGCCACGACGGGACGTGCAATGGTCGAGCTTTATCATCAGCGATTGCGTTGGTGTTGATGCGACGTGACGACTGAGCGTATACCGAAATCCGGCATTTTATCGGGCCTTTCATGGCCCTGCTCCTCCCCCGATTATGCACTTGACTTCTTGTTGCACTGCAACATATACGGACGCGTCACCGCGGACGCAGATCGGCGTCCCACCCGAGACAGCGTGCTGGAGACCCCGATGCAGACCCCGAACTTCGAGATCCCGAACGAGATGCGCGACTTCGCCGAGAAGAGCGTCGACCAGGCGCGCAACGCTGTCGGCACCATGATGGCGAACGCCATGAAGGCCGCCGAGCAGGCCCAGGTTTCGGGCCAGACCTTCCAGTCCACCATGACGGCGGCGGTCTCGAAGGGCTTCGAGCACGCGCAGAACAACGCGAACGCGACCTTCGACTTCGCTCAGAAGCTGGCGCGCACCAAGGACCTGCGCGAGGCGTTCGAACTGCAGTCCGAGTTCGTCCGCAGCCAGTTCGCTGCCCTCCAGGCCCAGGCCAAGGATTTCGGCGCCCTCGCCCAGCAGAACATCGCCCGCTGAAGACCGACCGGTCCGCCGCCGGCGGATCGATTGAGGCGGCGCTCGGCCCGACGGGCCGGGCGTCGTTGAACACAACAAACCGAAGACGGTCTCTCCCTCCGGCCGCTGCTCCGTCAGGGAGCCCGACGCGGATGAGGAGGAGATCGCGCCATGAGCAAGCCGCGTCGACCGAAGGCGCCCCGTCCCCGATGGGATCCGAAGCCGGCTCCGGATGCTGCGGATGGCGTTGCGCTCCGCGCCGTCCCACCGCTCACCGACACGGCCATCCCGGACGCCGCCGTTTCCAGGGCCCGCGAGGCGGTCGCGAGCCGGAATCCGGACGCCGCCAAGCCGGAAGCTCCCCCGGAGGCCCAGGTCCCGGTGGCCGCCCTGGTCCCACCCGTTACGATCCCACCCGTTACGATCCCGCCCGTCGCGCTTCCGTCCGACGCGCCGGTCCCGAAAGACGCCGGCCCCGCAGGCGTCGCCACACCCAGCCGAGCCGGATTCGTGCCGGATCGCTCCGACAGCCTCGGCATCGGCTCGACGATCGCCCGCTACATGCGTGGGGAGGGTGAAGCGGCCCTTGCACATCTGCGCGCCCTGTCGGACGCCGGCTCGCCCAGCGAACTGATGCGTCTGCAGATGGGCGAGGTCCAGCGCGCGGCCGATGCCTCGCTGACCTGCTGGAGCGACGTCATCCGCAAGGCGAGCCGCATCGTTGCGTTCCGCTGACGTACGATCGCCATGTTCAGGCTGTCGCATAGGGACGACATGCACGGGCGCATCGAACCGCACCGGGCAACCAACGATTAACCCTGTCGCTCCTATGCCTCATCGGAGGGCGCGGGAGATGAATCCGGACCGATGCCGAGCCGTGCGCACCTGATCCGTTCTGCCGTTCACGGCCTCTGCCTCGCTCTGACGTTGGCAGGTGCCCCGGTCGTCGCACAGAACGGCGACAAGCCGTCCGGACCTGCGCCCGCGATCGCCATCGGGGCGGATCTCGCGAGCCAGGCCGGCACCACGCGGCTCACCCTGACCCTGTCCCGGGCTGTCGATGCCCGCGGTTTCGTGATGGAGCGGCCCGACCGGGCGGTGATCGACCTGCCGGAGGTCAATTTCCAGCTCGATTCCGGGTCCGGGCGCCGCCGCGACGGCCTGGTCCAATCCTTCCGCTACGGCCTGTTCGCCCCCGGCCGCTCCCGGGTCGTGATCGACCTCGCCGCCCCGGCTACGATCGGGCGGATCGAGACCGTCACCCGAGCCCGGGACGGTGCCGTGCTGCTGACGATCCCGCTCCAGCGCGTCGAGCGCGAGGCGTTCCGCAAGGCGGCCGCCGCCAGCGATCCGGCCCCCGCCCAGGCCCGCAGCGCTGCCCCCGAGCCCGCCGACCAGCGGCCGCTGATCATGGTCGATGCCGGGCATGGCGGGACCGATCCCGGGGCGATCGCGGTGGGCGGCGTGTTCGAGAAGGACATCGTGTTCGGCTACGCGCAGGCGCTGGTCGAGAAACTGGAAGCGAGCGGCCGCTACCGGGTCCGGATGACCCGCGACCGGGACGTGTTCGTGCCGCTGGCCGACCGGGTACGCCTCGCCCGCGAGGCCAAGGCCGACCTGTTCGTGTCGATCCATGCCGATTCGATCTCGGCGGCGCCCCAGGTGCGCGGCGCCACGATCTACACCAACGCCGAGAAGGCCACCGACATCGAATCCGCCCGGCTCGCCGAGCGCGAGAACAAGGCCGATGCCGCGGCGGGGACCGATGCCGCCGAGGCGCCCCCGGACATTGCCGACATCCTGCAGGAGCTGACGCTGCGCGAGACCCGCGGCTTCTCGTCGGGCTTTGCCCGCACCCTGATGGGCCAGCTCGCCCCGGTCATGGAGATGAGCTCCAAGCCCCACCGGGAGGCGCGCTTCATGGTGCTGCGCTCCCCCGACGTGCCGAGCGTGCTGGTGGAACTCGGCTATCTCTCGAGCAAACGCGACCTGGAGATGCTGCAATCGCCGGAGTGGCGCGCGGGTGTCACCGGCTCCATGGCCAAGGCGATCGATCTGTTCTTCGGCAACCGCGCGACGCTCAAGGTGCCGACGATCACCCGTCGATCGGCCGCCGTCGCCCCAGTTTTACCATAGAGTAAGTGTCGATACGGGACGTCCGACGCCCCGTCGCACCGCCGCTGAACCGGCAATCCGAGGGGGCCTCACGGGAGCGTCCGGGAGCCGACCGCGTCGAATACGGACGCCCGTGCCGGATGAGCCGAACCCGGCATGCGGCCGGGCCAGCGACGAGCGGAACACCGGATGCGTCTGATCCTTCGTTTCTTCGGGATCCTGTTCAGCGCCGGCGCGGTGCTGTTCGTGGTCGGCGCCGCGGCCGGCGGCTACTTCTACTGGAAGTACAGCCAGGACCTGCCCGATCACGCCGCGCTCGCCAATTACGAGCCGCCGGTGATGACCCGCATCCACGCGTCGGACGGCTCGCTGCTGGCCGAATATGCCCGCGAGCGGCGGCTGTACCTGCCGATCCAGGCGATGCCGAAGATCGTGGTCGCAGCCTTCCTGTCGGCCGAGGACAAGAATTTCTACAAGCACGGCGGCATCGATCCCGAGGGGATCGTGCGCGCCTTCCTGACCAATGCCAAGTCGGGTAAGCGCCAGGGCGCCTCGACCATCACCCAGCAGGTCGCCAAGAACTTTTTGCTGTCCTCCGAGCAGACCTATGATCGCAAGATCAAGGAGGCGCTCGTGGCCCTGCGCATCGAGGCGGCCTATTCGAAGGACAAGATTCTCGAACTCTACCTCAACGAGATTTTTTTGGGGACGATCGTTCCCGGCCGGAACCTGCACGGCGTGGCGGCGGCCGCGCTGGATTACTTTGGAAAATCGGTCCACGAGCTGACCATCAACGAGGCCGCGTATCTCGCCGCGCTGCCCAAGGGGCCGAACAACTACCACCCTTACCGCAAGACCCAGGCGGCTTTGGACCGCCGCAACGAGATCATCCGCCTGATGGCGGAAAACGGCTACATCACCAAGGACGAGGCGGATGCCGCCAAGAAGATGCCGCTCGGGGTCAACCCCCGGGTGGCCTTCCCGAACGCCGCCAACGCCAACTACTTCACCGAGGAGGTCCGCCGCGAGATCTCCGAGCGCTACGGCGAGAAGAAGCTCTACGAGGGCGGCCTCTCGGTGCGCTCGACGCTGGATCCGAAGATGCAGGGCTGGGCCCGCAAGGCTCTGGTCGACGGCCTCGTGCGCTACGACCAGGCCCATGGCTGGCGCGGCGCGGTCACCAAGGTCGACCTGACCGGGCGCGACTGGGGCATGGCGGCGGCCGAGGTTCCGGCGCTCGGCGACGTGGCGCCCTGGCGGCTCGCCGTGGTGCTGGGCAATGGCGGCGGTGGCGTGCAGGTCGGCCTCCAACCCCGGCGCGAGGCGTCGGGCCAGGTCGGCAAGGACCGTGAGACCGGCGTGATCCCCCCGGACGGCATGCGCTGGGCAGGCCGGCCGAACCTCCAGCCCGGCGACATGGTCTATGTCGAGGCAATGGAGGGCGGCCGTGGCCAGTTCCGCCTGCGCCAGAAGCCCGAGGTCTCCGGCGCCATCGTGGCGATGGACCCGAACACAGGCCGCGTCCACGCGATGGTGGGCGGCTTCTCGTACGACGAATCCGAGTTCAACCGCGCCACCCAGGCGATGCGCCAGCCCGGCTCGTCGTTCAAGCCGATCGTCTACTCGGCGGCGCTCGACAACGGTTACACGCCGTCGTCGATCGTGCAGGACACGCCGATCACCATCGAGGCCGGCCCGGGCCAGGAAGCCTGGACGCCCTCGAACTACGACGGCAAGTCCGGCGGCCCGCACACCCTGCGGTATGGGATCGAGCATTCGAAGAACCTGATGACGGTCCGGCTGGCCAAGGATGTCGGCATGCCGCTCATCGCCGAATACGCCCGCCGCTTCGGCGTCTACGACGACCTGCTGCCGGTGCTGCCGATGTCCCTCGGTGCCGGCGAGACCACGGTCATGCGCATGGTGACGGCCTACTCGATGCTCGCCAATGGCGGACGCCGCATCCGGCCGACCCTGATCGACCGCATCCAGGATCGCATCGGCGAGACGATCTATCGGCACGACAATCGCAAGTGCATCGGCTGCGACGCGGAAAAGTGGTCCGGCCAGGATGAGCCGAAGCTGGTGGACGATTCCGAGCAGGTGCTCGACCCGCTCACCGCCTACCAGATGGTGTCGATCATGGAGGGCGTCGTCCAGCGCGGCACCGCGACGTTGCTGAAGCAGATCGGCAAGCCGCTGGCCGGCAAGACCGGCACCACCAACGACGCCAAGGATGCGTGGTTCGTCGGCTTCTCGCCGGATCTCGCGGTCGGGATTTATATCGGCTTCGACAAGCCGCGCTCGCTCGGCGACCGTGCCACCGGGGGCGGCTTGGCGGCGCCCATCGCCCTCGAATTCCTGAAGACGGCTCTCAAGGACAAGCCGCCGACACCGTTCCGGGTGCCGCCCGGGATCAAGCTGATCCGTGTGAACCTCGCCTCCGGCACTCGGGCCGGATCGGGGGAAGGTGCCGGCACGATCCTGGAAGCGTTCAAGCCAGGTACCGCGCCGCCCGATTCCTACGTCGCCCCGGCCTCCAGCCAGAGCGCCGCCCCCGCGGCGGTCCCGGCGGACCCAGACCGGGCTGCGCAGGCCGGCGGGCTCTACTGAGGAAGCGCCGCGGGATAAACCATCGTGTTATTCCGGGGCGCCGCAGGCGAACCCGGACCCGAAGGGGCCGCTAGAGGCGACAGTCCAGATCCGCCGACGGTGGAAGGTTTTGATCTGTCGGCGGTTATGGATCCCGGGTTCCGCTCCGCGGCCCCGGGATGACAAGGCGGGTGATGGGGCGGCTGCTAAACGCCCAAAGACAGAAAAAAGCCGCCCGGTTGGGGGCGGCTTCGCGAGTCGTCAGGGAGGCATCAAACAGAGCGGACGGAACCGTCCAACTCGATATCCAGATCTCTGGATGCCTTTCTATGCATCATGAGCGTTAACGGCTGATTAAAAATCAGTTTTCAAACCAAAACTCATGCGGCGAGACTGTCGAAGAGTCCTCGGCCGTCGGTGCCGCCGATCAGGCCTTCCACGAAGTTCTCCGGGTGCGGCATCATCCCGAGGACGTTGCCGCCCTCCGAATAGACCCCCGCGATGGCGTTGAGGGAGCCGTTGCGGTTGGCCTCGACCGTGATGGTCCCGGTGGCGTCGCAATACCGGAAGGCCACGCGGCCCTCGCCCTCGATCCGTGCCAGCGTCTCGGGATCAGCGAAGTAGTTGCCCTCGCCGTGCGCGACGCAGACGTCGATGACCTGTCCCTGGGTGTAGGCGCTGGTGAAACGCGTGTCAGTGCGTTCGACCCGAAGCGTCTGCCGGTGGCAGATGAAGCGGCGGTTGACGTTGCGCATCAGGACGCCCGGCAGAAGGCCGGATTCGCACAGGATCTGGAAGCCGTTGCAGATGCCCAGTACGAGACCGCCCCGGGCCGCATGCGCCCGCACCGCATCCATGGCAGCCGCGCGCCCGGCGATGGCGCCGCAGCGCAGGTAGTCGCCGTAGGAGAAGCCGCCCGGCAGGACGGCGAGGTCGGTGCCGGCCGGCAAGTCCTGATCCGCGTGCCAGACCATGCTGACCCGCGCCCCCGAGCGGCGCAGAGCCCGGGCGACATCGCTCTCGCGATTCGAACCCGGAAAGACGACGACCGCAGCGTGCATCAGAGGATCTCGATCGCGTAGTTCTCGACGACGGTGTTGGCGAGCAGCTTCTCGCAGGCCGTCCGCAGGGTGGACTCGGCCGATGGGCCGTCGGCGGCCGAGACTTCGAGATCGAACACCTTGCCCTGGCGGACGCTGTCGACGCCTTCGATGCCGAGGGACCGGAGCGCGGCCTCGATCGCCTTACCCTGCGGGTCCAGCACACCGGTCTTCAGGGTGACGATGATACGGGCTTTCATGGATCTTCAGGTCTCACGCGTAGCCGGAAACGAGGGGGCGACACGCGGCGTCGTCACACCGGCGGCCGTCGCGCGTTCCTAGCAGGAAGGCTGCCGGCCTGTCGAACGCCGTCTCGGACAGGCGGCCCGGCTAGCGCGGCGTGGCTTGCGTCCGGATCGGCTCGATGCTGGTCGCCCGGCGCCAGAGCTGGAGCATGATCCAGACAGCGAACAGGCTGAAGACACCCATCAGAACGTGGCCCACCCGGTCGCCCAGATCGAACAGGCCGGCCAGGGCCCAGCCGGCGGCGATGGCCACGGCGAACACCTCGGTGCCGACGAGGACCATCATGCTCACGATGGTGATGGCGTTGCGCCCGTTCACGAGACTCGTCCCCCCGGTCGATTGCGAGGCCCCGGACGTGGTAAGCCCGGGACCCGCGCAGCTAGCCCACCGGAGAGGGGGGATGCAACCGCGGGACCCGGGATCAGTGGCTTTGCGCCTCAGCGCGGCGCGCGCTTGGCCAGGATCCGCTGCAGCGTCCGCCGGTGCATGTTGAGGCGCCGGGCGGTCTCACTGACGTTGCGGCTGCACAGCTCGTAGACCCGCTGAATGTGCTCCCAGCGGACCCGGTCCGCCGACATCGGGTTCTCCGGCGGATCGGCCCGCTCGCCAGGCTGCGCCATCAGCGTACCGTGGATCTCGTCCGCGTCGGCGGGCTTGGCGAGATAGTCGAAGGCGCCGAGCTTCACCGCCGTGACGGCGGTCGCGATGTTGCCGTAGCCGGTCAGGATCACGCCCCGCGCCTCGGGGCGGCGCTCCTTCAGGCGGGCGATCACGTCGAGGCCGTTGCCGTCGCCGAGCCGCATGTCGATCACCGCGAAGGCGGGCGGCCGGGCTTCGACCGCCGAGACTCCGTCGGCGACACTGTCTGCCACCTGAACGTGGTAGCCACGGCTTTCCATGGCGCGGGCGAGCCGCGTCGAGAAGGGCTTGTCGTCATCCACGATCAGCAAGCTGCGGTCGGTGAAGGCGGCGAGCGGATCGGCTTCGTTGATCACGGCGGGATCGATCGCTGCCGTGGTCCCGGGCTGCGTCAGCATCCGGCGCTCCTTTCAGGTTTTCGTAAGGGAATTACTAAGTCAGTTCTTGGTCTGATCCTCATATAGGGACGACATCGCCCGGGGGCAGGGGCGTGTGGATATTGAGTTCCGGCGAATGGCGCGGGGCTGCCCCCCGCTCGAAGATGTGGCGGGCCCAGGACACGCGCACGATCGCTCCGTGAGCCTCCGGCGCCGAGACGTTCATCAGCGCGATCTGGGCGCCCGAGCGCTCGATCAGGGTCTTGGCGATGAACAGGCCGAGGCCGAGACCGGCACCCACGGTCCCGCCGGTCTGCGAGCGATCGGCACTGCGGGTGGTTACGTAGGGCTCACCGGCCCGCAGCAGGACCTCGCTGGAGAAGCCTGGCCCGTCGTCGCGAATCTCGATCCAGACGCGCTCCTGGGTCCAGCGCCCCTCCACGGCGACACGCGAATCGGCGAAGTCGACGGCGTTGTCGAGAATGTTGGCCAGCCCGAACATCACCCCGGGGTTGCGGCGGCAGGCGGGCTCCGGGCCGTCACCCAGGCTGGAAATGTCCAGGACCGCGCCGAGGGCGCGCTGGGGTGCCACAAGCTCTTCGACCAGATGGCTGAACGTGACCGTTTCCAGGAAGCCGACGCCGTCGCCGTCGAGGGAGGTGAGCTTGCCGAGGATGCCGCGGCAGCGGTCGACCTGCTCGCGCAGCAGGTTCAGATCCTCTGCCACCGCCGGCGATGCGCTCGGCCCGAGCTGGCGGATCAGCTCCTTGGTCACCACCATGATGGTCCCGAGCGGCGTGCCTAATTCGTGGGCAGCCGCCGCCGCGAGACCGTCGAGCTGAGACAGGTGCTGCTCGCGCGCCAGCACCAGCTCGGTGGCCGCCAACGCCTGGGCGAGGAGCCGCGTCTCCTCGGCGACCCGCCAGGCGTAGACGCCGGTGAACGCGGTCCCGAGCAGGATCGCGGTCCAGACTCCGGAGACGTAGAGGAACGGCAATTCGATCCGCCCGTCCGAGAACCAGGGGAGCGGCCGGTGCACCAGGGCAAGCAGGGTCGCCAGTCCCACGGCCAGCAGGCCGAGCGCCAGGGTCCTCTCGGGCGGCAGCGCGGTGGCGGAGATCAGCACGGGGGCGAGGAAGAGTAGCGAGAACGGATTCTGAAGGCCGCCTGTGAGGAACAGGAGGGCGGCGAGCTGCACGATGTCGAAGGCAAGCAGCAGGGCCGCGGAATCGTCGCTTAGCCGGTAGCTCGCCGGGAAGCGGATCCGCAGCGCGAGGTTCAGCCAGGATGAGGTGGCGATCACCAGGAAGCACCAGCCGAAGGGCAGCGCCAAGCCGAGGCCGAACTGCGCCCCGACCACGGCGGCGCTCTGGCCGGTGATGGCGAGCCAGCGCAGGCGGACGAAGGTGTCGAGCCGCAGATGGCGCGAGTTGCGGACGAGGCCGTGGAGGTTGCTGTCGGGCATGCAGGCATTGATGAAGCGCCGGTGAGGCCTCGCCGGCGCAGGATGTTTCGACGGAGGCCGCAGCGCAGCGTCCGGGCGAAGGGCCGGATCCGTTGTGCCCACGGCGTGTCACGAGCAAGTCGCTCGGGGCAGGGGATGTTCCGCGATCGTTCAGGGTGGAACCTTATCCGACGAGCCAGGTTGCAAAAGGCTCCGCGTGCAGGTCGGATGTCGGCCGCCCGGGTGGCGTGCCGTCCCGTGGCGGACCGGTCTCGGTCGGCCCCGGACGGCATCCGAGACCGCGAGGGTGCGATGCTTCTGGCTTATGGGATGTTCGAAGGTGCGCGTGCCCTGATGGCGCCCGCCCGGCTCGCCGCGGATCTCACCCGCCACGCCCTGCAGATGCCCGGCAATCCGCTCGCCTACGGGCCCTACGCTCGGGCGATCAGTGCCGGCTGCGAGATGTTCGAGCGGGCGACCCGCCGCTATGGCAAGCCCGCCTTCGGCTTCACCGAGACGGTCGTCGACGGGACGGCGGTCCCGGTCAGCGAGCGCGTGGTCTGGGAGCGGCCGTTCTGCCGCCTGGTCGCGTTCGAGCGCGCCTTCATCACGCCCCCGGCCGAGCCGCAGCCGAAGCTGCTCATCGTTGCGCCGATGTCGGGGCACTACGCGACGCTCTTGCGCGGCACCGTGGAGGCGATGCTGCCCAACCACCGGGTCTACGTCACCGACTGGACTGATGCCCGGATGGTGCCCCTGGCGGAGGGGCGCTTCGATCTCGACAGCTA
This sequence comes from Methylobacterium sp. J-001, assembly GCF_022829565.1. NCBI lineage: Bacteria > Pseudomonadati > Pseudomonadota > Alphaproteobacteria > Hyphomicrobiales > Methylobacteriaceae > Methylobacterium > Methylobacterium sp. J-001. Next base: position 38,793 of record NZ_JAKSYN010000137.1, read on the forward strand.
TATCGACTATCTGCAGGAAATCTTCGCCGTCCTCGGGCCGGATCTGCACATCATGGCCGTGTGCCAGCCGGCTGTGCCAGTGCTGGCCGCGGTGGCGCTTTTGGAGGCCAAGGGTGATCCGGCGGTGCCGGCCTCGATGACCCTGATGGGCGGCCCGATCGACACCCGCCGCTCGCCCACCGCGGTGAACTGCCTCGCGCAGGAGCGCGGCCAGACCTGGTTCGAGCGCAACACGATCAGCCTCGTGCCGCCGATTTACCCAGGCGTCTGGCGCCGGGTCTATCCCGGCTTCCTGCAGCTCTCGGGCTTCATGGCGATGAACCTCGACCGCCACGTCACCGCCCATTCGGACATGTTCGACCATCTGGTGAAGGGCGACGGCGACTCGGCCGAGAAGCACCGGGAGTTCTACGACGAGTACCTGGCGGTGATGGACCTCACCGCGGAATACTACCTCCAGACCGTGCAGACCGTCTTCGTCGATCATGATCTGCCCAAGGGCCGGATGCGCCACCGCGGTACCCCGGTCGATCTGGGGGCCATCCGCCTCTGCGCCATCCTGGCCGTCGAAGGCGAGAACGACGACATCTCCGGGGTCGGCCAGACCAAGGCCGCCCTCGACCTGACGCCGAACCTGCCTGAGTCCCGCAAGGCCTATCATCTCCAGGCGGGCGTCGGGCATTACGGCGTGTTCAACGGCTCCCGCTATCGCACGGTGATCGCTCCGCGGATCGCCGCCTTTATCCGTGCCCAGCAGGCTGATTCCAGCGTGCAAGGCTCGCACTTGCGCCAAGTGGGCTGACGAACGTCCTGGTTTCGACAGGTCCGAGGCCTATCGCCGGGACAGGGTTGAACCCTAGTGCCTGGGCTTCAACCGAAGGGCTGCATGCCCTTCGGAACTCTGCGTCTCGACCTGCAATCCGCCGCGCCCGGCCGGGCGGCCGCGTTGCATTTTGAATTCTCTTCCGCTCCCGGTGGCGCGAGGCTTGCGTGGCCGTGTCCGTGAGCACGATGACCGCCGATCTCCTGTCGCCCCTCCGTATCCCCTGCCGGCCGGCATCCGGCCGGATGATGTCGCACGCGGACAGGATGCGGATAACTAGAATTCAACTCCCTAGAACCGTCTTGCGATAGCGGGGAACTGGCGCATGCTGCAGATCGCGTGAAAATCCAGCCCGCTCCGGCCCGATACACGGCCGGAGCCTTCCGTCGACCGAGTCACAGACGCATCCGAGATGCGGGCCGGTAGCCGGGATCGAGATCCCGCCGGCCAGGGAGATCACGATGGACCGCAGGACGTTCCTCAAGGGCTCGGCCGCACTCGGGCTCGCCGCCCCGCAGGTCGCGATGCCGGCAGTGGCGCAGGGCGCCAAGGTGCTGCGCTTCGTGCCCCAGGCGAACCTCGCCAATTTCGATCCGATCTGGGGCACGCAATACGTGGTGCGCAATGCCGGCACCCTCGTCTGGGACATGCTCTACGGGGTCGACGCGCAGCTGAAGCCGCAGCGCCAGATGGTCGAGTCCGAGGAGGTCTCGGGCGACCAGCTGACCTGGACCTTCCGGCTGCGGCCCGGCCAAACATTCCACGACGGCGAGCCGGTGCTTGCCAAGGATGTCGTGGCGAGCCTGACCCGCTGGATGGCCCGCGATCCGATCGGCCTGATGATCCGCGGGATCCAGGACGACCTTGCCGCCGTCGATGACCGGACCTTCCGCTGGCGCCTGAAGAAGTCGTTCCCGAAGCTTCTCTACGCGCTCGGCAAGACCAACGCCCCGATGGCCCTGATCATGCCGGAGCGGATCGCCAAGACCGATCCGTTCACGCAGATCACCGAGTATGTCGGCTCCGGGCCGATGACCTTCGTGCGTAACGAATGGGTGCCGGGCGCCCGCGCCGTGTTCCAGAAGTTCGCCGGCTACAAGCCCCGCGAGGAGCCGAATTCCTGGCTGGCGGGCGGTAAGCACATCCTGGTCGACCGGGTCGAGTGGGTGATCATGCCGGATGCCGCCACCGCTTCGGCGGCGTTGCAGAACGGCGAGGTCGATTGGTGGGAGAACCCGATCTCCGACCTCGTGCCGCTCCTGCGCAAGAACGCCAACCTCAACGTCGATATCGCCGACCCGTTGGGCAATATCGGGTCGTTCCGAATGAACCACCTGTATCCGCCCTTCGACAACCCGAAGATCCGCCAAGCCGTGCTCACCGCCATGAGCCAGGAGGATTACATGCGGGCGATCGTCGGAGACGACGACAGCCTGTGGAAGAAGCTGCCGGGCTTCTTTACGCCAGGCACACCCCTCTACACCGAGGCGGGGGGAAGCCGTGTCGGCACCGGCGACATCAAGCTCGGCCAGAAGCTGCTCAAGGAAGCCGGCTACAAGGGCGAGCCGGTGGTCTGCGTCGTGGCGCAGGACCAGGGGATCACCAAGGCGCAGGGCGACATCACCGCCGACCTGCTGAAGCAGATGGGCTTCAACGTCGATTTCGTCGCCACCGACTGGGGCACCACCGGCACCCGACGGGCCTCCAAGGCGCCGCCGAGCCAGGGCGGCTGGAACATGTTCCACACCTGGCATGCTGGCGCCGACGCCATCAACCCGGCGGGCTACCCCGCGGTGCGGGCCGGCGGCGACAAGGCCTGGTTCGGCTGGCCGAACATACCCCCCGTGGAGGCGGCCATCGCCGAGTGGTTCGACGCCGCCGACCCGGCCGCGGAAAAGGCCGCCATCGACAAGGTCAACGCCGCCGCCTGCGAGGGCGTGGTCTACGTCCCGACCGGGTTCTTCCTCGGCTACCAGGCCTGGCGCAAAAACGTCTCGGGCATCGTGAAGGGGCCGATCCCGTTCACCTGGGGCGTGTCGAAGGCGTGATGGGGCGGGTGGTTGTCATGTCGGCACCCGTGCCGCGCGCTCCCTCCCCCCTCTTCGGGGGAGGGTGGCCCCTGCGTCAGCGGGGGTCGGGGGAGGGGAACCCGGCTGTCGGGAAGGGCGCAGCCTTCATGAAAGCCGCCACTTCGTTCTGCGCCGTCGCTCCCCTCTCCCGATCCCCTTCGGGGGCCACCCTCCCCCGCAAAGGGGGGAGGGGACTGCGTCGCGCCCTCCGCAACACTCAGCCCACGCCATAGCGGAGGACCCATGCTCGGCTATATCGGCAGGCGCATCCTGGCCACCATCCCGGTGATGGCGGTGGTCGGCTTGTTCGTCTTCAGCCTCCTCTACTTCGCCCCCGGCGATCCGGCCGCGATCATCGCGGGCGATCAGGCGACGCCGGATGACGTGGCGCGCATCCGTGCCTCGCTCGGCCTCGACCGGCCGTTCCTGGTGCGGTTCGGCGAGTGGTCCTGGCAGATCCTCCACGGGGATCTCGGCACCTCGATCTTCACCAACCTGCCGGTCACCACGATGATCGGCCAGCGGATTCAGCCGACCGTGTCGCTGATGCTCGTAACCCTGATCCTGGCCATCGTGGTGGCGGTGCCGCTGGGCGTCGTGGCGGCCTGGAAGGCCGGCAGCCTGATCGACCGCCTGGTCATGGGGATCGCCGTGATGGGCTTCTCCGTCCCGGTGTTCGTGGTCGGTTACGTGCTCGCCTACGTGTTCGCCCTCGAGCTCGGCTGGCTGCCGGTGCAGGGCTACACGCCGATCGAGCAGGGCCTGTGGCCGTGGTTCGCGAACCTGATCCTGCCGGCGGTGACGCTCGGCCTCGTCTACATCGCGCTGATCGCCCGGGTGACGCGGGCGACCATGCTGGACGTGCTGCAGCAGGATTACGTCCGCACCGCCCGGGCCAAGGGCCTGGCGCAGGGACCGGTGCTGTTCATCCACGCCCTCAAGAACGCCGCGGTGCCGATCGTCACCGTGATCGGCATCGGCATCGCGCTGCTCATCGGCGGCGCCGTGGTCACCGAGACGGTGTTTGCCATCCCGGGCCTCGGTCGTCTCACCGTCGATGCGATCCTGCGCCGTGATTACCCGGTCATCCAGGGCGTCGTCCTGCTGTTCAGCTTCGTCTACGTGCTGGTGAACCTCGCCATCGACCTGTTCTACACCGTGCTCGACCCGAGGATCCGCTATTGACCGCGACCGTCGCGCCACTCTCCGGTCCGTCCCGCGCCAGGGACCCGTCGCCCCAGGACGCGCCGCATAAGGGGTCGCCCCCAGCGGGCCTCGCCGTCGCAACGCCGATGCCGGACGTGATCCCGGCGCGCAAACGGCGGGGGCCGGTCTGGGGCTACGTCCGCCGCAACCCGACCATCGTGGTCGGCGGGATCCTGCTGCTGATCGTGTTCCTGATGGCTCTGCTCGCGCCCTATCTCGGCACCGTCGATCCCACCGCGCTCGCCCCGGCCAAGCGCACCCGCGTGCCTTCGGCCCAATACTGGTTCGGCACCGACATGCTCGGCCGGGACATCTATTCCCGCGTGGTCTACGGCGCCCGCGTCTCGCTGCTGGTCGGCTTCTCGGTGGCGCTCCTCGCCTCGGTGGCAGGGCTCGCGGTCGGGCTGATCTCGGGGATGGTGCGCTGGCTCGACGGCATCGTCATGCGGATCGTCGACGGGATGATGTCGATCCCGCCGATCCTGCTGGCCATCACCCTGATGGCGCTGACCCGCGGCTCGGTCCAGAACGTGATCGTGGCGATCACCATCGCGGAGATTCCCCGGGTCGCCCGGCTGGTCCGGGGCGTCGTGCTGTCTCTGCGCGAGCAGCCCTATGTCGAGGCCGCCGTGACTACGGGCACGCGCATGCCGGCGATCATCTGGCGACACATCCTGCCCAATACCCTGGCGCCCATGACCGTGCAGGCGACCTATATCTGCGCCTCCGCGATGATCACCGAGGCGATCCTGTCGTTCATCGGCGCGGGCGTGCCGCCCTCGACGCCCTCCTGGGGCAACATCATGGCCGAGGGCCGGGCCCTCTGGCAGGTCAAGTTCTACATCATCCTGTTCCCGGCGATCTTCCTGTCCATGACGGTGCTCGCGGTGAACCTCGTCGGCGACGGCCTGCGCGACGCCCTCGACCCCCGCATGGCCAAAGACGCATGAGGACCCCCGGCGTGAGCGGCGTACCCCTCCTCTCCATCGAGAACCTGCAGGTCCATTTCCGCACCCCCGACGGGGCCAACCGGGCGGTGGACGGCGTATCCTTCGCGATCCAGGCCGGCGAGACCCTGGCGATCGTCGGCGAATCCGGCTGCGGCAAGTCGGTGACCGCGATGTCGATTCTACGGCTCTTGCCCGAGCCGCCGGCCGCCATCGCCGGCGCCATCCGGTTCGAGGGGCAGAATCTCCTCGACCTGCCCATGAAGGCGATGCGCAAGATCCGCGGCAACGACATCAGCGTCATCTTTCAGGAGCCGATGACCAGCCTGAACCCGGTTCTGACCGTCGGCCACCAGATCGGCGAGACCCTGCGGCTGCACCAGGGCCTGAGCCGGCGCGAGGCCGAGGCGCGGGCGGTGGAGATGCTGACGCTGGTCGGCATCCCCGAGCCCGGGCGCCGGGTGCGGGAATACCCGCACCAACTCTCGGGCGGCATGCGCCAGCGGGTGATGATCGCCATCGCGCTCGCCTGCTCGCCCAAGCTCCTCATCGCCGACGAGCCGACCACGGCGCTCGACGTGACCATCCAGGCCCAGATCCTCGACCTGATGCGTGACCTGAAGCGCCGGGTCGGCGCCGCGATCATGCTGATCACCCACGACCTCGGCGTGGTCGCCGAGGTCGCCGACCGGGTGGTGGTGATGTATGCCGGCCGAAAGGTCGAGGAGGCCTCGGTCCGCGACCTGTTCCGGGCGCCGCGCCATCCCTACACCCGCGGCCTGATGGGGGCGGTGCCGAAGCTCGGCGCGGTCGAGCACGGCGCCACCGAGCGCCTCGCCGAGATCCCCGGCATGGTCCCGAGCCTGAAGCAGCGGATCGAGGGCTGCGTCTTCGCCGGCCGCTGCCCGGACGTGACCGACCTGTGCCGCAGCTACGCCCCGGCCCTCGAGCCGAAGGCCCCCGCCCACCTCGCCGCCTGCCACTACGCGCCGAAGGACGCCCTCGCGGCATGATTTTTTGTGACTTGGCGCAACGCGCGGCGCGTCTTCCCTCCCCCGCAGAGGGGGGAGGGGACGCGCTGCGCGCGCCTTTTCTCGTCTCGTCACGGAGACCCGCCCGTGACCACGACCGCCCGCACCCTCCTGCAGGTCAACGACCTGAAAAAACACTTCCCGCTCGGCGGCGGCCTGTTCGGCCGATCGACCCGGATGCTCAAGGCGGTGGACGGCCTGTCCTTCACGGTGGACCGGGGCGAGACCCTGTCGCTGGTCGGGGAATCCGGCTGCGGCAAGTCCACGGTCGCCAAGGCGCTGATGCGCCTCTACGCCCCCACCGCCGGGCAGGTGGTGCTGGCTGGCAGGCGCATCGACGATCTCTCGGCCGGCACTTTGCGGCCCCTGCGGCGGCGGATGCAGATGGTGTTCCAGGACCCGTTCTCGTCGCTCAACCCGCGGATGCGGGTGCGGGCGATCCTGGCCGAGCCGATCCGCAATTTCGGGCTGGCCAAGGGCTCGGCCGACCTCGAGGCGAAGCTCGCCGCCCTGATGGAGCGGGTCGGCCTGCCTCGGGAGGCGCTGGGGCGCTGGCCCCACGAATTCTCCGGCGGTCAGCGCCAGCGCATCGGCATCGCCCGGGCGCTCGCCGCCGAGCCGGACCTGATCATCTGCGACGAGGCGGTCTCGGCGCTGGACGTGTCGGTGAAGGCTCAGATCGTCAACCTGCTGCGCGACCTGCAGCGCGAGCTCGACCTCGCCATGCTGTTCATCTCGCACGACCTCGCCATCGTCGAGCACATGACCCACCGGGTGGCGGTGATGTATCTCGGCAAGATCGTCGAGATCGGCCCCCGCCGGGAGCTGTTCCTGGCCCCCAAGCACCCCTACACCCAGGCGCTGCTCTCGGCGGTGCCGATCCCGGAGCCCGGGGCCGGGCGCACCCGCATCGTGCTCAAGGGCGACGTGCCGAGCCCGATCAACCCGCCCAGCGGCTGCCGCTTCCACACCCGCTGTCCGCAGGCCTTCGACCGCTGCCGGGTCGAGGAGCCCCGCCTCGACACCGTGGGCACCGGCCATCTTGCCGCCTGCCACCTCAATGATGCGGCCGCGCCGGCGGTCGCGGCCTGACGCCCCTACCGGAGACAGCCGTGCAGCACGATCTCATCCTCAAGGGTGCCCGGGTGATCGACCCGTCGCAGAACCACGATGGGCTTTGCGATGTCGCCTTCGCGGAGGGCCGTGTCTCCGGCTTCGGCCGCGACCTGGTTGTGGGTCCGGGCACGCAGGTGCGGGAGATGGCCGGGGCCATCGTCACCCCGGGGCTGATCGACCTGCACACCCATGTCTACTGGGGCGGCACCTCGATCGGCATCGACGCCGACGATTTCTGCCGCACCTCCGGGGTGACCACCTCGGTCGATACCGGCAGCGCCGGGCCGGGCAACTTTGCCGGCTTTCGCAAGCACGTGATCGACCGCTCGGAGGCGCGCATCCTCGCCTATCTCCACGTGTCGTTCGCTGGCATCTTCGCCTTCTCGAAGACGATCATGGTCGGGGAGAGCCAGGATCCGCGGCTGATGGCGCCGCGCGAGGCCGTGGAGGTGGCCGAGGCCAACCGGGACGTGATCGTCGGCATCAAGGTCCGGGTCGGGCGCAATTCCTCCGGGGACCAGGGTACCGCGCCGCTCAACATCGCCCTCCAGGTCGCGGAAGAGACCGGCCTGCCGCTGATGGCCCATATCGACGAGCCGCCGCCGAGCTACGAGGAGGTGCTCGCCATGCTGCGCCCCGGCGATGTGCTGACCCACGCTTTTCGGCCGTTCCCGAACGCGCCCGTGACCGCGCAGGGGGCGGTCAAGCCGGCTTTGCGCGAGGCCCGGGCCCGGGGCGTGCTGTTCGATATCGGCCACGGCAAGGGCTCGTTCGCGTTCAAGACCGCCCGGGCCATGCTGGCGGGCGGCTTTTTGCCGGACACGATCTCGTCCGACGTGCACCAGCTCTGCATCGACGGCCCGGCCTTCGACCAGGTCACGACCATGTCCAAGATGCTCTGCCTCGGCATGGGCCTGCACGAGGTCATCGCCGCCTCCACGGTCAATGCCGCGGTGGCGCTGAAGCGCATGGAATACGGCACCCTGAAGGTCGGCGCGCTCGGCGACGCCACCGTGCTGTCGGTCCGGGACGGCGCGTTCGACTACTTGGACACAAGGGGCGAGCACATGACCGGCGCCCAGCGGATCATTTCCGAGGGCGTGGTGCTGCGGGGCCATTGGTGGCACCCGGTGTAAGATGGGGAGGGTGAGGTTTCCCTTCGGAGGGGTCACGCGCTGCCCTGGGTTGCTTCGCTGCGCTGGCGATGACGGTGCGGGACCATCGAACGCGCGCTTCGGCCGGGAGGCGTACGAAATACGCCCCTTCGGCTGACCGCCGGGAACAGCCTTGTAGGATATTCCCGAACCTGCGCGGCAGCCCAGGATGACGAAATCATCGTCTCAATCCGGACAGCAATCCGAGTTTATCAAGAATACGCCGCTTTACAGTCTCTCCTCGCCGACCCTACACTTTCACGTGAGGCCTGGACCATCTCCGGGCCATCAGCGACACGCGGCTCAAGCTGCGGCGCCAGGGAGGATGGATGGGTACGGGTCAGCCTCTGCTGGAGGTCGACGGCGTCACGCTCCGCTACAAGACGCCCGACCACCTCGTCACGGCCACCTACCGGGTGAGCTTCAAGGTCTGGCCCGGGGACCGGTTCGTCCTGTTGGGGCCGTCCGGCTGCGGGAAGTCGACCCTGCTCAAGGCGGTGGGCGGCTACATGGCCCCCACCGAGGGGGAGATCCGGCTGAAAGGCCGCCCGGTGACCGAGCCCGGATCCGACCGGATGATGGTGTTCCAGGAATTCGACCAGCTGCTCCCGTGGAAGACGGTCCGGCAGAACGTGGTCTTCGCCCTCGAAGCCTCGGGCCGGCTCAAAGGCCGGCATGCGCTGGAGCGGGCGAACCTCTACATCGACAAGGTCAACCTCACGAAGTTCGCCGACAGCTACCCGCACACCCTGTCGGGGGGCATGAAGCAGCGCGTCGCTATCGCCCGCGGCATGGCGATGGAGCCCGACATCCTGCTGATGGACGAGCCGTTTGCGGCGCTGGACGCGCTCACCCGGCGGCGCATGCAGGACGAGCTGCTGATGCTCTGGGAGGAGACCCGGTTCACGGTCCTGTTCGTGACGCACTCGATCCCCGAGGCGATCAAGGTCGGCTCCCGCATCCTGCTGCTCTCGCCCCATCCCGGTGAGGTCAAGGCCGAGCTCAACAGCGCCGCCACCCCGGAAGCGGCGTTGCGGCTCGAGAACCGCATTCAAGAGATGCTGTTCTCCGAGGAGATCGAGGAAGCCGAGAATGTCTAACGCGCGCGTCCTGACCGGCGCTCCCCTGACGGTACCGCCACGCCCGGCCGCCGCGGAGCCGGTCCGCCCCGAGATCGTCCGGGAGACCGGCCACGCCCACGGCGCCCCGGTGGTGGAGAAGCCGCTCTCGGCCTTCGAGCGGCTCTACAACCAGGCCTGGCTGCGCAAGATCCTGATCCTCGTCCTGCTCGCGGGGATCTGGGAGGCCTACGGGCGCTACCTCGACAACGACCTGCTGTTCCCGACCTTCTCGGCCACCATGGAGGCGTTCTTCCGGGCCGTTGCCGATGGCACCCTGCCGGCCCGGGCCTGGAGCTCGCTGAAGGTGCTGCTGATGGGCTACGCCGCCGGCATCGTTCTGGCGACCCTGCTGACCGGCATCGCCATCGCGTCGCGGATCGGCACCGATTTCCTCGAGACCCTGACGTCGATGTTCAACCCGCTGCCGGCGATCGCGCTGCTGCCGCTGGCGCTGATCTGGTTCGGGCTTGGCAACGGCAGCCTGATCTTCGTCCTGGTCCACTCGGTGACCTGGGCGATCGCGCTCAATACCCATTCCGGCTTCCTGTCGGTGAGCCGGACCCTGCGAATGGTCGGGCGCAACTATGGTCTGTCGGGACCGCGGCTGATCGCCAAGATCCTGATCCCGGCAGCGTTTCCCTCGATTCTCACCGGCCTGAAGGTCGGCTGGGCCTTCGCCTGGCGCACCCTGATCGCGGCCGAGCTGGTGTTCGGCGTCAGCTCCGGGGCGGGCGGGCTCGGCTGGTTCATCTTCGAGAACAAGAACATGCTCGACATCCCGAACGTGTTCGCCGGGCTGCTCACCGTGATCCTGATCGGTCTCGTGGTGGAGAACCTGATCTTCCAGACGATCGAGCGGCGGACCATCCAGCGCTGGGGGATGCAGGCCTGATCGAAGTCCGGCATGGCATCGGGTGACGTCGCGCAGCCATCCGGAGCCCTGACCATGCCGATTCTGTCCCTCGCGGAGGCGCACACCCTCGCGGCCGGCGCGTTGCGCCGGTGCGGAGCCTCACCCGCCGCGGCCGACAGCACCGCCCGAGCCCTGGTGGCCGCCGAGGCGGACGGCCTGACGGGTCACGGGCTGTCGCGGGTGCCGAGCTATGCGGCGCAGCTGCGGACCGGCAAGGTCGTGGGCGATGCCGAGATCGTCGTGACCCATCCGCGGCCGGGGCTCCTGGCGATCGATGCCGGGCACGGCTTCGCTTATCCGGCCCTCGACGCCGCGCTGGCCGCGCTGCCGGATCTCGCGTGCCGCCAGGGCATCGCGGCGGCCGGGATCCGCCGCTCGCATCATTGCGGTGCGGCTGGACTGCCTGTGGAGAAGCTGGCCGAGGCCGGGTGCATCGCGATCCTGTTCGCCAACACCCCCGCCGCCATGGCCCCCTGGGGCGGCAGCCGCGCCGTGTTCGGCACCAACCCGCTGGCCTTCGGCTGCCCGCTGCCCGGCCGGGCGCCCATCGTGATCGACCTCGCCCTATCGAAGGTCGCGCGGGCCACCATCGTGGGCGCGAAGCAGCGCGGCGAGGCGATCCCGGAGGGCTGGGCCCTCGATGCCGAGGGCCGTCCGACCACCGATCCCGCCGCCGCCCTCGACGGCACGATGGCACCGCTCGGCGACGCCAAGGGGACGGCGCTGGCTCTGATGGTAGAGCTTCTGGCGGCAGGGCTCACGGGCGCACGCTTCGCCGCGGAAGCCAGCTCGTTCCTCGACGCCGCGGGCGACCCGCCCGGGACCGGTCAGTTGGTTCTGGCGATCGATGCGCCTGCCTTGAGCCCGGGGGCGCCGGAGCGCTTTGCCGTCCTGGCCGCCGCGATCGAAGATCAGGACGGCACCCGCCTGCCGGGAAGCCGGCGCCTCGCTCTGCGCGCCCGCGCCGTGGTGGATGGGCTGATGCTACCGGACGCTCTTTTCTCCGAGATCGCGAAGCTGGGGTGACGAGGCCGGATGGTTCCCGGGAGCCATCCAGGCTGCGGGCCAAGCCGGTTCGACCAGAAGAAATTCTGATACACCGCCAGAGTAAGAGCCTTCCCGGGGATCGCCGCCTCACAAGGCGTCCGCACAGGATCGCTCGGCTCCCCCGGGGCCGCTGAACAGGGACGCGACGATGGCTCATCTCGACAGGCGCCGGGTGCTGCGGGGCGGCCTCGGCGCGGTCGCAGCCGCCGCGGCGCCGTTGCGTGCCAGGGCCGAGGAGGTCGCGCTTCCATTCGGCAACGGCGTGCGTCCGTTGGTGACCTATCCGGGCAAGCGCCCGCTCCTGCAGACCACGGCCCGGCCCCCTCAGCTCGAGACGCCGTTCGCGGTGTTCGACGAGGGTGCGATCACCCCCAACGATGCCTTCTTCGTCCGTTACCATCTGGCCGACATCCCGCTGGAGATCGACCTGGAGGCGTTCCGGCTCGGCGTGACCGGCCATGTCGAGCGGCCGGTCTCGCTGGCGCTGGCCGAGATCAAGGCGCTGCCCGGGCGGACCGAGATCGTGGCGGTCAACCAATGCTCCGGCAATTCCCGGGGCTTCTTCGAGCCGCGCATGGCCGGTGGCCAGCTCGGCAACGGCGCCATGGGCTGCGCCCGCTGGACCGGCGTGCCGCTCAAGAGCGTGCTGGACCGGGCCGGCGTGAAGGCCGGGGCCGAGCAGGTCACATTCGATGGGCTGGACGGGCCGGTCCTGCCCGAGACCCCGGATTTCGTGAAGGCGCTCCGCCTCGACCACGCCCGCGACGAGCAGGTGATGCTGGCCTGGGCCATGAACGGCGCGGATCTGCCCTGGCTCAACGGCTTCCCGCTGCGCCTCGTGGTGCCGGGCTTCTACGGCACCTACTGGGTCAAGCACCTGACCGCCATCACGGTCCGCGACATGCCGTTCGACGGCTTCTTCATGAAGAGCGCCTACCGCATCCCGGACAATGCGTGCGCCTGCACGGAACCCGGTCAAGCCGCCGCCGCCACGGTGCCGATCGGGCGCCTCAACGTCCGCTCGTTTCTGACCAACCTCGCCGACGGGGCGGACATCAAGGCCGGCCCGGTGCAACTGCGCGGCATCGCGTTCGACGGCGGCTCCGGGATCCGGACGGTGGAGGTGTCCGCCGATGATGGCCGGACCTGGACGAATGCGGAGCTCGGCCAGGATCTCGGCGCTTACGCGTTCCGGCCCTGGTCGCTCGGTCTCGATCTGACTCCCGGGGCATACGTGCTCCGGGTCCGGGCCACCGCCAACGACGGGAGCACGCAGCCGATGGGCGCGCGCTGGAACCCGTCCGGCTACATGCGCAACGTGGTGGAGACCACCCGTGTCCGGGTGGCGTGAGGAGAACGGGATGCGCGCGCTTCTGCTCGGATCGCTGGCTGCCGGTCTGGTCGCCGGCTCCGCTCTGTCGGCGCCGCGAAGCTACGCGGTACCGGACCCCACGGCGCAGCTGAAGGCGCCCAAGGATGGGGAGGGGGGCAGCCAGGGTCAGGGATTTGCCGCGGCGCAGGCCAATTGCCAGACCTGCCACTCGGTCGATTACCTCATCACCCAGCCGCCGGGCCGGGGCAAGGCGTTCTGGGACGCGGAGGTGGCCAAGATGATTAAAGTCTACCACGCCCCGATCGATGAGGCGGATGGCCACGCGATCGCAGCCTATCTGGCAGATACCTATTGAACGGTGCCCGCGCCTCAGCGCAGGGCCACGACCTGCGCTGCGTAGCTGGCGACGCTCTGCACCGCCGGCATGTCGTAGGCGTAGATCCGACCGGCCAGGATCACCAGAGCCAGCGTCCAGAACACGGCACCGCCGACCCGACGGGCCGTCCGCTCGCCAGAAGCAGTCGAGCATGCCTCGACGACGCCCTGGGCGACGGGCTCGCCAAAGGGGTCGAACGCCATCGTCGTCGACCGGCTGTTAGGGGTGGTGCGCATGATCGTGAATGTCGCTCTCTGAACCCCGCGCTGCAATGGACAGGTCTTCCGAAGTTTTCTCGCGTCGTAGAGTGTCCTTCTCTCTTGCGCACCTGCGGCAAACGTTTTCTTCCCTTTGCTTGGATGTCGATCGCGGAGCGACCCTTGTGAGCCCCAGAACACCGTCCCGGACGGGCAAAACCGGCGCGGCCGTGCGGGCCGGGGCTTCCGCCTCCGTGCTGCCGGGCATCGGTCTGTGTGCGGCGATCACCGCCGTATCCATGGCGGCGCAGGCGTTCGAGGAGCGCGTCGCCGGCCACCCCTATGTCGAGGCGCTGGTGCTGGCGATCCTGATCGGCATCGCGGTGCGCACCGCCTGGACGCCGGATGCCCGCTTCCGCACCGGCATCGCATTCTCGGCCAAGCAACTTCTGGAGGTCGCGGTGGTCCTGCTTGGCGCCTCGCTGAGTCTGGGGGCGATCCTGGCTTCCGGCCCGGCCCTGCTCGCCGGCATCGTCGGCACCGTGGTGATCGGTATCGGCGCCAGCGTCGGCATCTGCCGGGCGCTCGGCCTGCCGCCCCGGATGGCGATCCTAGTGGCCTGCGGCAACGCGATCTGCGGCAACTCGGCCATCGCCGCGGTGGCGCCGGTGATCGGGGCTCAGCCGAAGGACATTGCGGCCGCCATCGCGTTCACCGCGGTGCTCGGCGTGCTGATGGTGCTCGGGCTGCCGCTGTTCGTGCCGCTCGCGGGCTTGAGCGACAATCAGTACGGCGTGCTGGCCGGTCTCACCGTCTACGCGGTGCCGCAGGTGCTGGCCGCGACCGTGCCGGTGAGCCTGCTCGCCACCCAGGTCGGCACCTTGGTCAAGCTCGTGCGCGTGCTGATGCTCGGACCCGTGGTCGTGGCCTTCTCGCTGATCGCCCCGCGCCTGCCGCAGGAAGCCGGAATGGAATTGACGGGCGCGAAGGGCCGTCCCGGCCTGACCAAGCTGGTGCCGTGGTTCATCCTGGGCTTCCTGGCGCTCGCCACATCCCGCTCCCTCGGGCTGATCCCGGACGCGGCGGTGAAGCCTCTGACGCAGCTGGCGGGCGTGCTCACGGTGCTGTCCATGGCAGCCCTGGGTCTCGGTGTCGACGTACGCGTGCTCGCCCGGGTCGGGGGGCGCGTTACCCTGGCGGTGACCGCGTCGCTGGCCGTCCTCGTGGCCGTCAGCCTCAGTCTCATCCGCTTCCTCGGGATCGGGTGAGGATCTCGCTCGGCGCGGACTGCGTTCTGAGTTTCGTATTTAGAATTTTCTGTAAATTTCACCTCATCTGGCCGAGCAGAACGATCGATACGCCGGTCCAAGACAGACCGATAGAAAACTGGTTTCCTCGGAGATGCATTAAAGTGCTGACGATCGGACTAGGAGGATCTAGAAAACATCTTGACACTGGGATGATTTTTGCTTTGGAAACGTAGTGTCTTCAACGAAAGCTTAGACTGGATCTTGCGTCGTGTCCGAAACGATTCCTGAGAGCAGCACCGAATTGGCCGTGCTGGTCGGCGACGTCGTCGCGGCCTATGTCTCGAACAATCCCGTTCCGCCGGCCGCTCTGCCAGCACTGATCGCCAGCGTGCATGGTGCGCTGGTCAATCTCGACCGGAAGATGCCCGTCGAGGCCGAGCCAGTGATCGAGCCGCCGACCGCGGCGCAGATCCGCAAGTCGGTCCAGCAGGACGGCATCATCAGCTTCATCGATGGCCGGTCGTACAAGACGCTGAAGCGCCACCTGACCGCCCACGGCCTGACGCCGGAGCGGTACCGCGAGCGCTACAGCCTGCCGGCCGACTATCCGATGACGGCCCCCGGCTATGCCGCGCAGCGTTCGGCCCTCGCCAAGGCGATTGGCCTGGGCGTGCCCGGGGCTCGCGCCGAAGAGCGCAGGACCGGCACGAACGGCTGATCAGCCGGCAGACGCTGGGCGCGGGCGGAATGGCAGCACGCTCGCGGTCATTCCGGGCCACCCAGCACGGGGCGGGCGGCCGAAGGTGTCGGCCCAGCTCAGATAGATGATCTGAGCCCCGACAACCTCAGTGACGGCCTGCGGTTTCGGTAAGGGGCGGGTGTCGGCGCTCGGCCTACGCGTAGCCCGGTGCGCCGATCCTTGGCGCTGGGACGGCTGCCCGGCCGGCAGAGACCGCTTGCGCGGAGACTGGGGATCATCGGGCTTGGCTGAGAACGACACGTCAAGAGTCCCCGTTCGCATTCGAGGCGCGAGCGGGGACGGACGTTTCGCTCGGCCGTAGATCCGCCGGGGCGCTCGGCCCTCGACATGGCGGACATTCTAACGGGTGGCCCGAAGCGGAACAGATCGAGTTCGTCCAAAAAACTTGTCTCTGTGTCCCACGGCGTTCCCTGGTGTCCCAGAGAGGGGACAAGACGTTCCAGCCCGCCTACTACGAGGCTCGCGCACCGGGCACCGCGGCCAGCAGGCTGCGCGTGTAGGCGTGCTCCGGGGCGGCGAACAGGTTCGCCGTGCTGCGCATCTCCACGATGGCGCCGCGATGCATCACGGCGATCCGGTCGCAGATCGTGGCCGCCACCCGCAGGTCATGCGTGATGAACAGCATCGCCAGGGACAGCCTCTGCTTCAGGTCCTCGAGCAGGTCCAGCACCTGACGCTGCACCGAGACGTCGAGCGCCGAGACCGCCTCGTCGGCCACCAGCACGTCCGGCTCCATGGCGAGCGCCCGGGCGATGCCGATGCGCTGGCGCTGGCCGCCCGAGAAGGCGTTCGGGTAGCGGGCAGCCGCTTTCGGGTCGAGGCCGACCAGATCGAGCAGGCTTCGGGCACGCTCCCGCGCCTCCGCGGGCGGCACGCCGTGGGCGATCGGGCCGGCGATGATGATCTGCTCCACGGTGCGCCGTGGATTCAGGGACGCGAACGGATCCTGGAAGATCATCTGGATGCGGCTGCGCTGCTGCCGCAGCTCGGCACTTCGGAGGGCGGTGTAGTCCAGGCTGCCGAGGCGGACGGTGCCGCCGTCGGGCTCGATCAGCCGGATCGCCAGCCGTGCCGTGGTCGATTTGCCGGAGCCCGATTCGCCGACGAGCCCCAGGGTCTCGCCGCGCCGCACGTCGAAGGCGACCTCCTTCACCGCCGCGACCACCCGCGGCTTGCCGAACAGGCCCGCCTTCGTGGTGTAGGTCTTGGACAGCCCGATCACCGACAGGGCCACCGGGGCCGCCTGCACGGGAGCCCGCGGCGGCGGAGTCAGGCTCGGCACCGCGGCGAGCAGCGCCCGCGTGTAGGGCGCCTGCGGGTTGCGCAGCACCGCTTCGGCGCTGCCCGATTCCACAAGCCGGCCGCGCTGGAGCACCGCCACATGGTCGGCGATCTCGGCGACCACGCCGAAATCGTGGGTAATGAACAGGACGCTCATCCCGCGCTTGCGCTGCAGGTCGCGGATGAGCTTCAGGATCTGGGCCTGGGTCGTGACGTCCAGCGCCGTCGTCGGCTCATCGGCGACCAGGACCGAAGGCTCCAGGGCCAGCGCCATGGCGATCATTGCCCGCTGGCGCTGGCCACCGGAGAGCTGGTGCGGATAGGCCCGCACCGCCTCCTCGGGATTGGGCAGCCCGACCTCGGTGGCCAGAGCCACCGCCCGGGTGCGCCGCTCGGCCCGGGTGAGCAGGTTATGCGCCTCGAACATCTCGGCGATCTGGTCGCCCACGCGCATCACCGGGTTGAGCGCGGTCATCGGCTCCTGGAACACCATGGCGATGCGCCGGCCACGCAGGGTGCGCCAGGCCGGCTCGTCCAGCGTCAGAAGGTTCCGTCCTTCGAACAGGATCGAGCCGGTTTCGGGTTTTAGCGCCCGGGGCAGCAGGCCGGTGAGCGCGTAGGCGCTCATCGACTTGCCCGAGCCTGATTCGCCGACCACGCAGAGGATCTTGCCGGGCTCCAAGTCGAGGTTCAGGCCTTCGACGGCATGCGGACGGTCGGCGCCCTTCGGGAGCGCGATCGTCAGGTCACGGATGCGGACGACCGGCGCGCTCATGATTCAAACCCTCGCTGCACGGCGGCGCAGGATGTCTGGGCCGGAATCGCCGAGATCCCAGAACAGCCCCGCCATGATCGCCATGCCTTCGCGGGTGCTGGAGGCGAGCATGTGCTCGTCCGGGCCGTGCTGGCGGCAGGCCGGGTAGGAATGCGGCACCCAGAGAGTCGGCAGGCCCAGGATCTCCGAGAAGGCATCGTTCGGCAGCGAGCCGCCGAGATTGGGCAGCAGAGCCGGTTTTTTTCCGGCGCTCGCCTCGATCGACAGAAGCGCCCATTCCACCCAGGGATCTTCCACCGGCAGGCGGGTCGCCTGGAACACCTCCGCTGCCCGCGCCGGCCGGACCTCGATCATCGGAAAGCCGTTCGCGTCCAGATGGGCGCGCACGTTCTGGATCAGGTTCTCCCAATCGGTGCCGACCACGAAGCGCAGCTGCAGGGTCGCCTTGGCGTGGGGCGGCACGGCATTGAGCGGCCCGTCCGGATCGCCGGTCTTGAAGGCCAGGACCTCCAGGGTGTTCCAGGCAAACACCCGCTCGGCCGGGGTCAGCCCGGGCTCGCCCCAATCCGCGTCGATCGTGGGCGCGGTCGGGTCCTCGCCGACCCGGATGTCACGGAGCGCCGCGCGCACGCCCTCGGGGATGGGCGGCGGCCGCAGGGCCTCGACCAGGATGCTGCCGCGGGCATCGACCATCGAGGCGATCGCCGAGGCCAGCACGGTGCCGGGGTTGCGCAGCAGACCGCCCCAATTGCCGGAATGGTGTGGCCCCTCGCGTAGGGTGAGGCTCAGCTCGAAATTGTAGGCACCGCGAGAGCCCAGGAACATCGTCGGGCGTTCGGCGCTGAGCCGTGGCCCGTCCGAGGCGATCAGCACGTCGGCGCGCAGAGCCTCGCGCTGCGCCCGGCAGAACGGGCGCAGGCCCGGCGAACCCGATTCCTCGCCCATCTCGATCAGCAGCTTCACGTTGAAGCCGAGACGGCCGTCTCGGGCAGCGATCACCTGCTCCAGGGCCGCGAGGTTGAGGACGTGCTGGCCTTTGTTGTCGGCGGTGCCGCGCCCGTACCAGCGGTCGCCTTCGACCACGATTTCCCAGGGGCCAAGCCCCTCGCGCCACTGCTCGGGATAGCCCCGCACCGTGTCGCCATGGCCGTAGATCAGCACGGTGGGCAAATTCGGCCCCTCGTGCCGCTCGGCGATCAGGAACGGACCGTGCACCCCGTCGGGGTTGGGGAAAATCTGGGGCGCCGCGAAGCCGAGGCGGGCGACCAGGGGCGTGATGAACGCGTCGAGATAGGCGTGCAGGGCCGCCTCCTGCCCGGGCGCCTGGCTCTCGGTTGGGTAGGCGACGGCGTCCCGCAGGAGCGCGAGAAAGGCGCCGGAGTCGAACGTCTCGGTTGCGCGCGCGATGGCGGCGTCTCGCGTCATGGTGTGTTTCCCGTGAAACATTGCGGTTCTGCACCGGAAAAGTTCAGGCGCTGCCTGGTGCACGTCAGCCGGTGAGGGCGCTCCCGGGCGCCTTATCCATGCCGACCCTCGGGGGCGGTGATGTCCCGCAAACCATCGCCCAGAAGGTTGATCGCCAGCACGAGGAAGAGGAGTGCCACGCCCGGGATAGTGATCACCCAGGGCTGGAAGAACATGTACTGCTTGCCCTCGGCGATCATCAGGCCCCAGGACGGCAGCGGCGGCTGCACCCCGAGTCCCAGGAACGACAGGGCGGCCTCCAGCAGGATCGCGTGTGCCATCTCCAGCGTCGCCACGACGATCAGGGCGTTGAGGATGTTGGGCAGGATCTCCTGGAGGACGATGCGCAGGTCGGTGAGGCCCGAGGCGCGGGCGGCCGAGACGAAATCCTGGTTGCGGATCTGCTGCGTGGCGGCCCGGGTCACCACGGCGAAGCGGTCCCAGAGCAGGAAGCCCAGCACCAGCACCACGACCTTGAGCGAGCCGCCGACCAGCGACGCCATGGCCAACGCCACCAGCACCACCGGCATCGCCAGCCGGGTGGTCACGATGTAGCTCACCACCGAATCGACCCAGCCGCCGAAATAGCCGGCGCAGAGGCCGAGTACCGTTCCGATCAGCCCGGAGATCAAAGCCGCCGAGATCCCGATCAAGAGGGAGATCTGGCCGCCGTAGAGCAGGCGGCTGAGATAGTCGCGCCCGAGCTTGTCGGTGCCGAGCACGTGGTCCCAGGTGCCTTTAGCCTGCCAGATCGGCGGGATCAGGCGGCGCGAGACGTCCTGCGCATAAGGGTCGTGCGGGGCGATGAGCGGGGCGGCGAGCGCCGCCAGCACGATCAGCCCGAGGATGCCGGCGCCGATCAGGAAGCCACCATGGCGCAGGCCGCGCCGCAGCATAAGGCTGGTGGGCGAGCGCACCGGCGCCAGGGCGGCCGGGACCGTGATGTCCGGAGGGAGGGCGGGCGCGGCGAGCGCCGCCGTGTCGGGGGGCAGGCTCATGGGGCGAGCGTCCTCACGATTGGCGCAGGCGCGGATCGAGGAAGGCGTTCAGCAGGTCGGCCGCGAGCGTCAGGGCGATGTAGATCATCGCCAGAACCAGCACGATCGCCTGGACCACCGGGAAGTCATTGCGGGCGATGGACTCCCAGGCGAGCTGGCCGAGCCCCTGGAGCGAGAACACCGCCTCGATCACGATCGAGCCGCCGAGCATGAAGCCGAACTGCACCGCCGCCAGGGCAATCACCGGGATCACGGCGTTGCGGAGCGCATGTCGCACCAGGATTTTTCGCGGCGGCAGTCCCTTTGCCCGGGCGGTGCGGACGTAATCGGAGGCCAGCACCTCGAGCATGCCGTTGCGGGTGAGCCGCATCACCGCCGGCATGGCGTAGTAGCCGAGCGCCACCGCGGGCAGGACGAAGTTCTTCCAGCTCGCGTTGCCGGAGACCGGCAGCCAGCGGAGGTTGACGGAGAAAATCAGGATCAGGGTCAGCCCGAACCAGAAGCTCGGCATCGCCTGGCCAAGTACCGAGATCGACAGGGCGAGCCGGTCGATCCAGGTATCGCGCTTGACCGCGGCGATCACCCCGAGCGGCACCGCCACGAACAGAGCCACCGCAAGGGCGATCACACCGAGATAGAGGGTGATCGGCAGGCGGGCTGCCAGCAGGTCGATCACCCGCTCGCGGAAGTAGAAGGAATTGCCGAAATCGAGGTGCAGCGCCTTCCAGGCCCAGGCGAGGAACTGGGCCAGCAGCGGCTGGTCCAGGCCGTAATCCTTGCGGATCTGCACGATCTGGGGCCCCGTGGCCTCCGGCCCGGCGATGGCCGTAGCGAGGTCCCCCGAGAGGTGGAGCAGCATGAAGCTCGCCACCGAGACCGTGAACGCCACCGCCAGGGCGACCAGGATGCGCCGGAGCGTGAAGGCCAGCACGGTGCCGCCCCCTTACTTCCAGGACGCCGCGTAGAAGCGCGGCACCTCGTCCGGCTGGGCGGTGAAGGTCAGGTCCGACGTGAAGGCGTAGTTGGTCGCGTAGGAGAACATCGGCAGGGCATAGGCCTCTCCGGCGATCCGCTGGAGCGCCTTGGCGTAGGCAGCCTTGCGCTTCTCTGGGTCGGTGGAGCCGTCGCCCGCCTGCAGGTCGGCGATCACCTGGGGATCCTTGGTCAGGTCTTCCTCGCCGCCGCGGAAATAGACTCCGTCGAAGGCCGAGACGTCGTTGACCGAGAACGAGCCCCAGGTCTGGTAGCCGATCGAGATCTTGCCGGCCCGCAGAGAATCCCGGAACGCCGCATAGCGCAGGTAGTTGAGCCGCACCTTGATGCCGACCGCCCCGAGATAGCCGATTACCGCCTCGGCATAGTCCCGCTCGCGATAGGCGCCGAGATCGATCTCGAACCCGTTCGCGTAGCCGGCTTCTTTCAGCAGCGCCTTCGCCTTGGCCGGATCGTAGGGATAGCGCATCACCCCCTGGTCGGTGCAGCCGAACTGGTCGACGAAGCAGAGCGCGTTCATCACCCGCGAGGCGCCGCGCACGAGGTTGTCGACCATCGCCTTGCGATCGATGGCGTAGGAGATCGCCTGCCGGACCCGCACGTCCTTGAGCGGCGAGTTCTCCTTGGCGCGGCCAAGCGTGTCGAACTGCAGGAAGCCGACCCGCATCGTCTCGGAATTCAGCACGGTGATGTTGGGGGCCGCGCGCAACTGCTCAGCCTGATCGCTCGGCACCCGCCAGATCCAGTCGACGCCGCCGGTCATCAGCTCGGCCATCCGGCTTTCACCGTCCGGGATGACCCGGAACTGCAGCTTGCCGATCTTCGGCTTCCCGAGCGGGCTGCCGGCCCAGTACTGGGCGAAGCGCTCCATGGTGACGCCGCGGCCGCTATCGACCTTGGTGATCTTGTACGGGCCGCTGCCCACCGGCGCCTTGGCGAAGCCGTCGAGGCCGACCTTCTTAAAATAGGAAGCCGGGAAGATCGGGGTCGGGCCGGCGAGGTATTCGAGCGCCGCCGGGAATGGCGCCTTGAGATGGATCCGCACGCTGTGCGGGCCGGTGACCTCCACCGACTTCATCCAGTCGACGTTCTGGCGGGTGACGGTGCGGGCCTCGGGCGTCAGCACGTAGTTGAACGTGAAGGCCACGTCCTCCGGCCCGAGCGGGTCGCCGTTGTGGAAGGTCACGCCCTCGCGGATCGTCAGGTCGAGGGTGGTGTCGTCGGTCCAAGTCCAGGCGGTGGCCAGCATCGGCTTGTAGGTGCCGTCCGCGGGGTCGCGCCACAGCAGCGTATCCCAGCAGTTGCGGGCCAGCACGACGCCCTCGCGGGCGCTGTTGTGATAGGGGCTGACGTTCTCCGGCTCGCTGTCGGACGCGTAGACCAGGGTGTCGTCGACCTTGCCGGCGAGGGCCGGGCTCGCCGCGACCAGGGCGGTCAGAGACACTGCCAGGGAAGCGGCACAGGTGATCGTCCGTATCGGCATGTCGACTCCGTCTCCGACGGCGGAGCAGCAGGGTGCCCGGAGTAATTCCGCGACTGCCGCCTTTTTCACCCTGCCATGATGTTGTGCATCTGGGATCGCAACAAGTAGAATTTAGCGAGCGATGCATTGCCGTTTCGGCAACGGAGATGCGCGATAAGTCGTCTTGAGGCAGAATAATGCAGATTACGGGGCTGCGCTACTTCCTGACGGTCGCCCGAACCGGCTCGATCGCGGCGGCCTCGGCCCAGCTCAACGTCGCCGCCTCAGCGATCAGCCGGCAGGTCGCCAACCTGGAGGCCGAGCTTGACTGCGTTCTGTTCGAGCGGCGCCCGCGCGGCATGGTGCCGAGCCCGGCCGGTGAGCTCCTGGCTCAGCACGCGCATCAGATGCTGATTCGGTCCGAGCAGGTCGTTGCGGAGATCGGCGAGTTGCAGGGCCTGGCCCGGGGCCTGATCCGGGTGGCGAGTTCCGAGGGGTTCGCCCTCGACATCGTGCCGAACGCCGTGGCGTCCTTCCACGCGGCCCATCCTGGACTTCGCTTCGAGGTGACGGTGCTGCCCCCCGCCCAGGTGACGCAGATGGTGGCGGCGGGCGAGGCCGATCTCGGCATCACCTTCGCGCTCGCACCGACCACCCAGGTCGAGGTGCTGTATGACGGGGAGGTCGACATGCGGGCGCTGGCGGCGCCCGACCATCCCCTGGCACGGGCGAAACTCGTGCAGCTCTCCGATCTGCCGAACTATCCGGTCGCCCTGTCGACCCGGGACACGACCCTGCGGCAGGTGTTCGACGCGGCCTGCCTGCACGAGGGGATCGTGGTCGAGCCGGTGCTGACCGCCAACAACCTGGCCTCCCTGCTGCCGTTCGTGCGCAATTCCCGCGGTCTCGCGCTGATGTCGGCTTTGTCGGTGCGGACGCCGGTGGACCTGAACGCGTTGGTCAGCCTGCCGATCCGCGCCCGGGCGAGCCTGGCCCGGGGTATCCAGGTCCAGGCCATGCGCGACCGGCGGCTGCCCCGGGCGGTGCGGGGCTTCTTGCGCCAGCTCACCGACGCGCTGCCGCCGCCGGTGGGGGCCGGTTAGGGCCTTGCCTCAGGCGCCGCCGCGGACCGAGGCGATGGCGCAGCCATGGTCCATCACGTCCTCGGCGCTGGCGCTCGGCGCCCGGTAGGCCAGCAGCAGGAAGCCCGGCTCTGGATCGCCCGGCGGCGTGGCGAGAGCCGCAAAGCTCGTCCGGTGCAGGTCCGGCCGGGGACCCGGGAGGGTGCGCAGAGCCGCGAACGGGTTGAAGCGTTCGGCCTCGGCGGCCGGCACCCGCATCGCGTGGTAGTGATCCCCGGCGAGCGGCACCGGGAAGCGGGTCCAGGTCCCGCGGATCTGGCGGCCATGCGCCTTCACGGCGGCCAGCACGCTCGGCTTCAGGCAGTCGAGATGGATGTGGAGCTGGTCCTGGCTCCGCCCCCGGGCAGAGTTGACCGCGAGCCCCACCGCCTCGGGCGGCAGCTTGCCCTTCAAGGCGTCCGACACGAACGGGCGTGCCGCCAGCGCCGCCCGCCAATAGGCGGCCCCGCGCGGCCCGCGCAGAACCGGAGCTTCCAGCCCGGCCACGGTGTCGGTGGGCATCACCACGATGTGGGTCGGCTCGCCGGGCGCGCGCAGAACCGCCGAGCCGGGATGGTCCTTGTCGCCGAGATCGACCGACAGGCACGGAAACGTCCGGTCGGCGATCCGCTTGGCGAGCACGCAGGTCTTCAGCGCGGCCCACAGCACGTCCCGGCTGGGGTCCGGCGCCGCCGCGGCCGGCATCGCGAGCGTAACGACAAGGGCGGCGATCAGCGCACGGCGCATGGAAAGTCCCGATGAGGCCGGGCCGGCGGACTGCCCGGCCGGCCGGGCTTGCGATAACCGTCTCGGACTGCGCCGGCAAAGCGTCCGGTGCCGCGTTGGGAGCGGCCCGTAATCAGGAGACCTCGATGCCGAACGTGCTCACCCCCGACATCGGCGCCCAGTTCGCGGCGGTCGCCTTGGGCCACGTCACCCGGGAATATCCCAACAAGCCCGGCCACGTCCTGGCCGGACCCGAGGACGCGCGGACCCCCGCGGCCCTGCACCCGGTCTTCCACGGCAGCTACGATTGGCATTCCTGCGTCCACGGATACTGGCTGCTGGCGCGGGTGCTGCGGCGCTTTCCCGGTGGCCCACAGGCCGGGGCGATCCGCGCGCATCTCGATGCGCAGCTGGTGCCCGACAAGGTGGCGGGGGAATGCGCTTATTTCGCCGCTCCGACCGCCCGGGGTTACGAGCGGCCCTATGGCTGGGCCTGGCTCTTGAAGCTCGCCGATGAACTGTCGCGCCTGCCCGAGCGTCGCTGGGCCGAGGCCCTCGCGCCGCTCACCGGGATGATCGTGCAGCGGGTCCGGGATTTCCTGCCGGTCGCACCGTATCCGGTGCGGGTCGGCACGCATTTCAACACCGCCTTCGCGCTCCGGCTGGCGGCCGATTACGCCGAGGGGGCGCCGGACGCGGCCCTGTCCGACCTGCTGCTGGGCACCGCCGAGCGCTGGTACGAGGCGGATACGGACTGCCCCGCCTGGGGGGAGCCCGGGGGCGACGATTTCCTGTCCTCCGCGCTGATCGAGGCCGAATGCCTGCGTCGGCTCCTGCCGGCGGACCGGTTCCGGCCCTGGTTCGACCGGTTCCTGCCGGATCTCACGGCGGGGCGGCCCACGACCCTGTTCCGGCTCGCCACCGTGACCGACCGCAGCGACGGCAAGATCGCCCATCTCGACGGGCTGAACCTCAGCCGGGCCTGGTGTTTCCGGGCCCTCGCCGCCGCCCTGGATCCGGACGATCCCCGTCGCCAGTCGCTCGCGACCGCGGCCGAGGCGCATCTGGAGGCCGGTCTCCCGCATGTGACCGGCGATTACATGGGCGAGCATTGGCTCGCGACCTTCGCCCTGCTGGCGCTGGAGGCCGGATCGGATTCCGGCCCGTGAGGCCGACCACTATGAGAAGTTCTTGAGAACCTTTCGCCGTAGCCTGCGTTGTTTTCCGTCATGGCTACGAAGCGCCTGGAACAAAAAAAGGACCACCCCCGAAAGAGCGGCCCGAAGTCTTGGGAGGAAACGCCCACGAGGGGCAGCAGCACGGCAACACCATCGCCGTGCTGCATCGCGTCAACCGGAGAGGGGAGACCTTGTTCCCAGCCCGATCCGGCGCTGCGTCGCCTCGTAGAGCACCTGGGCGAGCTGCTCGGCCGAATACGGCTTGCGCACCAGCGCGAAACCATGTGCGTCGTCGGTCGCCAGGATGTGGCTGTAGCCCGAGGTCAGGACCACCGGCAGGTCGGGACGGCTGCGCTGCAGCTGCCGGGCGAGGGCGACGCCGCCCATCCCCGGCATGACCACGTCCGAAAAGACCGCGTCGAAGCGATCCGGGGTCCGCTGCAACTCGGCAAGCGCCTCTTCGGCGGATTTCGCCCAGATCGGCGCGTGGCCGAGATCCTCCAGGATCTGGGTGCAGAAGCGCCCGACCCCGAGATTGTCCTCCACGACCAGGATGCACAGGCTCCGCTGCGGCTCCGCCTCCCGGCGGTCGTCGCGACCGGGATCGGCGGCCGCCGCGGGGGCCTCGACCTGCGGCAGGTAGAGGGTGAAGCGGGTGCCCCGGCCGGGCTCGCTCGCCACGTCGATATCGCCGCCCGATTGCTTGGCGAAGCCGATGACCTGGCTGAGTCCGAGCCCGGTGCCCTTGCCGATCTCCTTGGTCGTGAAGAACGGCTCGAAGATCCGCCCGAGATCCGGGGCGGGGATGCCGGCGCCGGTATCGACCACCATCACCGCCACGAACGGCCCCGGGGCGCCGGCATGCCCGCGGATCGGTGGCATCGGGCGACCGCTCTCGAGATGCAGGGTCAGGCTGCCTTCCCCGTCCATCGCGTCGCGGGCGTTCACCGCCATGTTGATCAGCGCCGTCTCGAACTGGCTCTCGTCGGCCCGCACGAAGCAGGCTCGGCCGGGCAGGTCGGTCTCGACGTGGATGCGGGCGCCGGTGACCGAATCGATCATGTCGGCGATGCCGCGCAGGCGCTCGCAGATGTCGAAGACCTGGGGCTTGAGCGCTTGGCGCCGGGCGAAGGCGAGGAGCTGGCCGGTGAGCTTGGCGGCGCGGTCCACCGTGTCGGAGACCGCGTCGAGGTAGCGGCGCCTGCGCTCCTCGGCCAGCTCCGGCCGGCGCAGGAACTCGACCGACGAGCGGATGATGGTCAGCAGGTTGTTGAAATCGTGGGCCACGCCACCCGTGAGCTGGCCGATCGCTTCCAGCTTCTGCGATTGCCGCAGTGCCTCCTCGGCGTGGCGCTGCTCGGTGATGTCGCGCCCGAAGCCGTAGAACAAGCCATCCTCCGGCACGACGGTCCAGAGCACCCGCCGGCGGTCGCCGTCCCGGGTCGTGCACGACAGCTCGACATCTTCGGCCTGGCGGCCCTCGCAGAGGGGATTGAGAGCGGCCCGCGCCGCCTCGCGCTCCGAAGCGACGACGAAGTCGATGGCGGTCCGGCCCAGGGTCTCCTCCTCGGACCAGCCGAGCGCCCGGCTCCAGGAGGGGTTCACGGACTGGATCTGCCCGTCCCGGGCTGTGACGAGCTTCAGCACCGGCGACAGGTTCCAGACCCGGTCGCGGTCGCGGGTCTGGGCGGCGACCTGCGCCTCCAGGTGGTCCGCCCGAGACTGGAGCAGCGCCTCGTCCCGGTGCCGGGCCGCCGCGGCACGCCGGCTCTCCAGCAGGCTCATGAGGGTCCGGCCAAGCGCCTCCAGAATGAAGACCTGCTGCTCGGTCAGGATGCGCGGTTCCCGGTCGAGGACGCTGAGCGTGCCAATGGACCAGCCCTCCGGGGTGGCGAGCCGCACGCCGGCATAGAAGCGCAGGTCCGGCTCGCCCGCGCCGTCCAGGCAATCCGGCAGCACCAGGGTGCTCGCCTGGCCCAGGGTCTGGGTGCAGAAGCCGGTCTCGAGGGGCCGGTCCGGCGCCGCATGGCCGAAGGCGGCCTTGGTCCATTGCCGGTCGCCGTCGGCAAAGCTGATCCGCGCCATCGCGGTACCGCAGGATGCGGCCGCCATCTGGGCGATCTCGTCGAAGGTGCGTTCGGGTGCGGTGTCGAGGATGGCGTAGCTGCGCAGAGCCGCTAGGCGCTGGGGATGGTGGCGTTCGAAGCCCGACGGGCAGGACATGGTCTCGTTCCGCGACACGGCTGCGTCAAATCCCACGGCACCGACCCGCCAAGTCAATCGACCCCTCAGGCGAGTCGATCAACGGCGGTCTGACGGCTTGTTAAGCCGGTTCTTCCTACAACGCGCGAGCATCGCTTTGCGCCGGCTCATCCGGTGCAGATCGACGCGCCGCAGGGTGTTGGGCACAACCGCCAATCCGTCACGATGTGCAGTATGGTCGCACGGCGTATCGAACAGAGTGGCCGCGGGTTCCTCGTTAAGACACAATTTGACCGGAGTGGGCGTGGACCTCAGACTCGACGACCTCGTCCGGCATACCCGTGGCGATCCGGTTGCGGCGGCTCGCGAGGTCGCGGCCGGCGCGGCGCGTCGAGCCGGCCACCACGATCACGACGGCGGATTTCCGGCCGAGGATGTGGCGGAGCTGGCCCGGGTCGGCCTGCTGGCCGCGCCGGTCCCGAGGCGCGCCGGTGGCGCGGGCCTCGGTGAGGAGCCGGACGGAGCCATCCTGCGCGCCGTGCTGACGCAGATCGGCGCCGGCAGTCTCGCGCTGGGGCGCGTCTACGAGGGGCATATCAACGCCGTTCAGCTCGTCGCCCGGTATGCCAGCGGCGAGGCGCGCAACAACCTGCTTGCCGATGCCGCGCAAGGCCACCTGTTCGGGGTCTGGAACACCGAGCCGCCGGGCAACGGCCTCAAGATCGCCGGCACCGAAGGCACCCGGGTCCTGCACGGCGTGAAAACCTTCGCGTCGGGGGCCGGGTTCGTGACCCGCGCCCTCGTTACCGCGCAGCCCGAGACCGGCGGCTCGCAGATGATCGTCGTCGCCCTCGAACCCGGCGAGCGGGCGGACCTCTCCGCCTGGCGGGCGCAGGGGATGCGGGCTTCGGCCACCGGAACTGTGGATTTCACCGGGCTGGGCGCCGAAAGCTTCACGCCGGTCGGTGCCCCCGACGATTATCAGGTGCAGCCGCATTTCTCGGGCGGCGCTTGGCGCTTCCTCGCAGTCCAGCTGGGCGGCCTGGAGGCTGTGCTCGACGCCTGGCGCGGCCATCTCGTCGCCACCGGCCGCGGCGAGGACCCGCATCAGCTCGCTCGCCTCGGCGAGGGCGTGATCGCCGCCGAGACCGCGCGCCTCTGGGTGGCGCGGGCCGCCGCGATCGTGGGCGAGGAGGGCGATCCGGACGGGATCATCGCCTACGTGAATCTCGCGCGCCTCGCGGTCGAGCGCGCCGGGCTGGACCTCTTGGGATTGGCCCAGCGCTCGGTCGGCCTGCAGGGCTTCCTGCGCGACCACCCGCTGGAGCGCCTGACCCGGGATCTCGCCACCTACCTGCGCCAGCCCGGTCCCGACCGGGCGCTGACCGAGGGCGCCCGCCACGTCTTGCGTGCCCCGCAGGCGAGCGGCGCTCTATGGCTGGACGAGGCCTGAGCCGAAGGGATGGGATTCGGAACGCAAGCCTTTTCGAATGCGGCATCGCGTCTGTGAATCGGATGGCGGCGGGCGGGAGCCCTGACCGTCGACCGGCGTTTGCAGCATCCGGGACAGGTTCGGATCAGCATGGCCAAGCGCAGGACGAAGACGGTCGCCCACCAGGAGACCGAGGACGCGCCGCTGATGCCGACCGGCGCGCTGGCGGTGGCGCTGCTGGGCCTGGCGGAGGATGCGGCGCCGCTGGTCCACGTCGCCCGGGATGCCAGGCGGCTGGAGGAACTGGCCGCGACGCTCAAGGCCCTCGACCCCGAGGCCCGCGTCGCCGTCTACCCGGAATGGGATTGCCTGCCCCTGGACCATGCCTCGCCGTCGCGGGCCATGATGGGTGCCCGGGCCGCCACGATGCGCTGGCTGACCGACCGGGACGCCCTGCCGGGCTTCCTCCTGACCACGGCCCCGGCGCTGATCCAGCGGGTGCCCCCGCCCGAGACCTGGGCTTCGGCCCGGGTGACCCTGCGGGTCGGCGCCCCCCTCGACGTGGCCGCCGTGACCGCCGACCTCCAGCGCCTCGGCTACATCCTCGACGAGCGGGTCGACGAGCCCGGCGAAATCGCCGTCCGGGGCCGCACCATCGAGGTGTTTCCCGCTGCAGCCCCGCGCCCCTGCCGGATCGAGCACGCCGAGGGCCGGGTCACAGCCATCCGCTCCTACGACCCGATCTCGCAGCGCTCCGTCGCCGAGGTCGAGGATCTGGTGATCGATCCGGCCACGGAGATTATCCTGGCGCCGGATTCCGGCCAGAGCTTCGAGCCCTTCACCGGGCAGGAGCATCGGCTGGACCGCTATTATCCCCGCCTCGTCACCCTGCTCGATTACGTGCCTGAGGCCCGGCTCGTGGTCGAGGACGGCACCCAGGCCCGGGTCGATGCCTTCTACGAGCAGATGGACGAGGCCGGAGCCCGGCGTGCGCCCCGCGGCGGCCGGCCGGATGGCGGCGCCGGTCTCTACCTCGCGCCCAAGGCGTGGCGGGACCTCGTGACGGCGCGCACCCGGGCCATGGCCACGGACGCCGCGGCCGAGCCGGTCGAGATTCCGGTGTTCGCCCGAGAGCGCCGGCCGGAAACCGCCTTCGCCAAGTCGATGCGGGAGCGGCTGAAGGCCGGCGACGTGATCGTGCTGGCTGGCTCGCGCCAGCCGCTCCGGCGCCTGGTACGCCAGGCCGGCAAGATCGCCGAGCGCCCTGTCCGGCTGATCGACGCCTGGTCCGACGTGGCCGAGGCGTCACAGGGCGACATCCTCGCCCTGGAGGCGCCGATCGGAGCCGGCTTCCGGGTCCCGGCCGGAGGCGCGACCGTGTTCGCGGCGGCCGACCTGTTCGGGCCGGATGCCGCGGTGGCCGGCACCGCCCGGGCGATCCTGCCGATGGGCGAGGTCGACTTGCGCCCCGGCGACGTCGCGGTCGACCGCGACCACGGCCTGTGCGTGTTCGAAGGGCTGGAGCCCGTGGCGAGCCCCCAGGGCGTCGGCGGGGAAGACGAGCCCTCCGAGGCCCTGCGGTTGCGCTTTGCCGGCGACGCGATCCTGATGGTGCCGGTGACCCAGGCCGATCGGATCTGGCGCTACGGGCCGGAGCCGGATGCCGTCACCCTCGACAAGCTCGACGGCGGCACCTGGGCCCGTCGCCGCCTGCAGGCCGAGGCCACCATGGCGCGGACCGCCCGCGTGATGCTGGACGCCGCCCGCGCCCGCCGGGACACCAAGGCCCCGGTTCTGGCGCCTCCGTCTCGCGACATGGAGCGGTTCGCCGCCGGCTTCGGCTTCGCCCCAACCCCGGACCAGGCCGCGGCGGTCGACGCTCTGATGGCCGATCTCGCCTCCGGCCGGCCGATGGATCGGCTCGTCTGCGGCGATGTCGGATTCGGCAAGACCGAGGTGGCGCTGCGGGCACTCGCAGCGACGATTTTTGCCGGCAAACAGGCTGCGCTCATCGCCCCGACCACGGTCCTGGCCCGCCAGCATGTCGAAACCCTACGCCGGCGCTTCGGCCGCTTCGGCATCGAGGTCGCGCAGCTTTCGCGCCTGGTCTCCCCGGCCGAGGCCAAGCGGGTGAAGGCCGGTCTCGCGGACGGTTCGATCCGGCTCGTGGTCGGAACCCAGGCACTGGCCGCCCGCGGCGTAAGCTTCGCCGATCTGGGCCTGACGGTGATCGACGAGGAGCAGCGCTTCGGCGCCAAGATGAAGGCGGACCTGCGCCGCCTGGCCGAGGGCGGGCACGTGCTGACGCTCACCGCCACGCCGATCCCGCGCACGCTCCAGGCGGCGCTCGTCGGCCTGCAGAGCCTCAGCGTGATCGCCACGCCGCCGGTGATGCGCCAGCCGGTCCGGACCGTGGTGGCACCGCTCGACGCCGACGCGGTGCGCGAGGCCCTGATCCGCGAGCATCGCCGGGGCGGCCAGAGCTTCGTCGTCTGCCCGCGCATCGAGGACATCGCCCCCATGGCCGAGCGCCTGCGCGGACTCGTGCCCGGCCTCGACGTGCTGGTGGCGCATGGCGACCTGAAGCCGTCGGCCATGGACGAGGTCATGGTCCGCTTCGCCGACGGGGACGGCGACGTGCTGCTCGCCACCGCCATCGTGGAGAGCGGCCTCGACGTGCCCCGGGCCAACACCATGCTGGTCTGGGAGGCCGCCCGGTTCGGGCTGGCGCAACTCCACCAGCTGCGCGGCCGGGTCGGCCGTGGCCAGCGGCGCGGTGTCGTCCATCTGCTCAGCGATCCGGCCGCGCCGCCACCGCCCGCTTCCCTGCAGCGCCTACGTGCCCTGGAGGCGCTGGATCGGCTCGGCGCCGGCTTCGCGGTCAGCGCCCGCGACCTCGACCTGCGTGGCGCCGGCGACCTCGTCGGCGAGGATCAGGCCGGTCACGCCAAGCTTGTCGGGCTCGGCCTCTACCAGCACCTGCTGCAGCTGGCCCTCACCGCCGCCAAGGGCGAGCCGGCCGAGGATTGGAGCCCGGAGATCGAGATCGGTCTGCCGAGCCGGATCCCGGAGGATTACGTGCCCGAGCCGGAGATCCGCCTGAGCCTCTATACGCGTCTGCTGCGCCTGCGCGACGGGGAGGCGATCGAGGCCCTGGCCGGCGAGGTCGAGGACCGCTTCGGCGCAGCCCCGGCACCGGTCCTGGCCCTGTTCACCCTGGCGCGGCTGCGTGCCGCCTGCTGTGGACTGGGTGTGGCCCGGCTCAGCGGCGGTCCCCAAGGTGTCGCGGCCGATATCCGAGCCGACCGGCCCCTGCCGCCGATGCCGGCCGAGGATGGGATCATCCTGCGCCAGGGCCGCGTGGTCTGGCGGAACGCGTGCGCCAACGCGCAGGCCCGGGCCAGCTTGGCGGCCGATCTCCTTGACCGCATCCGGGCTGCCCGGGAGCGCACGGCGTGAGGCGGATCCGACTCCAGGCGAACCACCCTCACGCGCTTGTGAGGTTCGCCCAGGCTGCACCGGTACAATCATATCAGTGACAGCGCAGCCGTAGCAGCCCATCTGCGGCGGGCCATACCCCGATCGAGTCTCCCCGCACCCCGCCGTGGTGTGGGGGGCAGTCGGGTCCCGCCGTTGTACCGGGGTCTCTTGCCCTTTCGGCTTCGGTACGACCGCATGGCCGGGTGCCCATGACCCCGTGCAAGGCGGGTACCCGGCCTGTCGTTCGTCCACGTCGAACCCATGACGGGCCTGCGCCCGGAGTTGACCGGAGTCGTCCGCTCGGGCCTTCTCGACGGGAACGGGGTCATGCACGGGTCCGCTGGAACCGTCCCGCAACCCTGTGCATTTCTGGGGCCAACCAAGGGAGGCATCATGCACGTCACGATTGAGCAGGCCGAGCGCGCGATCGCCGCGGCACGGGTGAAGGCCAAGGAGCTCGACACCCAGATGTGCATCGCGGTCGTCGATTCCGGCGGCAACCTGAAGGCGTTCCACCGCATGGACGATGCCTGGGTCGGCTCGATCGACATCGCCCAGAAGAAGGCCAAGACCTCGGTGTTCTTCGGGATGATGACCGGCCAGATCGGCCAGCTGTCCCAGCCCGGCGGCCCGCTCTATGGCATCGAGCATTCCAACGATGGGCTGATCACATTCCCGGGCGGAATCCCGATCGTCGACGCCGACGGGGTCATGTCGGGCGCGATCGGCGTCAGTGGCTCCACGGTCGAAAACGATCACATCGTGGCGGAGGCCGGGGCCAGGGCCATTGGCCAGACCGAACTCCCGGCTCATCCCTGGCGGACCTGAGCGAAGACGGGCGGCCAGCGCGTCACACCACAAACCCTGGAGCCGTCACCAGAGGGGGGACGGCTCTAAGGATCCCGCCCCGCGAGCGCCCGGCCGATCCCGAGCAGCAGC
Source organism: Methylobacterium sp. J-001 (assembly GCF_022829565.1). NCBI lineage: Bacteria > Pseudomonadati > Pseudomonadota > Alphaproteobacteria > Hyphomicrobiales > Methylobacteriaceae > Methylobacterium > Methylobacterium sp. J-001. The sequence goes on from NZ_JAKSYN010000137.1 coordinate 72,187, forward strand.
ATGCTCGAGATCAGTTGGAGGTTCGCGTTGCCGTAGCGCTCAAGCGCGGAATGGACGCGGATGCACTGGTCGGCCGCGGCTTCCAGGTGCTTGGCCTGGGCCGCGTCATCCCCGTTCGCGGCCGGTGATGCGCCGGCATAGAGATCGGTGACGTCGATATAGGCGCCGCGCCCTCGCAATGCGCCTACGGAGTCGGGCGCCAAGCGGCCGCGATTGAGGATCCAGCGAACGTGGCCGGCCTCGCTCAGGACGCGGAACTCCATCGAGACCAGGCCGCCTGTCCGGCGCACCGTGCGGATCCGGTCGAACACCCAGCCGCGATCTTCGGGATGGATGCGCCCGAGGGCAACATCCAGCGGTAATGGCTTGCCGGCAAAGCTCGAATCCCCGGACAACAAGGTGGCCGCACCCGCGTCGAGCACGGATCGGCCGGCCAGGACATCGGTGTCCCAAGTCCCGACGAATCCAGCATCCTGCAGGGCGGAGGCCGCCGTAGACGCCAACGCCATTCAATCCCCCAACCCCGGCTGCAGCCTCTTCATCGTCGGGCAGCCCGATAGCCCGCAGCGACACATGTTGCGGTGACGCGCCGTGTCCAGAGATTGTCCGGATCAATGACAGTTCTGCACCCGGACATGTCGTCACGGGTCTCCGCCGCCCAGGCTGGGCCGGGTACTGCTTTTCGCCGGTTTGGTGGACTCATTCGTGCCGAGCAAACGCAGCGTAAAGCTTTTCATGCTCCGCTCCTTGCGCCGCTGAACTCATATCCACTTCAGCGGTGAATGCTTTACAGGCTCGGATACGGTATCGTTTCAGGTCTCTTGATGCGTACATACATCTTCCGGGCGATTCGCCGGGAACCGAACGGGATGCTCGGCCCCGACCTGTATCGGCACGCCTTCGCGGCGAAGGATGACTCGGACGCGGTGGCGGCGGCCAAGAGGATCGATCTCGATCTGACGCAGCTCGGCGCCAATGCGGTCTACGTCTCGGCGGAGGACGGGCGGGCGATCTGGAGCCTGCACGCGCAGGATTTTCCCGACCCGAGCCTCTGAATCCGCCCCCGCCCTGGTGCCGGATGGGATCACGGCCTAACGTCGCCGCCTTCGGTATACGGTCGGCCGAGGCGCGGGATCACATCAGCATGGATCGCACCAACCTCCCGCTCTCGTCGAATCGCCTCTGGGACAGCCTGATGGAACTCGCCCGGATCGGCGCGCTCCCCAACGGCGGCAACGACCGGCAGACCCTGACCGACCGGGACGCCGAGGGGCGTGCCCTGTTCCAGCGCTGGGGCGAGGCGATCGGGCTGACGCTCACCGTGGACCGGATCGGCAACATGGTCTTCCACCGGCCGGGACGGGATCCGGACCGGAAGCCCGTCGCGATCGGCAGCCACCTCGACACCCAGCCCACCGGCGGCAAGTTCGACGGTCCGCTCGGCGTGCTCGCCGGCCTGGAAATCCTGCGCGCCCTGCACGAGGCCGGGATCGAGACCGAGGCGCCGCTCCTGCTGATCAACTGGTGCAACGAGGAGGGCTCGCGCTTCGCACCGCCGATGAGCGGCAGCGGCGTCGCCATGGGGATCGTCCCGGAGGCCGACGTGATGGAAACCCGCGACCTTGCCGGCCACGTCTTCGGCGAAGAGCTTCGACGGATCGGCTGGCAGGGCGAGTCGGATCCGGCGGCTCTTCGCGGGATCGGCGCCTATTTCGAATTGCACATCGAGCAGGGCAAGCGCCTGGAGGATGCCGGCCTGACCATCGGGGTGGTCGACCGGGCGCTCGCCCAAATCTGGTACGAGATCACCGTGCTGGGCGAGGAGGCCCATGCCGGCAGCCCCATGGCCGGCCGGCGCGACGCCATGATGGCCGCCGCGGCGCTGATCGGGTCCCTGGAGGACATCGCCCGGGAAGCGGTCGGCCCCGAGGGCGAGCGCGGCCGCGCCACCGTGGGCGTGCTGAAGGCCGAGCCGGCGAGCCGCAACATCACGCCGGGCCGGGTCTGGTTCAGCCTCGACACCCGCCACGGCGATCCCGGGCAGCTGGAGGCGATGCGCGGGCGGATCCTGGCCCGGGCGGACGCGCTCGCGGCCGAGCGGGGCGTCACGATCCGGGTGGAGGAGTTCTGGCGCGCGCCGCTCACCCCGTTCGACCCGGTGCTGGTCGACCGCGTCCAGGCCGCCGCCGAGGCCCGGGGCCATGCCTGGACCCGGATGCCCACCGCGATCTATCACGATGCCGTCTATTGCGCCCGTCGGGTTCCGGCGGCCCTGGTGTTCTGCCCGTGCCACGGCGGCATCAGCCACAACGAGGCCGAGAGCATCACGCCGGACTGGGCCCGGGCCGGCATGGAGGTGCTGGCCGACGCGGTCCTGGCCACCGCCGGAATCGTGCGGTCCTGAGGAGTCTGGTCCGGCATGTCCGACGACAACGTCATCCGTCCGACCTTCGGCACGCCCCGCAATGCCGCGCCGCCCGAGCGAACCGATCCCGATGCCGAGCTTCCGCCGCTGCGCCTGTTCGGCGCGGCCGCCGGCCACCGGGTCGGACTGATCCGCGACACGGCAGCCCAGGAAGGCGACGTGTTCCGGATCGTGGTCGGTCCGGAGGATGAGCAGGCGGTGGAGACCGTTGCGCTGCTACCAGCCGGTGCAGACACCGAGGGGGAGGCGGAGCGGATCGGCTTCGCGATCCTGAGGGCGCTGGAGGTGATCGAAGGCCCGGTCTGACCCGGCTGCCCGCCCAATGGATCTGTCAGACGACCGGCTTCGGTTTGATGATCGGCGAGCGCGTCAGGCTCTGGATCTCGCGTCCCGGCCGCCCGGCCTTGAGGGCGATCTCCTCCTCCTGCTCGGCGATGACCTGCCGGGCCGGCTCATCGCCGTCGAGGCCGCCGAGGATCTCGGCGGGCACGCGGCGGTTCGAGGCCCGGGAGCCGTCCTCGAAGACGACGTCGAAGAGAATGAAGCCCCGTTCCTGGGGTCTGGACTTGATGCGCTTAGCCATAGGTGCTGATACGCCACCGCGATCCCGCGCGGCAGGGGGCACTGTCGCGCAGGGGGTTGCACCGCGCGCAGCGCCGAACCAGCTCGCGGCCCCTCTATCGCCGTGATCTTTCGTGCCGCCGGTCCAGAACCAGCTGCACCGCCAATCGAGGAAACGTCCGTGATACCCTGGGTTCATCTCGACACCGGATCCGTCCCGGGGGGCGGCACCGACCTGCGCCTGATGCAACGCGGCGACGAATTCTCGATCCTGGCCGACACGATCGAGCTGATGAACAACCGCCGCAGCGGCTCCGAGGCGGCGCTCGCCGCCATGACCTGCGAGCGGCTCAAGGACCGGCCCCGGGCCCGGATGCTGATCGGCGGCCTCGGCATGGGCTTCACCCTGCGGGCGGCGCTCGAAGGCCTCGGCCCGGAGGCGCGGGTCGTCGTGGCCGAGCTGGTCCCGGCCGTGATCGCCTGGGCCCGCGGCCCGCTCGCCCATGTCTTCGGCGATTGCCTGGACGACCCCCGGGTCGAGGTGCGGGAATCCGACGTGAACCGCCTGATCCAGGCGGGGCCGGGCCAGTACGACGCCATCCTGCTCGACGTCGACAACGGCCCGGAAGGCCTGATGCGCCGCTCCAACGACCGGCTCTACGACAATTGGGGCCTCAAGCGCGCCCGCTGGGCCCTGCGGCCGGGCGGCATCCTGGCGGTCTGGTCGGGCGCCCCGGACCGGAAGTTCAAGTCCCGCCTGCAGCGGTCCGGCTTCGCGGTCGAGGAGGCCCGGGTCCACGCGAGCGGGCGCGGCAGCGGCCCCAAGCACGTGGTCTGGCTCGGCACCCGGACCGAGGGGCCCGTCGCGCCGGATCGGCCCGAGGCCGGCCGCTCCAAAGCGACCCGATAGGCGCCGGCCTGCCGCCCACGGTCGCACCCCCTGGGCCGGCGGCTGGGACTCCGCACATGCGGGGCATGGGTGCGAATGGCGGGCATCTCTACACGGTCGAGGTCAGGCCGAGCCGGCATGATCCGGGGCGTTTCACGTGGGCGATCCGCGACCGCGGCAAGCTGGTCCGGGGATCGTACCGTCCGCACGCCTCCGAGGGCGTCGCCCGGGCCGTCGCGCTGGCCGAGGTCGAGCGGCTGATCGGGCATGACGAGCCGCAAAACGGCGGCTGATCGGGCCGTACGGGATCCGAGCCATGGTCTGGACGCGCATCTCGACGACTACAGCGTGTCACATATGCATGCAGAAACAACCCCCGATCGGTTGCATGCCGCACTGCGGTAGCTTATCTCTGCACTGCGGGATGGCGATGGCGTCGCGATCCCGCTGCCCTTCTTGGGCGTTTCCTCCCTAGACTTCGGGCCGCTCCTTCGGGAGTGGCCTTTTTTCTGTTCTGTATCGGCAGCTGCCGGCGGCAACCTGAAATCCGCATCCGTGGCCCGAGGCTTCGGCCAAGCGGAACCATGACCTTGGCTGTTCGTTTTGCCGTCATGGAACACTACAAATCCACCCTCGCGACGACCGCGATAGCCGTATTCGGCTTGGTAGTGGCTGCCCATACTCTGCATCCGGGCAACTACGAGGTGCAGCCGCGCGCTGCCCGGGGCGTCGCAGCGCAGGCTGCGCCATCGAGCTGGATGGATCCGCCAGCCCGGATCGCCGTCACGAGCAAGCCGGATGCTGCCGTCTCCGAGAGCGTCCGCGCGTCCGCGTCCGACCTGCTGGCACCGCAGATGGCTGGCCTGTTCCCGCCGGGCGCCGTCACGGCGCCGGCGCTGCCGAGTGAGATGATCGCCCCGGCCGAGAAGGCGCGCAAGACGCTGGCGGCGCATCGGTCCAAGGTGTCCGACCGCGGTCTGCGCCGGACGGCACGCCTGCGCCACGCCAGCCTAGCCCGCACGGCGGCCGTGGACCCGGCGATCACGCCGTCCGAGCCCGCGCCCGCACAAGCCTCCAAGAAAATCGATCCGATCGGCGACCTCATTCGCGGCCTCGGCCTCGGTCACGACAGCGAGGGCTGACCGGCCCACACGCTACTGCACGTGGATGGTCAGCTTCATCTTCGGATGGATGCCGCACTGGATGACGAAATCCCCGGGCTCATTCAGTACCAGCCGCGTCTCCGTGCCGGGCTCCTGATCGCCGGCATCGAACGTGAAGCGGTCAGCCTCGATGAAGGCGTGGTGGGTTTGACTGGAATCCTCGTTGCGCAGGGTGATCGTGTCGCCGAGCCGTAGGAACAGGTCGGTCGGCACGTAGTGGCGCCCCTTCTGCAGGACGACGCGGGTTGTGCTCGCCAGCGTCGCCCGCGCTGAGTCCGCTGCCGCGCACAGACCCGCCAGGGCCATCGTCCCGACAAGAAGCAGGGGGCGCAGGCGCCGGTTGCGAGAGGGCATGTCTGGATGTCCGCTGGGAATTGGATTCGCCCGGGCAAGGGCGTGAGAGGGGATCGATCACCGAGCGGCCCGGGATGCCGCTCAGCGCCATGGTGCGCCGAGTTCCTGAACACACCGCTACGTCAACCCGTAAGATTGTCTTGACCGCGCAGTCAATAAGACTCCGATATTTAGACTCTACAAGTCTTGATTGTATTCGTCGCTGGAATGCGTGTCCCCGTCACGCGGGGCACACAGTGTCAGAACGCTCCGCACATGATCCCGGAAGACCTGAACCCGCGCCGGCAAGTCGCGCCCGGCCAGCGTCACGGCGCGCAGCACCGCCCCGCGGCTCGCCCAGGGGGCCAGCACGCGCACGAGCTGGCCCCCTGAGACCGCCCTGGCAGCCACGAGGCTCGGGATATGGCCGATCCCGGCCCCCGCCAGGGTCAAGCGATGGACGGTCGCGAAGTCGCTGACCCGGATGGCTGGGCTCAGCACGATCTGCTCGGACCGGCCGAGTCCGTCGGTGAGCGGCAGGGCACCCGAGCCGAGCCGCTCCCGGGACAGGATCAGGTCGTGATCGTGCAGCCCCGCCAGATCGGCGGGAGCCGGGCGGCGCAACAGATAGGCGGGCGCGGCGTAGAGGCCCACCGACAGCGTCGCCAGGATGACGGCCCGGTAGCCGGTCTCTTCCGCACCGCCGAGCCGCAGGGCAAGATCGATCCGGTTGGCCGCCAGGTCGAGGCGGGCATCGGTGTTGAGCATTTCAACCGTGATCTGCGGATAGGCCTCCCGGAAGCTCGCAACGATCTCCGGCATCACCTCGATTCCGAAATCGATCGAGGTGGTGAGGCGCAGGTGCCCAGCCGGCACCGTCCGCGCGTCGCGGGCGGTCTCGGCGGCCTCATCGAGGAGCGCCAGGCTCTCCTGAGCCTTGGCGTAGAAGGCCAGTCCCTCCGCGGTGGGCGAGACCGCCCGCGAGGTGCGCGCCATCAGCCGGGTTCCGAGCGCCCGCTCCAGCCGGGAGAGGCGCCGGCTGACGCTGCCCTTGGTTTCCCGCAGGTTCGCGGCCGCGGCCGTGACGGTACCGAGATCGACGACCGTGCAGAAGGCCCGCACGTCATCGAGACCGCCCTGGAAGGTTTCCGTTCTCGCAACCATGGGGTTCCGGATAGCAGGCTCATAAGCAGTCGTGAACAGGGCTACAGGGCTGCTGCGGCGCACCGAATCGCGCACGATCGTCTGCAGTGTAGGAGACACCCTTGAAGTCGATTCTCGCCTCGAGCCTTCTGGCCCTCCTGGTCGCCACCCCCGTCCTGGCCCAGACCCCGCCGACCCGCGACCCGGCCCAGATCCAAGCCGGCACCTACGTGGTCGATCCCAACCACACCCAGGTCGGCTGGCGGGTCTCCCATATGGGCTTCTCGAACTATGCCGGCGGCTTCTCGGACGTGTCCGGGACCCTCGATCTGCAGCCGAAAAACCCTTCGGCTGCAAAGCTCACGATCAAGATCCCGGTCGCCTCGGTCACCACGACCAGCGCCAAGCTCACCGACGAGCTGAAGGGCGACCAGTGGCTCGACGCGGCCAAGTTCCCCGAGATGACCTTCGTGTCCACCAAGGTCACCCCCGAGGGCAAGGACAAGGCGAAGGTCACCGGCAACCTCACGCTCCACGGCGTGACCAAGCCGGTGACGCTGGACGTCACCCTGGTCGGGGCCGGCGTGAACCCCCTGAGCAAGAAGGTCACGGTCGGCTTCGACGCCACCGGTACGCTCAAGCGCTCCGAGTTCGGGGTGAAGACCTACGTGCCGCTGATCGGCGACGACCTGCACCTGACCATCGCGGGCGCCTTCGAGCGCCAGGACTGAACGGAGTGGGCGGAAGCGGATCACTCGATCCGCCCCCGCGCAAAACCGGGTTTCCGACGGGCCTGATGCCCTTCGGCGGGGTTCGGGACAGTGTCCCGAGACAGAGCGGAACCCTCCGATCGGGCAAGCCCTGATCGGAGGGCTTGGCCCTACGTCCCCGGCTGGTCCTCGGACCCGGTGCCCAGAGCCCGCTGCACCATCACGCTGTCCGACCAGCGGCCGTACTTGAAGCCTACCGCTTTCAGGTAGCCTACACGGACGAAGCCGCAGGTCTCGTGCAGGCGCAAGGACGCCTCGTTCTGCGCGTCGATGTAGCCGATCATCTGCCGGTAGCCCCCCGCCGCGCAGGCCTCGATCAGCGCCGGCAGGAGGCGGCGCCCGATCCCGGCATGGAGATGGTCGGGATGCACGTAGATCGAGTGCTTGAGGGTGTAGCGATAGGCCGGGCGCTTCCGGAACGGCACCGCGTAGGCGTAGCCCGCCACTTGGCCGCCGCGTTCGGCGACGAGGTGGGGCAGGCGCTTCTTGCGCATGGTCTTGCGCCGCCGCTTCAGGTCGTCTGGGAGCAGGCGCGCCTCGTCGTCGAAATCGGCGACGTTGCCGACGCCTTTGCCGATATGGTGCTCGTAGATCGCCACCATGGCCTCGACATCCGCGTCCGAGGACGGCCGGATGATGATGTCCGGGCTTGGCCGCGCCGGGATCGGGGCGCCTTCCTCGGGCTCGATCTCCATCAGGCGCCGTCCCGCACGACGTAGGTGTGGAAGCGGATCCGCCCGTCCGGCTCGACCTCGCGATAGACCCCCTGGATCTCGGCCTCGAAGCCGGGGAACAGGTTGGCGGAGGCCTCGAACATCTTGAAATAGTCGAGCATCGGCCTGGCGCGGTCGTCCAGGCGCTCGCCGGGGAGGACCGTGCCGATGCCCGGCGGGTAGACCAGCATCAGCGTGGTGGCGATGCGCCCCTCGGCCTCGGCGATCGGTACATAGTCGACCTTGTTGCGGGTCAGCATCTGGGCGGCCTTCTTGGGCGGCATCACCATTTCGGGCAGATGCTCGGGGGCGAATTGCCGGCGCTGGAGCGCGGAGGTGCCGGCCTCCCGGTGGAAAGCGTGGAACTCGGCGCAGAGGTCGCGCAGGCGCACCCCGCGGTAGCGGTTGGGCCGGCGGCTGACGAATTCCGGCATGGCCTCCTCCAGCGGCACGTTGTCGTCGTGGAACCGCTTGAACGCGACGAGGCCCGAGATCAGGGTGCCGGCCTTGGAGGATTCGACGCCGGGCGTCAGCAGGAAGAGCAGCGAGTTCAGATCGTTCTTCTCCGCCACGATCCGGTTCTCGCGCAGGTACTGCGCGACGATCGGGGCCGGCACGCCGTGATCGGCATAGGCACCCGTCTGCCGGTCGAAGCCCGGGGTGAGCACCGTGAGCTTGTTGGGATCGGTGATGGCGTAGACCGGCGCGACATGGGTGAACCCATGCCAGCGGGCGCCGGGTTTCAGTTCCCAGTGCCGCGGGTCGGCGGCGAGCTCATCCGTGGGCACCTTCTCCCAGGGCACCTCGGCCCCGTCGGCATTGCTGGTCACGTCCGGCACGAAGGGGTCGAAGAACCAGCGCCGCAGCGGGTCGGCCTCGTTCTCCTCGAATTCCCGCCGGATCGCCCGGACCTTCTTGCGCCACTCGATTCCGAGCCGGATCGTGTCGTCCCACAGGATCATGCCCGAGCGGCCCTTCATCATCTGGGCGCCGACATCAAGGGAGGCGAAGAGCGGGTAGAACGGCGAGGTCGAGGCGTGAACCAGGAAGCTCTCGTTGAGACGCTTGTGCTCGACCCGCCGGGTCTGGCCGCGGATATGGCCGTCCCGGGTGTGGATCTGTGAGGCCTGGGAGAAGCTCGCGAGCTGCTTGTGGGTCGATTGCGTGGCCACGATCCCCGGCGAGGTCTCGTCGAGCCCGGTGAGCCCCATGGCGAAGCGGCGGGCGAAGAGCGGGTGGAACTTCATGAAGCCCGCCCAGGCCTCGTCGAACAGGATGTAGTCGCAGAGGTGGCCGATCTTCTCCAGGATCTCCTGGGCGTCGTAGATCGTGCCGTCGTAGGTGCATTGCTCGATCACCGCGACCCGGAACGGCCGCTCCCGGCGCCAGGCCTCGGGGTCGGTGACCAGCGGGTTGGCGCGGATCTTTTCCCGGATCCGGGTCTCGTCCAGCGCCTCGTGATAGATCGGGCCGATCAGCCCGAAAGCATTGCGGTCCGTTTCCAAAAAGATCGGGATGCCGCCGCCGAGGAACAGGGCGCCGTGATGGGCCGCCTTGTGATTGTTGCGGTCGAACAGGACCAGGTCGTCCTCGGCCACCAGCGACGACAGCACGATCTTGTTGGAGGCCGAGGTGCCGTTGAGCACGAAGTAGGTCTTCTCCGCCCCGAAGATCTTGGCGGCCTCCTTCTGGGCCTTGAGCGCGGGACCCTCGTGGGTCAGCAGATCGCCGAGATCGAGGACCGAATTGTCGAGGTCGTCGCGGAAGATCGCCTCGCCCAGATGCTCGACGAAGATCCGGCCGATCGGCGAGCGGTTGTAGAAAATGCCGCCGTTATGGCCCGGGCAGGTCCAGAGCTGGTTGCCCTTCTCGGCATAGTCGACCAGCGCGCCGAAGAACGGGGTCTTCAGCGTCTGGGCATATTGCGTCACCCGGCTGACCAGGCCGCGGGCGATGAATTCGGGAGTCTCTTCCGCCAGGAAGATGTAGCCGTCGATGAAGTCGAGCAACTCGACCGGGATGTCCTCCAGCCGCTTGCGGCGGACCATGATGACGATCGGCATCTCCAGGCCGCGCTTGCGCATCATGTCGATGAGCGCGGCGGCCTTGCCGTCGAGGCCGCGCTTGCCCCAGTCGACCACCATGCAGCCGATGGCAGCATCGGTCTGCACGGCGATGGCCGCGTCCTCGACGCGCCGGGCCCGCACCACCTCGAAGCCGCGATTCTCCACCGCGGCCACGATCTGGGCGACCCGCGCACCCTCCAGGTCGTCCGGATCGAAGGCGGGGGTGCACATCAGAACCGTGAAGCGACGGTGGAAATCCATGGAGCCCCTCTCAGCCTTGCAAGCAGCGAGTGGCTTTCTGGCCCATCTGCGACGTTTGCATGACGGAGCCGCAGATGGCGGCCAAATCCGGCGCTTCAGGCGCCGATCACCTCAGCCATTGGCCTCATCGTGATCCCTCTCTCGGCGAGGTCGGCGCGCACCTGCGCAGCCATCGCGACGGACCCCGGCGTATCGCCGTGGACGCAGATACTGTCGATCCGGGCCGGGATGCGTCGCCCGGACAGGCAGAGGATCGCGCGATCCTCCAGCATCCGCGCCACGCGCCCGGCCGCCTCCACCGGATCGTGCAGCACGGCCCCCGGCAGCTTGCGCGAGATCAGGTTGCCGTTATCGGCGTAGGCCCGATCGGCATAGATCTCCCGGGCCAGGGGCAGGCCGAGCCGCTCGCCGGCACGCTCGGTCTCGAGGCCCGGCATGACCACGAAGATCAGGTCGCGGTCGAGGGTCCGGATCGCGCGGGCCACCGCCAGGGCCAGGTCTGCATCCTCATTGGCGATGTTGCCCAGCGCCCCGTGGGTCTTCACGTGCCGCACGGGGCAGCCGGCATCCTGGGCGAGCGCCAGCAGGGCGCCGACCTGGTAGAGCACCGCCTTCTCGACATCCGCCGGGCGCTCGCCGTGGATCGGGCGCCGCCCGAAACCCCAGAGATCGAGGAAGCCCGGATGCGCCCCAGCCTGCACGCCGGCGCGGGCGGCAAGGGTCAGGGTCTCGTGCATCACCAGCGGGTCGCCGGCGTGGAACCCGCAGGCGATGTTGGCCGAGCTAGCGATCGCCAGCATGCCGGCATCGTCCCCCAGGCGGTAGACGCCGAACCCCTCGCCCATGTCGCAGTTCAGATCGACGATCATCGGGGTCCTTCGAAAGCGCGGCATCCCTGCGCATTCAAGGGTTGGACCAGCCGTACCGCCCATCGGCGCCGGAGATGGAAACGGTCCTCTACGGCAGTGGGTACCGGCTCAGAATATCGTCGGTCCGCTGGACGGTCTTGTCGTATCGGCAGGCATACAGCGCGCCGGTGGTGCCGCTGCCGTTGTTCCACTCGCTGAAGGTGAGGTCGCCGCAATCGGCGTCCCGAAAGGCGATCCAGGCACGCTGGGCCGCCGTGAACTGAGTCTTCCAGACCGCCTTGGCGTCCGGTGGGCGGTCGTCCTGATCGATGACCGATAGGGCCTTCTTGTAGGCCGCATTGAGCTTCGCGTCGGCCGCGTCGAGGGCCTTGTGCAGGCAGGCCTGGGTCTCCGGCGTCGAGGTCGCGGCCTGGCACAGCTTGGCCGAAGGCTGGTCCGCCCGTGCTTCCGTCGAGGGGATTGCGCAGACCCAGAGGCCGGCGAGTGCGAGGATGCCGGCCGAGCGGGACACCAGGAAGAGATTTGGACGCATCATGGACTCCCCGGGGACGAATCGGCCCGGCTCGGGTGAGCGGCGGGACGAGGATACGTTGGCTAAAAAGGCATGAACACTTCTTTGGCATGCCGGGTGATCCCCGCTCGCCGAGCTCACCAAGAGCAGGTCCGTTCCAACAATTGCGCGGGCGCATTCGGCTGACGTAGCGTCGTATTACGTGTCACGAGTGCATAAAATAATATCTTCTCTAAACTTTGAGAATATATCGCGCTGGCAGGGCAAATGATGCGCTCGTTAAATGAAGCTATTCTATATAAAAACTAAATTGTGTCATCAAAGATATCGTTGACAACATAGTCTCATCATGAAACGGCGGTTTTGACCTTTTCCCCACCGGGATACCGAGCCGTCCCAGATGTCCATGATGCGTTCAGGCCGTTGCCCGCCGCTGTTTTTGGGCTCCACCGCAGTTCTGGGCATTGGTGTCCTGCTCGTTGCCCATCCCGATCCCGCATGGGCAGACGATATCCGTCCTGGATCGACGGTGCAGCTTGAGGAACTCTCGGTGGAGAGTACCGGCGCCCCGCCCGGGGTGGTGCCGGCCTATGCCGGCGGGCAGATCGCGCAGGGCGGACGTCTCGGCCTGCTCGGCAATACCGAGGCGAAAAAGTCGCCGTTCAGCATCACCAGCTACACCGACACGTTCGTGCGCGACCAGCAGGCCCGAACCGTGTCCGAGGCGCTCAGCCGTGACCCATCGGTGCGCGCCACCCAGACGACCGGGGCGCCATTCGACTCGTTCTCGATCCGTGGCTTCCCGGCGGGCGAGGGCACAAGCGGCGAGATCGCGTTCGACGGCGTCTACGGCGTCGCGCCGAGCTTTCGCGTCTTCACCGACTATGCCGAGCGGATCGAGGTGCTGAAGGGCCCCTCGGCGGCCCTGTCCGGCGTCTCGCCGAACGGCGCGGTCGGCGGTGTCGTCAACGTCGTTCCCAAGCGCGCCGGCGAGGACCTGACCCGCGTCACCCTGGATTACGGCTCGGTCGCCCGGGGCGGCGGCCAACTCGACGTCGCGCGCCGCTTCGGTCCCAGCCGGGAATGGGGCGCGCGTGTCGTCGGCAGCCTGCATGGCGGCGACACGCCGTTCGCGCGCCAATCCGAGACGACCGGTGTCGGGGCGCTCGCCCTCGACTATCAGGGCGAGCGTTTCCGCGGCTGGCTCTACCTGCTGGCGCAGACCGACCGCTTCGACGCGCCTCTGCGCCCGTTTCTGCTCAAGGCCGGCGTGCCGGTCCCGCGGGCGCCGGATGGCCGCCTGAACCTGACCCAGCGCTGGGAATATTCTGACATCGACGACCGCGGCGCCCTGATGCGCCTGGAATACGACCTCACCGACGCGGTCACGCTGTTCGCCGATGTCGGCGGCGCGCAGACGGAGGTCCAGCGCTACTTCCAGTCCGCCCCGACGATCCTCAATGCCCGCGGGGATACGACCAGCACGCCGCAATTCTACGCGATGGGCATCGACCGCTCGACCGTCGATGGCGGCGCCCGGGTGCGCTTCGACACCGGCTTCCTCCACCACGCCCTCGTGGTGCAAGCCTCGGCCTACAACGAGGACACGGCGCGCCAATTCCCTGCCGGCCGCGGCGCCTACCTGTCGAACATCTATGCGCCGCGTCTGGCCGCCTACATCCCCCCGCCGATCACCGCCGGGCGACCCCGCCTCTCCGACAGCACGCTGTCCGGGGTCTCGGTGGCCGACACGCTCTCGGCCCTCGACGAGCATATTCTGCTGACGCTGGGCGTCCGCCGGCAGCGGGTCGAGGCGCACAATTACCTGGCCAATGTCGGAACGCTGAGCTCCGCCTACGACAAGAGCGCGACCACCCCGGTGGTCGGCCTCGTGGTGCGGCCGTGGGACGCCGTCTCGTTCTATGCCAATTCCATCGAGGGCCTGAGCCGCGGCGACGTCGCCCCGCTGGCGGCGAGCAATGCCGGCACGATCCTGGCCCCCTATGTCGCGCATCAGGTCGAGGCGGGGGTGAAGCTCGATCTCGGCCGGATCGGTGGCACGTTCAGCGCCTTCCGGATCACCAAGCCGAATGGCGAGGCGAACCCCGTCACCCGGAGCTTCGCTCAGACCGGCGAGCAGCGCATCAGCGGGCTGGAGTTCAGCGTCTACGGCGAGATCACCCCGGAGCTGCGGGTGTTGGGCGGCTTCAGCCTGCTCGACGGCGTTCTCACCCGAACCGCTGTCGCCGCCAATCTCGGTCACGTGCCGATCGGGGTGCCGGACGTGCAGCTCAATCTCGGCGCTGAGTGCGACCTGCCCGGGCTGCCGGGCCTGACCGTCGACGGGGCGGTGATCTATACCGGGCGGCAATTCGTCGACCTCGCCAACACCCAGGCCCTGCCGGACTGGGCACGCCTGGATCTCGGCCTGCGCTACGCCACCGTGATCGACGGGCACCCGACCACGTTTCGCGCCAACGTGCTGAACGTCACCGGGACCCGCTACTGGACCGGGGTCGCCTCGTTCGGCACCTTCTTCCAGGGTGCCCCCCGCACCTACCTGCTGTCGATGACGGTCGATCTGTAGGCGACCGCCGAGACCGATGTTTCACGGGAAACATTGTCTTAACCCGACAGCCCGAACCTGTGACCCGAATGCCGTCGCCTTCCCGCGCGTCGCGCGCTAGCACGGCCCGGCATGACGGTCTCGATCACGACATCCAGCTGGCGCGACCTGAAGAACGCCAAGGCCCAGGCCCGGCTGGAGCGGGCCCTGCCGGCGATCTTCCCGGCCCCGGTCCTGCACCATGCCCTGTCGCGGCCGCTGATCCCGCCGACCCCGCGGCTGGCGGTGGAAAGTTACTGGCGTAACCACATTCTTCGGGCCGACCGGCTGGCCCGTGCTCTCGCGGCGCGCTCGGGGACGCCGGAGGGCTGGACCTGGCAGCTCGGCGAGGGCGGTGCGGGTGGCCGGCCGGCGAGCTTCCGGGTACCGCCGGCTCCGTTCCGCGAGACGGCCTTCGCCCGCGGCCGCGGCGCCTGCTGCATCTGCGGCCAGCCGGTCTACCGGTTCGGCTGGCACCGGGACCTCTGGGGGCAGGGCGTACCGAACGGCAAGGCCGTCTGGCACGCCGCCTGTGTCATCGCCTGGAAGTTCTGGAGCGCGCCACACGAGCAGGTCAAAGTGCTGAAGCGCCACCAGGGGCATCGCTGCAAGGCCTCCGGCAAGCGGCTCCTGCGCACCGCCGAGGTCGACCACGCCCTGCCGCTCTACCGGGTCTGGCGCGAGCACCGCGATGCGCCCTGGCCGGAGCTGCTCGGCTATTGGGGGGCCTCGAACCTGCAGGTCGTCAACCGGACCGCTCACGTCCTGAAGTGTCGGGACGAGGCGGCCGAGCGCTCACAGACTCTACGCCTCTCCCGATATCGGGTGGTCGAGGACGAGTCCGGGTTCAGCGTGGTCGAGGAGGAGTGAGCCGCCGGCTCAGCCGCGTGTGACCGCCTCCAGGCCGTGGGATAGGTCGGCCAGAAGATCGTCCACCGCTTCGAGCCCGATCGACAGACGCAGCAGCCCGTCGGTGATGCCCGCAATTGCGCGGGCTTCGGGATCCATCGCGGCATGCGTCATGGTCGGCGGGTGCGCGATCAGGCTCTCCACGCCGCCCAGCGACTCGGCCAGCGTGAACACCCGTAGCGTCTCCACCAAGGTCTTCACGGCGGCGCGGCCGCCAGCGAGCTCGAAGCTCAGCATGGCCCCGAACCCGGCCTGCTGCGCCTTGGCGATGGCATGGCCCGGATGGGACGGAAGGCCGGGGTAATGGACCCGGCTGACGGCCGGATGTGAGTCCAGAAAGCTCGCGAGCTGCCCGGCATTCTGCTGCTGGCGCTCCACCCGGACGAACAGGGTGCGGATGCCCCGCAGCGTCAGGTAGGCGTCGAGCGGTGACCCGGTGACCCCGATCGTGTTCGCCCAGGCGGCGAGCTCGTCACCGACCGAAGCTTCGGCGGCGATCACCGCCCCGCCGATCACGTCCGAATGGCCGTTGAGGAACTTCGTGGTGGAGTGGACGACGAGATCCGCCCCGAGGGCGATCGGCTGCTGCAGCGCCGGCGACAGGAAGGTGTTGTCGACAACAGCCAGCGCGCCGACCGCCTTGGCTTGGTCGGTGACGCGCCGGACATCCACCACCCGCATCAGCGGATTGCTCGGGGTCTCGACCAGCACGACCTTGGGTTCTTGCGCGAGCACCGCGGCCAGGGCCGCCGCGTCGGTCTGGTCGACGAAGACCACGCGGTACTGCCCGCGGGCGGCGCGCAGGCTCAGCAGCCGGTGCGTCCCGCCGTAACAGTCGTGCGGCGCCACCAGCAGGTCGCCGGGACACAGGCTCGACAGGGCGAGATCGAGGGCCGCCATGCCGCTCGACACCATGACGGCGCGGGCGCCACCCTCAAGCTTGGCGATGGTATCGGCGAGCTGGTCGCGGGTCGGATTGCCGAGCCGCGAGTAATCGTACGGGCCGGGCTGCTCGAAGGCGGGAAACTTGAAGGTCGTCGACAGATGGATCGGCGCGATCACGGCCCCGAAGGCGGTATCCTGGGCCACCCCGTTGGTCGCCGCGATGGTGCGGGCATCGAGTCCCTCGGGCATCGGCTGTTCCTTCCTGCGCCGGAATCGGGCCGGCACGCATGACCGGCCGGCTTGCAAGCGCGTTCTTTATGGAGAACGGAACAGACTTTCAAGAGAACGATGGCCGCAAGCGGAGCGCAGATCATACACTTGCACGAACCCGCCGCAGCCGATCCTCGGCAGGTCTACCCTGCTGAATGACCCATAATGCGGAGCCCAGAGATCGTCACTGCAGGAAACTCAGACGGGAGAGCAGCCGGCCTCCGGCAGCTGCTTCGCCGACGGCCACGCTGCATGTCATGCCCGCTGCGAGCATCACGCCCGGCGGCACCGCGTCGATGTGGATCCGGACGGGAATGCGCTGCGCCAGCCGCACCCAGGTGAAGACCGGATTGACGCTCGGCAGGCCGCGATGGTCCGGGTTCTCGTTGGCGTCGGCAATGCCGTGCCCGAGGCTTTCCACATGCCCCGAGACCGGCTGCTCGAACCCCATCAGGCGGATCTCGGCGTGGGCACCGACCGCGATCCGGGACAGCTTGGTCTCCTCGAAATAGGCGGTGATCCAGAATCCCTCGGCCTCGACGATCGAGATGCGGGTCACACCGGCGGTCGCATAGTCGCCCGGACGCAGCCGGAGGTTGGTGACGTAGCCGTCCAAGGGTGCCCTGACCGTGGCACGGTCGAGGTTGATCTCGGCGACACGGGCGGCGGCGATGGCCGCGTCGTAATCCGCACGCGCGATCGCCGCCGTACCGTTGGCCCGCTCGACCGTTTCCGGGGCGACGACACCCGGGCTCAACTGATTGCGCCGGCGCGCCGCCGCGGTTTTCAGGGCCGCATCCTCACGCCTAGCGAGGACCCGCGGCCTGCGCGCCGTCGAGGGCCAGCTGGAAACGGTGCGGATCGATGACGTAGAGAATATCGCCGCGCCGGACGAACTGGTTGTCGACGACCCGCATGTCGACGACCGTACCCGAGACCTCGGGGGTGACCCGCACGACCTCGACGCTGACCCGCCCGTCGCGTGTCCAGGGCGCCAGCATGTAGGCTTGCCACAGGGCCGGGAGCAGCGCCGCCGTCGCGGCGACGGTGGCCAAGGTCAGCCAGGGGCGGAGCAGGCGCTTCAGGACCGTCATGGCGGCACTCAGACGAACAGGATGAGGAGCGCCACCGTCGCGAGCAGCACCGCGCATTCCAGGAGCGCGGGATGCCAGGCGCAGCGCAGCACTCCGGCACGGTCCAGGACGGCGCGAAGCCCCGCGAAGACCGGAATGGCTGCCACGAGGTAGATGAGGATGGGCGGCAGGTAGACGCCCCCGATCGCGACCTCGCTCAGCATGGGGCGCTCCGGTGCCGGTCGAAGGATCCGTCCGTATGGGCTTCGAGCAGCACTGCCATGTCGGTCAGGCAGGCGGCGATCCGATGGGCCGCCGACCAAGCGCCAAGATCCTCGATCGATCGCGCGGCGATCTCGGCTGCCGCCGCCGCGAGGATGTCACGAGCCTGTCGCGGCGTCCGGGCGGCTTCGGCCAGGGCCCGCAGGGTCGTCGTGTGGAGGAACGCCGGTGTGGTGGCATGTCGGGCTGCGCCGCGTGCCCGAATCGCGGCACGGCCGAGGCGCAGCCCGGCGATCCCCTCCGCCATGATCGCCGCTGCCTCCGGATCGGCCCTCAGGCTCAGCGCGAGGCGGGCCAGCCGGTGGTGCTGAAGATGCTCCCAGACGTGCCGATGCTCCGGTGGGTCCGAATGCAGGAGCGCCAGGGCGTCGCGGCGCAGAGCCGCCCGGATGCGGCGGGCTTGCCGGCGCGGATCGTGCGGAAGGAGGAGTCGAAAGGCCAGAAGCGTGACGAAGACTGCTGCGATCCAGCCGAAGGCCTGGTTCAGGAAGGCCGGCAGGCTGAACGCCATCGGGTTCGTGGCTCCGACGAGCGTGTTGAACGCAACCAGGTAGGCGAGCCCGGACGGCCCGTGCCGGGGCAGGGTGGTGGCGTAGAGGCCCACCATCCAGAACGGCGCGATCACCGCGATCAGCAGCGGGAAGCCTTGCACCTGGGGCATCAGGCCGAAAGCGCAGACGAAAGCCGCCGGCACGGCCACGAGTGTCCCGGTGATGAACGCGACGGCGCCCGCGGCCGGATTGCCCGTCATGGCGAGCAGGGCCAGATAGGGGGCGAGGATGAGCAGCAGGAGCGACCAGTCGCTCCAGCCGGTCGCGATCCCGAAGGCGCCGGCGAGCAGGATCGCCAGCGCGGAGCGCAGCCCGTTCTCCGTCGCCGCCCCCCAGTCCCGATGGAACCGGAATGACCGCGCAGGCGCCGGGCGGCCACCCTGGAGCCGTGCCATTCCCGACAGCGCCGACCTGTAATCCTCGATGAACGCGACGAGGCGGTCGAGGGCGATCAGCGGGGCGGATGTTCCGGTATCCGCGGCTTCGGCGCGCCTGGCGCGCGCCTGCACCGCGCCGCTCAACGCGGTGATCCGTTCGAGCGCCTCCTCGAAGCGCCGAGCCTCCAGCGCGCACAGGATCCGCGGCAGTTCGGTGACGACGCCTTCATGCGCCACGACGCAATCCTGGCCTGCTTGCGGATCGGCGTCACACAGGTCCGAGCTGCCCAGCAGCGCGCTGAACAGGGCAGCGATGGTGTCGCGAATTGCGCCCTTGTGCCTTGCCAGGTCCGGGGACTCGGCTCGGCTCAGTTCCAGCAGATCATCGACCGCGAAGAGGCCGGCAATCTGTGTCGGGGTTGGCAGGCTATGCGCCGGCTCTTGGCTTCGCAGCCGCTCCAAGGCGACGCCCGCAATCGTACCGAACTGCCCGATCAGAGCGTTATCCAGCGCGACGCGCGTTGCACGTTTGCTGAACAGGGCCGTCACCACCCCGAGGCAGACCACCCCGACCGCAACGGTGGCTGTACGGCCGAGCACGGCATCCAGCGCCCGCTCGGGCATCTCCAACGCGTCATACGTGGCGAGGCCGACCGTATAGCCGGCCACGGCCGCGCCGGACGCTCGGAAGTGCCGGAGCAGCGTCGCTCCACCGGTACAGAGGCCGAGCCAGAGGGCGAAGCCGAAGATGAACAGGATGGGAGCCTGGATGAAGAGGCCCATCAGGACGAGGGCGGCGCCTGCGCCGATCACCGTGCCGACAAGGCGCCATCCGCCCTTGGCGAGAACAGCGCCCTGGTTCGCGTTGGCGACCAGCAGGACCGTCGAGGCCGCAGAATAGGGCGTCTCGAGCTGCAGGCAGAAGGCGAGACCGAGGGCTAGCGTCGCAGCGCTGGTGGATCGCGCGACATGGGCAGTGCGGGGCGTCAGGATGTCGATCGCGAGAAAGCGATCCCGGGCACTCCGCAAGAAGGCGGACGCACGCAGCGATGGAGAGGGAGCTGGGTGGGTCATGCGGGTGCGGCCAGCGCTTCGGCCGCGACGCTCGAGCCGGCGATCCCGGGTCGAAGAGGTGAGGGTCCCATAGCTGTCTCGGCGATGGCTTAAATAGGATCATCCTACCTTTATGCGGGACATGTCAATCCGTGTGACCAGAGCTGGGATGATCCCTCTTTGCTCGCTATAAGAGCGCTATGGTGCTCGCCGCGTCCCTTCCACAGGTCCCCCGCCGCTCCCTGGTCGATTCGACCATCGACCTCATCCGCGCGGAGATCGAGACCGGCCGCTGGAAGGTCGGCGCACGCATACCGAAAGAGGCGGAACTCGCCGAGATGCTGCAGGTCGGGCGGAACACGGTGCGGGAAGCTGTGCGGGTCCTGTCCCATGCCGCGGTTCTGGAGGTCCGGCAGGGCGACGGAACCTATGTGCGCCTGAACATCGACCCGGCTGAGGTCATGCGCCGGGTGACGCATGCGAGCCTGCGAGACCATTTCGAGCTGCGCGCGCTCCTCGAAACCGAGGCCGCGCGCCAGGCTGCGGCCCGGCGGAACGACGATGACGTGCGGCGGCTCGAAGCCCTGCTGAACGAGCGGGGGGAACGCCCCCCGGACGGCGATCTCGCCGACTTCATCGCGCGCGACATCGCGTTCCATGTCGCGGTCGCGCAATGCGGCGACAACGCCGCCCTCGCGGAACTCTACCGCTACTTCGCTCTATCGTTGCACGGCAGCACGAGCACGGCGCTCGCGGACATCACCCTGCCCGAGCCCGACCTCGCCGCCCATCGCCGGGTGTTCGACGCGATTCGGGACCGAGACGAATCAGGGGCGGCAGAGGCCGCCCGGGCGATCGTCGGCCCGATCCTCGACGCGCTCGCGAATGTCGAGACGCCTGTTACCTCCAGCGTCTGATCGGCCCCCCGGCTCCGTTCGGCCCTCCGCCCCCAGAGCTTGCCTGGCGAGCGAGACGGCGTCCTGATCGGTGGCGCAGGCGACCTGAGGCGTGCCGAACGCGCGGACGAGGCCGGGAAAGGCCGCCTCCAACGCGCGGCGCCGATCCGAATCGGGCTCCACGACGATCAAGGCCCGGCAGCGCCCCGCCAGGACCTCCTTGTTCCGCTTCAGCCAGAGACCCCGGGCGACGCGGTCGTCATGCAACTCGTCATCGCGGCGGCCCGGATAGACGAGCACGAAGGGTTTTTCGCTGGCCAGAAGTCGGTCCATCTCCTGGCACCAGGCGGTGGCGTACCCGGGTGGGCGCGCTTCCTCAGCGCGCAGCCGCACGATGGGAAACGTTGAGACATCGTGGAGGGTGAACGGCTCGCGATCCATCGACAGACCTCCCTGGAATCGTGCTAAAAGATCGTTTGATCCAATCATCCTACCTTTATTGACCGACTCGGGCAATCGCCGTAGCGCTGGGCTTCCTCGATCGGAGATCGCCGATGCCGCCACGCCCGCCATCTCGCCTTGCCAACGGTACGTTCGATCGGCCGCGGCCTTCGGGCCTGCGCCTGCGGATGGCCGGCGGCTTGTTCACGGTGATCCTGAGTCTCTCCCCGGCGGCCCTTCGCGCCGAGCCCCGCCCGGCCAGGGCCGGGTCAGCGAGCGACGAACCACGCCCGCCCTCGACGCCTCGGCATCACGCCGCGACGGCCCGGATGCCAGCCGAATTCGTGGGCGCCGCCCTCGGCCAACGCGGCAGCAACGCGACCGAGATCGCGCTGCCGGCTCTCACGGTCAGCGGCCGCGGAATGACCGGGACCGATCCGGTCCCCGGTCTCGTGGCGCGCGTCTCGGCCACAGCTACGAAGACCGACACGCCGGTCATCGCAGTGCCGCAGGCGGTGTCGGTGATTCCCCGAGAACAGATCGCCCAGCAGGCGGCCCGGAGCGTCGGCGACAGCTTGCGCTACACGCCGGGCGTGTTCGCCGACACGCGGATCGGCGGCGTGCTGGAAAGCGTGTTCCTGCGCGGCTTCGGCGGCCTCGCGGCGGGCGCAACCAACCCGCAGGTCCTCGACGGCTTGCCGCTGGTCAAGGGCGGCAACTGGTCTGCGCAGGTCATCGATCCGTCCGTGCTGGAGCGTGTCGAGGTGCTGCGCGGGCCGGCCTCGGTGCTCTACGGGCAGGCGAGCCCGGGCGGCATCGTGAACATGGTCAGCAAGCGGCCGACCGAGCAGCCCGTCCGCGCGGTCACGCTCACCACCGGCAACCGCAACCGCGCCGAGGCGGCCTTCGATCTCGGCGGCCCAATCACCGAGGACGCCAGCTGGGCCTATCGCCTCAACGGCCTCGGCCGCCGGGTCGACACCCAGGCCGATTTCTCCCGGGAGCAGCGGCTCGTGCTGGCGCCGGCGCTGGCTTGGCGGCCGGACGACGACACGCGCCTCACCTGGCTCGGCTTCTACCAGAACGATCCGCACAACAATTTCGCAGGCTGGCTTCCGGCCGAGGGAACCCTGTTCCCCAGCCCGGCCGGCCGGATCCGGCGCAGCTTCTTTCCGGGCGAGCCCGGCTTCGATGCTTACGGCCGCCAGCAGGCGATGATCGGCTACGCCTTCGAGCACCGCTTCGACGAGACCTGGAGCGTCCGCCAGAACCTGCGTTACGCCCATATCGACACACGCTTTGAGGGCGTGGCGATCAACTTCTTCGCCCCGTTCGGCGCGACCGCGAGCCTGCTCGAGCGCTCGGCCTCCTGGTCTCGGGAGGCGGTCGACGGCGTGTCCCTGGACAACCAGGTGCTGGCCGACTTCGCCACCGGACCGATCGGCCATACGATCCTGCTCGGGCTCGGCTATCAGGGCTCCCAGGCGGACGTGAACGCCTCTGGCTTCGGCCCGGTGCCGGCGATCGACTTTGCGGCGCCGGTCTACGGCCGGCCCTTCGCGCGTCCACCCGCCGCGCCGAGCACGCGTCAGGACTGGAACCGCGTCGGCCTCTACGCCCAGGACCAGATGCGTCTGGACCACTGGGCCGTCACGGTCGGGGGCAGGCAGGATTGGTCCCTGCTCGATACCGCCAACCGCCTGACGGCCCTGACCTCCAGCCAGGACGACCAGGCCTTCACCGGCCGGGTCGGCGCCGTCTACCTGTTCGACGGCGGTCTGGCACCGTATGCGAGCTACGCGACGTCGTTCGAGCCGACGCTGGGCACCGGCTTCTCGGGCACCCCGTTCAAGCCGACCCATGCGCGGCAGACCGAGGCCGGGGTGAAGTATCAGCCCGCCGGCCTGGACAGCTTCGTCGCCGTCTCGGGCTTCGACATCACCCAGGACAACGTCGCCACCGCCGACCCGGCGCACCTCTTCTATAAAGTCCAAACCGGCGCCGTGCGCTCGCGCGGCATCGAGATCGAGGCCCGCGCGACCCTGTCCGACAGCCTCGATCTGATCGGCGCCTATACCTACCTCGACACCACCGTGCGCCGGGACGGCAACCCGGCGCTCGTCGGCAAGCGCTTCGTGTCCGTGCCCAACCAGTTGGTGTCGCTCTGGGCAAATTATCGGTTCCCGGCCGGCCCGCTCGCGGGCCTCAGCCTCGCCGGCGGGATCCGCGCCATCGGCCGGAGCGCCGGCGATCCCGCCAACAATTTCTCGGTACCGCCCGTGACCCTGATCGACGCCGCGATCCGCTACGATCTCGGCGCTGCCGATCCCGGACTGGCGGGCTGGCAGGTCTCGGTCAACGCCGCGAACCTGCTCGACCGGACCACCGTCGCCTCCTGCTTCGCGGCGGGCGGTTGCTTCTACGGAAACGGCCGGACCGTCATCGCCAGCCTCGGCTACCGCTGGTGAGTCGCTATCGGCCCCCCGCGCTGCCCGCCCGCCGGGTGCGGCGCTCCGCCTTGCGGGTCGCGGTCTCGCGCAGATGCTGCTCGATGGCGTCGTTGGCGCGGCCGCGCATGTGCCGGATCGCCTCGACATCGTCGAACGTGTCGGGGAAGCGGCGCGACAGCCACAGATAGGCGCTGGCCAAGCGCACCGTCCGCTCCTGGTAGTCGAGTTCCCCGGCCAGGTTCGCCCGCAGGGCCGGGACCGTGGTGCCGGCCGCCCGGGCCTGGCTCCAGCGCTCGAGCATGCCCATGGCGATCTCGTCGCGGCGGTTGACGGGGCAGACCGAGAAGGCGAACTTTTCCTCGATCGGCAGCCGCGCCCGATCGACGACCCTCGCGACCTCCAGGATCTCCTCCAGGGCCGAGGGCTGGAACGGCGAGCCGGCGTAGAAGGTCGCCCGGGCGAAATGGGTCAGCACCTCGTGGAGGCTCTGGGTCTGCATCTCCTCGGCGACGGAGCGGATCGCGCTGAGGTCGGGCCGGACGAAGAAGCGCGAATCGGCGGCCGGCGCCGTGGGGGCGCCCGATAGCGCGATCCGGATTGGCTCCACCGCGATCGCCTCCGTCGCCGCCACGTAGCCGACATCCTGGTGGCCATAGCGACCCGCCCGGCCGGCGATCTGGCGGATCTCGGAATTGGTCAGCCCGCGCTCCTTCGTGCCGTCCCACTTGCGCACGGTCGAGAACACGATCCGCCGGAGCGGCCCGAGATTGAGCCCCATGCCGATCGCGTCCGTGGTGACCAGCACGTTGGCCTCGCCGGTGCGGAAGCGCGTCGCCTCGGCCCGCCGCACCTCCGGCGAGAGGGCGCCGTAGATCGTCGCGACCCGATGGCCCCGG
Source organism: Methylobacterium sp. J-001 (assembly GCF_022829565.1). Taxonomy (NCBI): domain Bacteria; kingdom Pseudomonadati; phylum Pseudomonadota; class Alphaproteobacteria; order Hyphomicrobiales; family Methylobacteriaceae; genus Methylobacterium; species Methylobacterium sp. J-001. Next base: position 96,579 of record NZ_JAKSYN010000137.1, read on the forward strand.
GCGACCAGGATCTCACGGTTCTCGTGCACGGCCCGGCGCGAGAACGCCACCACCGCGTCCCCCGGCTCGACCTTCTCCAGCGGGACCGGTTCATCGAGCAGCAGCAGCGGCGACTTGCGGGTGAACGGGATCACCTCCAGCGACTCGCCCGCGGCCTCGGCGGCGCGCCGGACATAGGCCAGGGCGTCGTCGGAGCCGCACACGACCACTGTCCGGGCGGCCACGCCGAACAGGGCGTTGGTCCAGGCCCAGCCGCGATCGGGATCCGACAGCATCTGGATCTCGTCGATCACCGCCACGTCGATCGGGCGGGTCAGGTCGGCGGTCTCGATGGTGCGGGCGGTGTGGGTCGGCTGCGGCTCACCCAGGACCTCCTCGCCGGTGACCATGCCGGCCCGGAGGCCGCGCTCGCGCAGGGCCTCGTAATTCTCCAGGGCCAGCAGCCGCAGGGGCGCCAGATAGGTGCCGGTGGGGGCCGCCGTCAGCATCTGCAGGGCCGCATAGGTCTTGCCGGAATTGGTCGGGCCCATGTGGAACAGGATCCGCCGGTTCAGCCGGCGGGCGGCACTGAAGCGCTCGATATAGGCGCCGAAGCCGACCTGATCGCGCAGGCGGCGCAGGCGCGAGCCCTCGCTCGCCACCGCCTTGGCGTGGCGGCGCACGGGGGTGAGCGTGTCGTTGAGCGCGCGCGCCAGCTTCGGCCCGAAGGTGAACACCCGGGAGCGCAGCGAGCGGTCGAGATGGGCGATGTAGGCGGGGGCGTCGGCCCCGACCTCGCGCAGGTCCTGGAGGATCTGCGCCCGCAGGCGCTCGACCGGCTTGGCCAGGGTCCGGGTGACCTCGGCGGCGCGCTCCGCCACGGCCGCCCGCAGGGCCTCGACGCGATGCGCCGGGTCGTTCCGGGTCGCCATGCGGGCCAGGATCTCGGCCGCCGCCGGGTCCGGAGCGCTGTCGATCCGCAGGTCCAGGCGGCCATTGTCGAGGAGCGGGATCTCGGTCCGGATGCTCCAGAGCACCCGGCGGTCCCGCAGGATGGCGGCCTTGAGGGCGGGGATGACCTTCCGGACCGCCGGGACGCCGGTCTCGGCAAAGGCCCGAGCCCTCTGCCGGGCGCGCAAGACTTCGGCGATCCGCTCGTCGTCGACCTCGGCGCCGAATTCGGGCAGTTCGAGATCGGCGCGCAGGGTTTCCAGGTCGAGGGAATCGGGAGAGAGCCCGAGCCGCGCCACGGCCTCGGACAGGTAGACGATCGTGGGGCGGAGACGCTTGCGCGCCATGGACTCACCTTCGGCCGCAGCATCCGCCCGCCGGCGCTGACGCCGCCGCCGAACGCGTTCCTGAGAACCATCCTTGCGCCAGTCCGATCCCGGACACCATCCCCGGGCTTCAGGAGTCCCCCGCCGCCGCGGTAAGCCAAGTGCAGAAGGCACGGACCGTCGGGTCGTCGGCCCGGGCCTCCGGCACGTAGGTGTAGTAGCTCCGCGCTGGCAGGGACGGGCCCGGGAACGGGCAGATCAGGCGGCCGGCGGCCAGGTCGTCGGCGATCAGGCGCTCCGGGCCCATTGCCACGCCGAGGCCGTCGAGGGCGGCCTGTAGGGTGAGGTAGAAATGCTCCAGGGTCACGGAGGCCTGCGGAACCAGATCCGGCACCCCGGCGGCGCGCAGCCAGTGCGGCCAGACCTGCGGGAGCGTCGCCGCATGGAGCAGGGTGTGGTGCCGCAGCTGCTCGGGCTCCTGCAGGGGCAGGCGCTGCAGCAGGGCCGGGCTGCAGACCGGCCTGCGTCGCTCGGTGAGGAACGGCTGCCCGACATGGCCGGGGCGCGTATCCGGCCCGCCGCGGATCGCCACGTCGAACGGGTCGGCGAGGCTCGCCAGCGGCACGTTCGAGGTGGTCAGCCGGACCTCGATGGCGGGATGGGCGACTTGGAAACCCGACAGGCGCGGGATCAGCCAGCGCAGGGTGAAGGTGGCGAGCGCGTTGACGTGCAGCAGGCGCGGCCGGCCGCGCTCCACCTGGCGGGCGGTGGCCAGGGCGACCCGGTCGAGGGCGGCGCCGATCTCGGCGGCGTAGCTGCGCCCGGCCTCGGTGAGCACCACCCGCCGGTTGTGGCGCTCGAACAGCGGCACGCCGAGCCAGCCTTCGAGCATCTGCACGTGCCGGCTCACTGCCCCGTGGGTGACGCGCAGCTCCTCCGCGGCCCGGGTGAAGCTCGCGTGCCGAGCCGCCGCCTCGAAGGCTTTGACGGCGTTGAGCGGCGGCAGGCGGCGATGCATCCGTGTCAGGTTTCCTCACGCGAGTGTCAGCATAAGGCGTTTGTCAGCCGGGCGCGAGACCCGCATCCTGTGGTGGAAGCATCAAGGACAGCAGGATGGCCCGCGCCTCGGAGTTCACCGCCTCGCTCGACGCCGCCTCGGACCGGGAAGCCAAGCGCACCGAGGCCAAGCGCACCCTCGTGGTCACCGGGATCAACCACGCCCTCCACGACGGCTACACCGACCTGATCTACGTGCTGCTGCCGGTCTGGCAGGCGGAGTTCGGCCTCGACTACGTCGCGCTGGCGCTGCTGCGCTCGCTCTACAACGGCGCGCTCGCCGCCCTGCAGATGCCGGCGAGCCGGCTCGCCCAGTCGCTCGGCGCCCGCACCGTCCTGGTCCTCGGCACGCTGCTCAGCGCCGGCGGCTACGCGCTCGCCGGGGCGTCGGGTGGCCTGATCGGCCTCTGCGCCGGCCTGCTGCTTGGAGGCGCCGGCAGCAGCACCCAGCACCCGCTGGCCTCGACCGTGATCGCCCGGGCCTACGGGGCTGCGGCCCGCGGCCCGCTCGGTACCTACAACTTCGCCGGCGATCTCGGGAAGGCGGCCGTGCCGCCGCTGGTCGGCTTCCTGCTGACCCTGTCGGGCTGGCGCACGGCGCTCTGGGTGATCGCCGGCTTGGGCGTCGCGGTCGCCCTCGGCGTCGGCCGCTGGCTGCCGCGTGATCCCAGATCACAGTGCGAGGAGCGCAAGGGCGCGGCCCGGGCCGCGCAGGCCGGCGACGGCGCGGGCGCGCGGCCCGGCTTTGGGCTGCTCGTCACGATCGGCACCCTGGACAACGCCGCCCGCCCGGCCTTCCTGCTCTACCTGCCGTTCCTGCTGCAGGAGAAGGGCGCGGCCCTGACCACGGTGGGGCTGGCGCTCTCGCTGGTGTTCATCGGCGGCGCGCTGGGCAAGGCGGTGTGCGGCCGGCTCGGGGAGCGCCTCGGCGTGACCCGGACCGTGCTGCTGACAGAGACCGGAACCGCGGCGGCGATCCTGGCGGTGATCGCCCTGCCGCTCGCCGCCACGCTGATCCTGCTGCCGCTGCTCGGTGTGATGCTGAACGGCACCTCGTCGGTCCTCTACGGCACGGTGCCGGACCTGGCCCCGGGCGGACGGGTCGAGCGGGCGTTCGCGGTGTTCTACACCTGCACCCTGGGGGGCAGCGCCCTGGCTGCGCCGCTGCTCTACGGCCGGCTCGGGGACGCGGCCGGCCCCCGCTGGGCGGTGGTGGCGGCTGCCGCCACGGCGCTGGCCGTGGTGCCGCTCATGCTGGCCCTGTCCCGGCATCTCGCCGGGGGGAGGGCGGCGGGTCGCGCCTGACAGGGGACCGATTCGTGACCCATACGGCGGGTCAGAGCACCCCCAGCGTGCTCACCCGGACCGGCTCGGACCGGCCCTCGACCGGGATCTCCCGGATCGCCGTCGACGCGGTCTTGGCTGCGCGGTAGACCGCCTCCGAGACCACCGCGATGCAGCCCAGGACCTTGGTCAGGCCCTGCAGGCGCGAGGCGACGTTCACGGTGTCGCCGAGCGCCGTGAACCGGGCATCGGTGGCGTCGCCCATCTCGCCGACGATCGCCAGGCCGGCATGAACGCCGATCCCGTACCGGAGGGTGTGCTCCAGATCGACCGCCAGCAGCGCGTTGAGGGTGGCGACGTGTTCGGCGATCAGATCCACCGCCCGGAGCGCGTCGCGGGCCGCCGGCTCGGGGTCGGACTCGAGGCCGAACAGGGCCAGCAGGCCGTCGCCCAAAAACTGGTTGGTCGAGCCGCCTGCCTCCCGCACCGCGTCGCCGACCGCGCCGAGGAAGCGGTTGATGATGAACACCGTGTCGTAGGGCAGGCGCTCCTCGGCGAGCCGGGTCGAGCCGCGCAGATCCACGAACATCGCCACGATGAAGCGCTCCTCGCCGGACTGCGCCCGGTCGAGCAGATCCGCCTGCCGGACGCGCGGGGGCAGGGGGAACAGCGGCACCACGGCGAGGTCGGATTCGGGCCGGAACTGGCAGGCGAGGCGGACCCCCGGCCCGGCGGCGATCCGCTCCAAAACGGCGCGCTCGGCCCGGCCGGCGGGGGCCGTCCGGTCGCTGCCGTCGAGCACGCGGATCCGGCAGGTCGAGCACCGCCCGCGGCCGCCGCAGACGCTGGCATGGGGGATCCGGTTGCGCCGGCTCGCCTCCAGCACGCTGGTGCCGCGCGGCACCCGGACCACCCGCCCGTCGGGATAGCTGAGCCGGATCGTGCCGCGCTGGATCTCCGCCAGGGTCCGGACCCCGCGGGCGGCGATGACCGCGGCGACGAGGCCGGCATAGGTCGTCAGCATCCCGTCCCGGATGGCGGCGAGCCGGGCCACCTGATCGGGTAGCCCGACATGGACGGGCCGGAGCGCCACGGCCCGCCAGGCCGGGTCCTGCGCCAGGGCGAGGATCGCCCGGCCGCCCTGGACGAAGCCGAGCAGCGCCAGGACCGGCACCAGCACCGCCATCGCCAGGAGCCAGGGGGCGGCGCGCCCGAAGGCGGGCTTCAGCCGCAGCCAGAAATACAGGCCGGAGCAGCCGTGGATCCAGGCGAGGACGAGCATCGCCGCCTGCAGCGCGCCCTGATGCGGTGCGGCGACCCAGAAGGCGTAGAGTTCCTGCGCGTAGCCCTTGTCGAGCCCCTCGGTGGCGAAGGCGATCCGGGTGGCGGTGACGTGGCTGATGAGCAGCGGCGGGATCAGCAGCCCGGAGACCATCTGCACCGCCTCGCCGGGCCGCCAGCGGAAGTAGCGCGCCGCATAGAGCGCCTGGAGGCCGAGCAGCAGGTGGATCAGCAGCGCGCCGTAGAGCAGCGCCAGGCCCGGCGGGTTGAGCCACAGGGCGGAGGCGACGCTGAGGCCATCCTCCATGGCGTCGAGGGAGACGTTGCCCAGCGCGTGGTTGGTCAGGTGGGTGAGGATGTAGGCGAACAGCACCAGACCGCTGCCCAGGCGCAGGCGGCGCAGGCTGAGGACGGGGCGGATCCGGGCGCGCAGCGGGATCGGGGCGGCGGGCGGACTCCCGGCGGCGGATCGGAGCGTCGCAAGCGACGGGGTGCGCATCATGCTGGGAGGTCCGACGAGATCGGCAGCGGGCCCGTTTGTCCGGCCCCTCGTATCAGCAAATGGCGGCCTCGGCCTCCGTTGTATTTCTACTTGCCGGCGAGTTTCAGGTCAGGACTAATTCGAAGGCGGCCGGGACAACCTTCGCGCGCTCTTCGAAGCGGCCGGAAACGGCGTTGCCGTCGGCCGGCTTCCGGCGAAGAATTGCCTGGCGTGTCCGCCAATTCGGCGCCGTGTCCGGACGGGCGAGCGCCGTCGACCGACTTGCGCGCTGGGCGTTGCCCGGGCGGGATGACACATCCCCGATGCCCCCTCCCGGATGACACCTGGAAACGCCCGATGGCCGACCCGTTCTTCGCCCGCAGCGCCGCCGCGGTGGCCGCGGACCTCATCGGGGCCGGTCTCCGGGTCGGGGAGGCCGGCGGGATCATCGTCGAGACGGAGGCCTACGACCGGACCGACCCGGCCTCCCACAGTTTCGCCGGCCCGACGCAGCGCAACGCCAGCATGTTCGGGCCGCCGGGGCACGTCTACGTCTACCGGTCCTACGGGCTGCACTGGTGCCTGAACCTGGTCTGCGAGCCCGGCAGTGCGGTGCTGATCCGGGCGATCGAGCCGACCGAGGGGCTGGCCGCCATGGCGGCACGCCGGGGCCTGGACGATCCGCGGCGGCTCTGCGCCGGCCCGGGCCGCCTGTGCCAGGCCCTCGGGGTCACCGGGGCGATGGACGGCCTGCCGGTGGCGGAACCGCCGTTCCGGTTCGCGCCCCGGGGCCAGCCCGTCCCGGTGGCGGCGGACCGGCGCATCGGGATCACCCGCGGCGCCGAGACCCCCTGGCGCTTCCTGCTCGCCGGCTCCCGGTTCGTCAGCCGACCGGTGCGGCGGGTCGCGTCCTGAACGCCGACCCTGCGCGGTTCGATCGCAGCGCGCATCGCAAGCGTACGGACGGCCGGACCGATCCGCCGGTGCTTGGCCGAACCGACAACCTCATGTAGATATCTCTGTGGGATGCTACAATTTCTGCAACCACAGGTGAAAATTTTTAACGATAAGCCTTCGGACCTGCCGTGATTCAGGACAGCCAGACGGCTTTCGAGATCGTCGGCCGCCTCAAGGAGGCGGCGAAGATCTCCGACATCCTCCGCGAGATGCGGGCGGCCGGCGCGTCTTTCGGCTACGATGTCTTCATCATCACCAATCTGCCGGCGGAGCACGAAGTCTCCACGCAGAACTGCGCATTGGTGCCATCCTGGCCGGAAGGCTGGCGGACACGCTATTTCGCGCGGGATTATCTGCGGATCGATCCGGTGGCGAACCATGTGCGGCGCACCACCGAGCCGTTCTTGTGGCGCGAGGCGCCCTACCGCTCCGACGAGGCCGGGGCGGCCCGGCTGATGGCCTGCGGCTGGGACGTCGAGCCCCTCGGGCTGCCGACCCGGTATGAGGGCCATTCCATCCTGGCGGTCTATGCCCGGCTGACCCCTGACACGGTCGCGGCATCGCGCCGGTTCTTCGGCCTCGACGCCGCGCCCCTGCATCCGGCACCGGTGCCGGCGAGCCGGCTGCCCGGGCCCGCCGAGCGGAGGCTGCACGCATGAGCGTGTCCGATATCCTGAACCGGGCCTGTCAGCGCGAGGGCGAGGACCCGGCGATCGTGCGCCTGGGCCACCACGCGATCGAGATGTGGCGCGCCGCGGAAGAACTCGGCGACCCGCGCCTGCTCGCCGCCCTGCGTCCCCTGGTGGAGCATGTCGGCCGGGCACTCGCCCGCGACGTGCGGGGCGAGGCTTGCACGGACGACACGCTGCATTGAGGCGACCGGAGGGGATGTGGCAGGGCACACCCGTCATCGCGCGCGCCGCGAAGCAACCGCGGGGTGGCCACCCCAACGGATGATCCCCCCAACCGTCCGAGAGGCGCGGATCGACGCCGGCCCGCCTTCGGGCGACGAGGCATGGAAGCGGACCTTGCCTCTAGGTCGGCGGCAGCAGCTCGATGCCGAAGCGCGTCGACAGGCTGCCGAGACGTGCCAGAGCCTCGGCGTCAGGCGCCTGAGCGGGCGCCGAGGCCGTGCCGGTCTGCCCCGCCTCTCGGACGAACTGCTCGAAGCCGGATGGCGTGCAGAACACCAGGGCTTCGGCTGCCTCGGGACCGACGTTCCCCAGACGATGCGCCTGGCCTCGCGGGAGGATCACGACGTCCCCCTTGGACAACGCGCGGATCTCGCCGCCGGTCTCGACCTGAACCTGTCCGGACAGCACGTAGATGGTTTCCTCCTCGTGCAGGTGCCGGTGCAGCGGCGTCCACACGCCGGGCGGATTGGTGATGCGCAGCAGCGAGAACTGCTGGCCGGTCTCGTCGCCCGTCACCAGGATGTCGACGCGCGTTCCCGCAAAGGTGATGGTTTCGTTCCGGTGCATCGGCGTGCTCCTGGCCAACGGAATGCCGGATGTACGCCGGCGCTGGACATGAGACGAGCTTAAGCGTTCTCATGGGTGTATGAGCTCACGTCATGTATCCGAGCGCGACCTTCGCCTCTTCCTGGTGCTCGATGCGCTTCTCGATTATCGAAGCGTGACGCAGGCGGCGAGCGCCCTCGGCCTTACCCAGTCGGCCGTCAGCCATTCCCTGCGGGCCCTGCGGATGCGGTTCGGCGATCCGCTGCTGGTTCGGGTCGGCCATACGCTCTGCCCGACACCGCGCGCACTGGCCCTGCGCCCGAGCCTGTCACTCGGGCTCTCGGAACTCGAACGCGTGCTGGGCCGTGAGCCGACGTTCGATCCGGCGCACTCGACGCGGTGCTTCACCCTTGCGACACCCGACTATCCCCAGTTCACGGTTCTGCCCGAGCTCTTCGGCCGGATGAGGCGCGAAGCCCCCGGCCTCGATTTCCAGGTGAGACCGATCGGCCAGGGCCTCGCTGAAGACCTTGCGAGCGGGAGCCTGGATCTCGTCCTGGCGGGCGCCGAAGTCGAGCAGCAGCTCGCGCTCGACCGCGCGTTGATGCGCGTGCGCGTCATCTCCGAGCCGTTCCGCTGTGTGGTGAGGCGGGGGCACCCGGCCTTGGCATCGCCCCTCGACCTCGACGTCTACACCACCCTGCCGCACGTGCTCGTCAGCACCGGCGGAGACCGCACGGGTATCGTCGATACCGCCCTGGCTGCCGTCGGGCGGCGCCGACGCGTCGCCATGACCGTCCCGAGCTTCCCGGCCGCGATCTGGATGGTCGCGGCCTCCGACCTCGTCGCGACGCTGCCGAAGGCGATCACCGATCGCGCGTCGCGGCACGATGTCGAAGTCAGAGAGCCGCCGATCCTGCTGCCCCCGAGCGACGCCTATCTCTGGTGGCATCCGCGCTTCCAGCACGATCCCGGACACGGCTGGTGGCGTCAAACCTTGTCGGAGGCCCTGGCGGTCTTGCGCTCCCAGGGGTCGACCGGCCGGACGAACCCTCTCGCCGATGACTGATCGGGACACGCCGAGCGGCGGATGGTCTCCGGAATGCCGTGCAGGCCCATCGCCTCCGCCGGGGCCTCGATCACGCCGAGGCGGTCGATGCGCCGCGCCACCTGCGGCGCAAGGCGGGCCCGGCTATCCCTTCGACAAGCTCAGGGTGAGGCCGTCGATCCGCGTCAGGATGCGTCCCGGCACGGCAGGCTCGGTCAGGCGGCCGCCCGAATGGCCGGCTCCGACGCGCGCGCCACGGCGGCGACGACCTGATCGGGCGCCAGGTGGTGGATCATGTGGCCCATGCCGGGAATGACCATGAACGTGCTGCCGGGGAGTTCCCGGTGGAGCCGCTGCGATTGCCGGCCGACATCGGCGATCTGATCGTCCCCGCCCGTGATGATCACGACGGGGAGCGTCAGGTCCCGGTAGTGGTGCTGGAGCTCCGCGGCCGCCGGCGTCATCGTGGCGGCATCCTCCGCCGAGGCGCGCAACTGCAGCGGGCGCAGCATCATGGCCTTCGGGAAGGCGCGATCGAAGCGCTCCGGGACGGCGGCCGGCGCGAACATGCCCTTGATCAGGGCGGGCAGCATCAGGCGGCCGGCCAGCGGCGACACGGTGTAGCGCATCAGGTCGCCCAGGCCGGGGATCGCCACCGGGGACGTGAGGATCACGTCGGCGCGCAGCGTGGGATAGTAGTAGCCCGAGGCCAGGACGAGGCTGCGCACCAGCTGCGGGGCCTGCAGCGCCAGGGCGACCGCGACCAGCGCGCCCCAGGAATGCCCGAGCACGACGGCCCGCGACACGTCGAGCCGCTCCAGCGCCTTCGCGAACAGGGTGGCGTGGGCGCGGGGCGTCCAGAGGCCCCGGGGCCGGTCGCTGTAGCCGTAGCCGGGCCGGTCGAAGATGATGACGCGGTAGCGCTTGGCGAGATCGTCGACGATGCCGCTCACCAGGAAATCCTGGATCAGGGTGCCGTTGCCGTGGATCAGGACCAGCGGCTCCCCATGTCCGCGCTCGATGTAGTGCAGGCGCACGCCGTCCACGGTCATGAACTGGCCGATCGGCGGGGTGCGCTGCTCCGCCTTGCGGGTCGCGGCCAGCGCGTAGAGGGCCGAGGCGCCCAGGGCCGCGGCCGAGCCCACCAGGGTCGGCACGAGCCAGGGGCGGGAGGGGGAGCGACGCGTCATGATCGGATCCTGAAGGGGGAGGGGGCGTGCTCCTGATCAACCGGATCAATCCGAAGCGCTGTAATCCGGGCGGCGAGCGCGAGGGCTCGCCGACCGCCTGTTTCGCGACGGGGCCCTACGGCAGCGCGCCGATCATGCCCTTGGCTTCGGTCATCGTGTCCTCGCAGGCGCGCTGCTGGCCGGCGCGATCCTCGTCCCCCGCCCGGCCGATGAGCCGCCGCGCATCGGAGATGTGGGCCGCCGTCGAGATCATGTGGGCGTCGCTCGGCGCGCCGGACGGCGCCTGCGCCAGGGCCTTCGGCGACTTGCTGCTGCGGATCGTGTGGCCGTCTTGGAGGCCGGCCACGTGGACGGCGCCGGCGCTGTCGAGGCGACGTTCGATCGTCCCGATCTGCTCGGCGCAGGAGCTGGCCCGGACCGGCAGCTGCGAGAGACCGAGCAGGAAGGCGGAGGCCCCGAGGGCGAGCGCGAGACGCATGGGTGATCCTTGAGATGCGGGGTTCGGGCTCGCTGGGCGAGCCAGGCCGGCGATGGCGCGGCCGGAGTTGAGAGCGGGATGCAACCGCGGTGATCGAACGGCCGCTCAAATTGCTGCACTGCAATAGAGAAACACGGGGCCGTCCCGATCGATCCGTTTCGAGAGCGAAAATATTTGGCAGATCTACGGCGGGTATTTTCCCGGGATCATTTGTCTGAAAGCGCCGGTTAGCTCCATCGACGCCTAAAAATTCGACGGAGATATTCTGAATGAAAGCGCTTACCTGGCAGAGCCGCGGCACGATCACCTGCGAGACCGTGCCCGATCCGACGATCGAGCATGGCCGGGACGTGATCATCAAGGTCACCGCCTGCGCGATCTGCGGCTCGGATCTGCACCTGATGGGCGGGTTCATGCCGACCATGGAATGCGGTGACATCCTCGGCCATGAGACCATGGGCGAGGTCATCGAGGTCGGGCGCGACAATCACAAGCTCAAGGTCGGCGACCGCATCGTCGTGCCGTTCACGATCTGCTGCGGCGAGTGCCGGCAGTGCAAATGGGGCAATTGGAGCTGCTGCGAGCGGACCAACCCGAACGGCAAGCTGCAGGCCCAGACCTACGGCTATCCCCTCGCCGGCCTGTTCGGGTTCTCGCACATCACCGGCGGTTTCGCCGGCGGCCAGGCCGAGTATCTGCGCGTGCCCTACGCGGATGTCGGCCCCATCGTGGTGCCCGAGGGGCTCAGCGACGAGCAGGTCCTGTTCCTCAGCGACATCTTCCCGACCGCCTACCAGGCGGCCGAGCATTGCGACATCGGCCCGGAGGACACGGTCGCGATCTGGGGCTGCGGGCCGGTCGGCGTGCTCGCCGTGAAGTGCTGCTATCTCCTGGGCGCCAAGCGCGTCATCGCCATCGACAGCGTGCCGGAGCGGCTGGCGCTCGCCCGCGAGGCCGGCGCCGAGACCATCGATCTCGGCCATCAGAACGTGCAGGACACGCTCATGGAGATGACCCACGGCCTGGGCCCCGATTCCGTGATCGAGGCGGTCGGCATGGAATCCCACGGGGCCGACACCACGCTCCAGAAGGTCTCCTCGGCGATCCTGGAGCACACGGTGAGCCTGGAGCGGCCGTTCGCGCTCAACCAGGCGATCCTGGCCTGCCGCCCCGGCGGGAACGTCTCGATGCCGGGTGTCTTCGCCGGCCCCGTCGGACCGGTCGCGCTCGGAATCCTCATGAACAAGGGCCTGACCCTGAAGACCGGCCAGACCCACATGGTCCGCTACATGAAGCCGCTGCTGGAGCACATCCAGAACGGCGACATCGACCCGTCCTTCATCATCAGCCACCGCTCCACCAACCTGGAGGAAGGGCCGGCGCTCTACGCGGCGTTCCGGGACAAGACCGACAACTGCACGAAGGTCGTGTTCAAGCCGCACGGCTGAGTGCGCGCGCGGCGGCTCCGGCCGCCGCGCCTCTGGCGTCTGGCGCGTGCTCGTCCGGCCGGTCAGGGGTGCGATTTCTGTTCGCCTGTTGCGGTGACCGTGACGATCTCGTCGGTCGCCAGGCCTGTCGGATCCTGCCGAACGCGCTACGGGATCAATCCGCGTCGCGCTTGAGCCGAACAACACGCTGATCGGCGAACTTGGCCGCGGCCACGGAGCGGGATCGCCCGCGCAGCTGGGCAAGGACCAGCGTCATCGGCGTCAGGGCGCGGATGTCGATTCAACGGCCGTGCAGGCGCGGATCCTGGGGGATGCCGCTGGGGATCTGCAGGCTGAACACGTCCTGGCGAAGCGTGAGAGTGGGCAGGCATTCCAGCGCCCCGGACGCGACGGCCGGCCGCAGCTCGACGCCGCGCCGGGCGAGGGCGCGCCTCATGTGGTGGCGGATGGCCAGCGCGGGGTCGGGCAGCGCCAGGTCATGGGCCAGGCCGTCGCGCAGCCGCACAGGCCCGGTCTCCGCCGCCAGCGCGCGGCCCTTGCGCATCAAGGCGCAGAGCGTCTGGTGGCCGGCATCGAGCGGGTGCAGCTCCGCGGAGGGCGGCGGCTGCAGGATCAGGGCGAGATCCGCCTCGCTCGCCGGCCGCCCCAGCGCGCCCAGCCAGAGCGAACGGTTCTGTGGGCGCCTTCGGATTGCCCGTCGGTGGCTGGGGAGGAAACACCCCTGGCGCCGGGTGTGTTAGGAGGCGGCCATGTCCGCCAAACACGCCCGTTACATCGCCCCGATGGAACCGCTTGCTGCCGGGATCGACAGTCAGGTGGTAGAGGGGGGCGACGCCTCGACCAGGGATCCGGCCCGGACGGCCATCCGGGTGCGGCGTTCGAAGGACGCACGCGACATCGCTGTCCGGGTTGCCTCTGCGAGGCCGCTGCACAGCCATGGACAGGTCTAAGCCCATGGCTTCGCAGACTTCGGCCTTCGCCGACGGCGGTCACATGGGCGCGTGCATGCGTGCCTACGATTGGTCCAGCACCACCCTCGGGCCGCAGCAGCACTGGCCCCCATCGCTCCTGACCCTCGTGCGGGTCATGCTCAACTCACGACAACCGATGTTCATCGCCTGGGGCGCGGACCGCACCCTGCTGTACAACGACACCTACGCGCCCATGCTCGGCGAGCGGCACCCGGCGGCCCTCGGCCGCCCATTCTTCGAGACCTGGCCCGAGGTCCAGGGCGAGGTGGGGGCCCTGATGGATCGTGTGTTCGCGGGCGATCCCGTACACATGGACGACCTGCAGCTCACCCTGCGTCGCAACGGCTACCCCGAAGAGGCTCACTTTGCCTTCTCCTACACGCCTGTCCCGGGGGACGACGGCACGACCATCGGCCTGTTCTGCGCCTGCACCGAGACGACCCGTCAGGTGCTCGCCGAGCGGCAAGCCTCCTCCGAGCGCGAACGGCAGCAGGCCCTGCTGCAGCAGATGCCCGGGTTCGTCGCCGTGCTGCGCGGGCCGAGCCACATCTTCGAGTACGTCAACGACGCCTACGTCGCGGTGGCCGGCCGCCGGGACTACGTCGGGCGCACGGTCAGCCAGGTGTTTCCGGAGCTGATCGACCAGGGCTTCTACGAACTGCTCGACCGGGCCTATGCGACGGGCGAGCCGTTCACGGCCCGGTCCCTGCCGATCCGGTTCGTCGGCGAGGACAGCGACCGGTACCTCGACTTCCTCTACCAACCCATCCGCGACCAGGCCGGGGCCATCACCGGCCTCTTCGTCGGCGGCTACGAGGTCTCGGACCAGGTCCGCTCGCGCGCCGCCCTGGCCGAGAGCGAAAGCCGCTATCGCACCCTGTTCGAGAGCATCGACGTCGGGTTCTGCATCATCGAGCTGACGTTCGACGATGCGGACCGCGCCATCGATTACCGGATTCTCGAAGCGAACCCGGCCTTCGAACGCCAGACCGGCGCCAACGTGGTCGGTCGCTGGGTCAGCGACTTTGCCCCAAACCTCGAACGCCATTGGTTCGACACGTATGGGCGCGTCGCCCTGACGGGCGAGCCGGCCCATTTCGAGAACAAGGCCGACGTGTTCGGACGCTGGTTCGACGTGCGGGCCTTGCGGGTCGGCGAGCCGGCCGCGCATCGGGTCGCCATCTTCTTCAGCGACATCTCCGAGCGCAAGCGCATGGAGGACGCGCTCCAGGTCCTCAATACGACCCTGGAGCAACAGGTCTTCCAGCGCACGGCCGAGCGCGACCGGCTCTGGACGCTGTCCGAGGACATGCTCGCCCAAGCCAACTACGAAGGCATGATGTCGGCGGTCAGCCCGGCCTGGACCCGGGTCCTCGGCTGGTCCGAGGCCGAGCTCCTGTCACGGCCCTACGCGACCTTCATGCATCCCGACGACATGGGGCCGACGCTCGCCGGCCTGGCCCGGATGGGAGAGACGCGACAGCCGACACGCTTCGAGAACCGCATCGCCGCCAAGGGCGGCGGGTGGAAGCCCATCGAATGGACGGTCGCGCCCGAGGCCGACGGCGCCAATTTCATCGCCGTGGGGCGTGACCTGACCGTCGTCAAAACGCGAGAGGCGGAGCTTGCCTCTGCCCAGGAGGCCCTGCGCCAGGCCCAGAAGATGGAGGCGGTCGGTCAGCTCACCGGCGGTGTCGCGCATGACTTCAACAACCTGCTCACCGTCATCAAGTCGTCCACCGACCTGCTCAAGCGCCCGGGCCTGGCGGAGGAGCGACGCCAGCGCTACGTCGGCGCGATCTCGGACACCGTCGCACGCGCCGCCAAGCTCACGGGCCAGCTGCTCGCGTTCGCGCGGCGCCAGGCGCTGAAGCCGGAGGTCTTCGATGCCGGCAAGAGCGTGGTCACCATCAGCGACATGGTCGGCACGCTGAGTGGCGCGCGCGTCAAGATCGTCACGGACATCCCGGGCGAGCCCTGTTTCGTCAACGCCGATCCGAGCCAGTTCGACACGGCCTTGGTGAACATGGCCGTCAACGCCCGGGATGCCATGGACGGCGAGGGCACCCTCACCATCACTGTGCATCCCGTCTCGATCATTCCCCCGCTCCGCAGCCACCCGGCCGTGCCCGGCGACTTCATTGCGGTGTGTATCGAGGACACGGGTTCCGGCATCGCCCCTGAGCGGCTCGAACATATCTTCGAGCCCTTCTTCACAACCAAGGGCGTGGGACAGGGGACGGGTTTGGGGCTGAGCCAGGTCTTCGGCTTCGCGAAGCAATCGGGTGGTGAGATCAGGGTCCAGAGCGTGATCGGCCAGGGTGCGATGTTCGTGCTGTACCTGCCGCGGGTCGAGGCGGCCGCCCGCCTGCCGCAGGTCGAGCCCGAACCCCTCGTCGACGGACATGGCCTGTGCGTCCTGGTGGTCGAGGACAACGCGGATGTCGGAACATTCGCGACCCAGACCCTGGCCGAACTCGGCTACGTCACCGTCTGGGCCGCCAACGCGGAGGAGGCCCTTGGCGAGTTGGCCAAGGACGCGGACCGTTTCGACGTGGTGTTCACGGACGTCGTGATGCCGGGGATGAACGGGATCGACCTGGCTCACCGGATCCGGGGGGACCATCACGATCTGCCCGTGCTGCTGGCCTCCGGCTACAGCCATGTGCTCGCCCAGAACGGGACCTACGGGTTCGAGCTGCTGCACAAGCCGTATTCGGTCGAACAGCTCTCGCGCCTGCTGCGCAAGGTCGCCACCCGGCAGCGGCGCGAGCGCATCATCGGCCGCTAGCGTGACCTCGACGGCACCCGTCAGCTCTCGACCCGCTCGAGGGCTATCGTCCTGACCGACACGAGACAGGGATTGGCGTTGTCGCGGCGCCACGCCAGCAACAGCTCCGGCCGAGCGGTTGCGGGGAGCGAGATCGGCCGCAACCGGATATCCGCCATGCTGTTCCCGCGGGTGCTCGCCGGCACCAGCGCGATCCCGAGGCCGGCCCCGACGAGGGCCAGCATGGCGTGGACCTGGTTCACCCGCTGCACGATCCGCGGCGCCACCCCACCGGTCTCGAACAGCGTGTCGAGCAGATCGATGAAGTACCGGCCGCCCTTGGGCGACCAGGTCACGAACGCCTCGCCGTCGAGATCCTGCAGCGTCGGGACGCGGCCCGTCGCCAGGCGGTGGCCGCGGGGCACCGCGAGCAGGAGCCGCTCGCTCACCAGCGGTGCCGTCGCGATCGACGATTTGGGATCCTGAAGGATCGGGGCCGGCCGCAGGATCGCGAGATCGGTCCGGTTCTCTTCGAGCGCCAGGATCTGCTCGTCGGAGACCATCTCCGCCAGCACGAGATCGACCTCGGGCAGCCTCGCGCGCACATGGGCCACGACACGGGGCAGCGTGCGATAGGCCGAGGCCGCCGTGAAGCTGAGACGGATCACGCCGCTTTCGCCCCGGGCCGCGCGTCGCGTGATGCGCGCGGCGCTCTCGGCCGCAGCCAGGACCCGATAGGCTTCCGCCAGGAACGTGCGTCCGGCCGGAGTCAGCCGGACCGCCCGGGTGGTGCGGTCGAGCAGCGTCACGCCGAGCGTCTGCTCCAGCATCTGGATCTGCCGCGACAGCGGCGACTGGGTCAGGTTGAGCTTCGCCGCAGCCCGGCCGAAATGCATCTCCTCGGCGACGGCAATGAAGCTGCGTGCGTGGCCGAGATCGAACATTGATGCAGGATCCGGGATAATCCAGCTAGAATGAGCGTTGGACGCATTTAAAGCGCTGACCTACCCCGGATGCAACGCCCAATGGCTTGCATCAGGGAGGGACGCGGATGGCGAGGATGACCCCGGCCGAGATGGCCCGTGCGCTGGGCTCCGGCCTGCTCTCCTTCCCGGTCACCCATTTCCGCGACGATCTCGGCTTCGACGAGACCGCCTACCGGGACAATCTGAGCCGCTTGGCCGACTACAAGGTGTCGGGCCTGTTCGCGGCCGGCGGCACCGGCGAGTTCTTCTCGCTGACGCCCGCCGAGATCGATCGCGTCCTGCGCGCGGCCGTCGCGGAGACCCGCGGCCGCGTCCCCGTCATCGCTCCGGCGGGCCAGGGTACCGCCCTCGCGGTCGAGCTCGCCGAGGCGGCCGAGGCGGCCGGCGCGGACGGCCTCCTGCTGCTGCCGCCCTATCTCGTCGGCTCCGAGCAGGCGGGCCTCGCTGCCCATGTCGAGGCGGTCTGCCGGGCCACCAGCCTCGGGGTCATCGTCTACAACCGGGCCAACGCCCAGCTCAACGAGCACACCCTGGCGGGCCTGTGCGACCGCTGCCCGAACCTCGTCGGGTTCAAGGACGGCGTCGGCGACGTCGAGCTGATGACGCGGATCTATGCCGGCCTGGGGGACCGCCTCACCTATATCGGCGGCCTGCCGACCGCCGAGACCTTCGCGCTGCCGTATCTGGAGATGGGCGTCACCACCTACTCCTCGGCGATCTTCAACTTCCTGCCCGAATGGGCGCTGGCCTTCTACGAGGCGGTGCGCCGGCGCGACCGCGATGCGGTCTACCGGGAATTGCGCGACTTCGTCCTGCCCTACATCGCGATCCGCAACCGCAAGCGCGGCTATGCCGTCTCGATCGTCAAGGCGGGCATGACCGCGGTCGGCCGCCACGCCGGTCCCGTCCGGCCGCCGCTCACCGAACTCGACGCCGCCGAACACGCCGAGCTGAAGGCGCTGATCGGCGATCGCCGCTGAGACTCTCCACCCTCGCCAAGACCGGAGCTGCCGAACCAACGGCGGCCCGACCCGCCGCCCGGGCGCAATCGGGCGGCATCCATCCCGGGAGAACGTCCATGAGTGCCCTGACCAGCGGCACGGCGAGCACCCTGCTCGACGCTGCCGATGCGGCGCGCCGTACCCGCGTCCGCCTGCTCATCGTGGCGATGCTGTTTGCCGCCACCACGATCAATTACGCCGACCGCGCCACCATCTCGATCGCCGGGCCCGACATGGCCAAGGAGCTCGGCCTGACGCCCGTGCAGATGGGCTACGTCTTCTCGGCCTTCGCGTGGTCCTACGTCCTCGCCCAGATCCCCGGGGGCTGGCTCCTCGACCGCTACAGCGTCAAATGGGTCTACGCGGCGGCGGTGGCCCTCTGGTCCGCCTTCACCCTGGCCCAGGGGGCGGTGGGCTTCTTCACCGGCCTCACCGCCGTCGTCATGCTGTTCGCCCTGCGCCTGGCGGTCGGCCTCACCGAGGCCCCGGTCTTCCCGGCCAACGCCCGGATCGTGGCGGCGTGGTTCCCCACCCGCGAACGCGGCATGGCCTCGGCGTTCTTCAATTCGGCCCAGTACTTCGCGACGGTGCTGTTCACGCCGCTGATGGCCTGGATCGTCCACAATTTCGGCTGGCACCATGTCTTCACCAGCATGGGCCTGCTCGGCATCGCCTTCGCGGTCCTGTGGCTGCGCGTGGTCGACAGCCCGAAGAACCACCCGTCCATGAATCGGGCGGAGCGGGACTACATCGAGGCCGGCGGCGCGCTGCTCGACATGGACGGGCAGGGCACGAAGAAACCGGGCCATGCCGGCAAGACGCTGCGCGAGCTCCTCGCCAACCGGATGCTGCTCGGCATCTATGTCGGCCAGTACTGCATCACCGTGCTGACCTACTTCTTCCTGACCTGGTTCCCGGTCTACCTCGTCAAGGAGCGCGGCCTGTCGATCCTGCAGGCCGGCTTCGCGGCGGTGCTGCCGGCGCTCTGCGGCTTCATCGGCGGGATCCTCGGCGGGGTGATCTCCGACCTGCTCCTGCGGCGCGGCTACTCGCTGACCGCGGCCCGGAAGATCCCGATCGTGGGCGGCATGCTGCTCTCGATGAGCATCATCGGCTGCAACTACGTCCAGACGGATGCGGTCGTCGTCGGGCTGATGGCGCTGGCCTTCTTCGGAAAGGGCATCGGGGCACTCGGCTGGGCCGTCGTCGCCGACACCTCGCCGCGGGAGAGCGGCGGTCTCTCGGGCGGCCTGTTCAACACCTTCGGCAACACCGCCGGCATCACCACGCCCATCGCGATCGGCTACATCGTGCAAAGCACGGGATCCTTCAACGGCGCCCTGGTCTTCGTCGGCCTGAACGCCCTGCTGGCCTGCTTCTGCTACCTTGTGGTTGTCGGCGAGATCCGCCGCGTCGAGCTCAAGGCGCGCTGACCGTCGAGACCGGACCGATCCCAGGACGGCCCGGTCCCGGTCCGACAGGGCCGCGCGCATTCGGCGGAGACCGGCCGCGCGGCTCAATCACCCGATGCAGTGAGGAGGAACGCCATGCTGAACGACCAGGGCCACGCCGCGCGCAACACGCCGACGGTGACGGAGATGAGGGTCGTGCCGGTCGCCGGCCACGACAGCATGCTCCTCAACCTCTCGGGCGCGCACGGCCCGTTCTTCACCCGCAACCTCGTGATCCTCACCGATTCGACCGGCGCCACAGGCCTCGGTGAGGTCCCCGGCGGCGAGGCCATCCGCAGGACGCTGGAGGATGCCCGGGACCTCGTGATCGGCCGGCCGCTCGGGGCCTGGAACGCGGTCCTCAACGCCATGCGGACGCGCTTCGCCGATCGCGACGCGGGCGGGCGCGGCCTGCAGACCTTCGACCTGCGCATCACCATCCACGCGGTCACGGCCGTCGAGGCCGCGTTCCTCGACCTGCTCGGCCAGTTCCTCGGGGTGCCGGTGGCCGCCCTCCTCGGCGAGGGGCAGCAGCGCGACGCCGTCGAGATGCTGGGCTACCTGTTCTACGTGGGCGACCGCACGCGCACCGATCTCGCCTACCGGGCACCGGAGGCCCGCGACGGCTGGTTCCGCCTGCGCGACGCGGAGGCGCTGACCCCGGAGGCCGTGGCCCGGCTCGCGGAGGCGGCCTATGCGCAATACGGCTTCAACGACTTCAAGCTGAAGGGCGGCGTGCTGCGGGGCGAGGACGAGATCGCCGCCGTGACCGCCATCCACGAGCGCTTCCCGAAGGCCCGCGTGACCCTCGATCCGAACGGCGCCTGGTCCCTCGACGAGGCGATCCGGCTCTGCAAGGGCCAGGGCCACGTGCTGGCCTACGCGGAGGATCCCTGCGGGGCCGAAGGCGGATTCTCCGGACGCGAGATCATGGCCGAGTTCCGGCGCGCCACCGGCCTGCCCACGGCCACCAACATGATCGCCACCGACTGGCGGCAGATGAATCACGCCATCCAGCTCGGCGCCGTCGACATCCCGCTGGCCGACCCGCATTTCTGGACGCTGGCCGGCTCGGTCCGGGTCGCCCAGCTCTGCCGCGATCACGGCCTGACCTGGGGCTCGCACTCGAACAACCACTTCGACGTGTCGCTGGCCATGTTCACCCACGCGGCCGCGGCGGCCCCGGGGAATGTCACGGCGATCGACACCCACTGGATCTGGCAGGACGGCGAGGCCCTGACCCGGGAGCCGCTCGCGATCCGCGGCGGCCTGGTGCAGGTGCCCGAGCGGCCGGGCCTCGGGATCGAGCTCGACTGGTCGGGTGTCGAGCGGGCGCACGCCCTCTACCGCGATCACGGCCTCGGCGCCCGGGACGACGCGGCGGCGATGCAGTTCCTGATCCCCGGCTGGACCTTCGATCCGAAGACGCCCTGCCTCGTCCGCTGATCGCGCTGGGACGCGCGCGCGCGGCACCGACCCCCGTCGTGCCGAAAGACCTGCGGACGCGGTGCGCGTCCGCAACGGCCTCTGAGCATTCGCGCGAAGACCGGAATGGATGTCGGGTTCATCGGCCTCGGCATCATGGGCGCACCGATGGCGGGGCACCCGGTCGCGGGCGGGCATCGCCTGCACCGCAAGACCCCTCGCAGCGTGCCGGAGCACCCCCTGCCGGCCGGGGGCATCGCCAGCGCCAGGGAGGTCGCGGAGCGCTCGGACGTGGTCATCCGCGAAGGCGCCGTCACGGCCGAGCGCTGCGAGCGGGGGTGCAACGTCCACGGCCGGCCCTACCGCGTCCTCGGGAAAGAGAAAGGCCCTCTTCCTGAGCTGGTCGAAGGACGCCGTGCTGGAGCGCTGCTGGATCGTCGAGCGGATCTTTTGGCGGACCCGGGCGCTGCAGCCGCTTCTACTGCGAGCGTGCCGATCGGCTCGGCGTAGCGGTCGGATGCCCCGTCTGCGTTTCAAGCCACAGGGCCGTCAACGCCCTCGACGACCTGGCCTGAAACAAAAGGCCCACACAGCCTCTAAGTCCATCATGCCACTCAACTTTCCTTGACGTAGGAAAGTTGGTGGAGCTGAGGGGAATCGAACCCCTGACCTCCGCAGTGCGATTGCGGCGCTCTCCCATCTGAGCTACAGCCCCGTCGAGGCGCCGGCCTTGTAGGCGCGGGCGGCTCGACCTGTCAATTCCTGTTTCACCGCCGCCCGCCAACGCGCCGATCCCGGTGCCGTCGTGTGGGCGCCCTGAGGACACGCGCGGACCTGCATGAACGCCCTGATCTGGCTCTTCGACACGGTCGTCCAGCTTTTCATTTACGTCCTCATCGCCAGCGCGGTCCTGAGCTGGCTGGTGGCGTTCAACGTGGTGAATGTCCGCAACCCGATCGTCGCCCAGATCGGTGAGGTGCTCTACCGGATCACCGAGCCGGTGCTGCGGCCGATCCGCAACCTGCTGCCCAATCTCGGCGGCGTCGACATCTCGCCGATCATCCTGATCCTGCTGCTGCTGTTCATCAGCCGCCTTCTGCACGAATATGCCGTGCCCCAGGCCGCGATTTACGTGCAGTAGGATCGACTATCGTGAAGACAAATCCAGGCCGGTTCTTCGAGGATTTTCGCCTCGGCGAGACCATCCGCCACGCCACGCCCCGCACCGTCACGGTGGGCGACGTGGCGCTCTACACCGGCCTCTACGGCCCGCGCTTCGCCGTGCAATCGTCGGACGCCTTCGCGCGGGCCTTCGGGTATCCGAAAAGCCCCCTCGACGACCTGCTGACCTTCCACATGGTGTTCGGCAAGACCGTGCCGGACGTCTCCCTCAACGCGCTGGCCAATCTCGGCTACGCGGAGGGCGGGTTCCGCCGGCCGGTCTATCCGGGCGAGACCCTGTCGACCGTCTCCGAGGTGATCGGCCTCAAGGAGAGCTCGAACCGCCAGACCGGCGTGGTCTATGTGCGCTCGGTGGGCTCCGACGAGGCGGGCGAGACCGTGCTGAGCTATTGCCGCTGGGTCCTGGTGCGCAAGCGCGACCCGGAGGCCGCCATCGCCGAGGAGCACGTCCCGACGCTGGCCAAGGTGGTCGATCCGCAGGATCTCGCGGGCGCCCTGCCGAAGCTGTCCGCGGCCGCCTACGATTCGGATCTCGCCGGCAGCCCGCATCGGTTCGCCGACTACGCGGTCGGGGAAAAGATCGACCACGTCGACGGCATGACCGTCGAGGAGGCCGAGCACCAGATCGCCACGCGCCTGTTCCAGAACACCGCCAAGGTCCATTTCGACGGCTTGGCCGCCAAGGACACACGGTTCGGCCGCCGGCTAATCTATGGCGGGCACGTGATCTCGCTGGCCCGGGCGCTCAGCTTCAACGGATTGGGCAACGCCTTCGCGCTGGCCGGCATCAATGCCGGCCGCCACGTGGCGCCGCTCTTTGCCGGCGACACGGTCTATGCCTGGAGTGAGGTCCTGGCCGCCGCCGATGTCGGCCGCGACGATGTCGGCCTCCTGCGCCTGCGCACGGTGGCCACCAAGAACCAGGCCTGCGGTGCTTTCCCGGACCGGGCGGGCGAGGGCTACGACCCGGCCGTGATCCTCGACCTGGATTACTGGGCGTTCGTGCCGAAGTAGACTTTCAGGCCGAGGCTCCCGACAGACCGAGGCTTCGGAGGGCGCGCTGTCCGAACAGGACGCGCGCCCTCCGTGTTCCCACGGTCTACGGCCGAGTCCGGTTCCAGGCGTTCCGACGCGTCGGGGGAGGGGCCCTGTTCCCGGCACACGCGGAGAGGCGGTGCTATCCTGGATCGTCGCCCGCTCCGGCGGCTGGAACGGGAACGGCCGGATACCCGACCCAAGATCATGACCCGCGGGCGGGGGCCGCTTCGCCCCCACCCCCGTCCGCGACCGGGCCGCGCAAACCCGCCTCAAACCCGTGTCGCCCGCCTCACCCGGCGGCATCCTCCAGCAGGATCTCGCGCTTGCCGGCGTGGTTGGCCGGGCCGACGATGCCCTCGGTCTCCATCCGTTCCATCAGGGAGGCGGCGCGGTTGTAGCCGATCTGGAGGCGGCGCTGGATGTAGCTGGTCGAGGCCTTCTGGTCGCGCAGAACCACCTGCACGGCCTGGTCGTATAGGTCGCCCCCGGTCTCGCCGAAGGAGCCCTGGTCGAACACGGCGCCGTCGAGCTCCAACTCGGCCGCGCCGGCCTTGCCGCCCTTGCCGTTCCCTTGGGCGCCCTTCTCGGGGGCCCCCTCCTCGTCGTCGGCGGTAACGGCGTCGAGGTAGCTCGGCCGGCCCTGGCGCTTGAGGTGGGCGACCACGCTCTCGACCTCGCTGTCCGAGCAGAACGGCCCGTGCACCCGGGTCGTCCGGCCGCCGCCGGCCATGAACAGCATGTCGCCCTGACCGAGCAACTGCTCGGCGCCCATCTCGCCCAGGATCGTGCGGCTGTCGATCTTGCTGGTGACCTGGAAGGAGATCCGGGTCGGGAAGTTCGCCTTGATCGTGCCGGTGATCACGTCCACCGACGGGCGCTGCGTCGCCATGATCAGGTGGATGCCCGCTGCCCGCGCCATCTGGGCGAGGCGCTGGATCGCGCCCTCGATATCCTTGCCGGCCACCATCATCAGGTCGGCCATCTCGTCGACCACGATCACGATGTAGGGGAGGGGGGCGAGGTCCATGGCCTCGTCCTCGTAGATCGCCTCGCCGGTCTGCCGGTCGAAGCCGGTCTGCACGGTCCGGGTCAGAACCTCGCCGCGGGCGGCGGCCTCCGCCACGCGGGCGTTGTAGCCGTCGATGTTCCGCACCGCGATCTTGGACATCTTCTTGTAGCGCTCCTCCATCTCGCGCACCGCCCATTTGAGGGCGATCACCGCCTTCTTCGGGTCGGTCACGACCGGGGAGAGCAGGTGCGGGATGCCGTCGT
Source organism: Methylobacterium sp. J-001 (assembly GCF_022829565.1). NCBI lineage: Bacteria > Pseudomonadati > Pseudomonadota > Alphaproteobacteria > Hyphomicrobiales > Methylobacteriaceae > Methylobacterium > Methylobacterium sp. J-001. Next base: position 120,614 of record NZ_JAKSYN010000137.1, read on the forward strand.
AGACCGACAGCTCCAGCATCTTGGGATCGACCATGATCAGCCGGCACTCCTCCGGCTTGAGCCGGTAGAGCAGGCTGAGGATCATGGTGTTGATCGCCACCGACTTGCCCGAGCCGGTGGTGCCGGCGACCAAGAGGTGCGGCATCCGGGCGAGGTCGGCGATGATCGGTTCGCCGCCGATGTTCTTGCCCAGGCACAAGGCGAGCTTGTGCTTGCTCTCGGCGAAGTCCGTGGAGGCCAGGAGCTCGCGCAGAAACACCGTCTCGCGCTTGGCGTTCGGCAATTCGATGCCGATGGCGTTGCGGCCGGGGACCACGGCGACGCGGGCGGAGACCGCCGACATCGAGCGGGCGATGTCGTCGGCCAGCGCGATCACGCGGCTGGACTTGGTGCCGGGCGCCGGCTCCAGCTCGTAGAGGGTCACGACCGGGCCGGGACGCACCGCCAGGATGTCGCCGCGCACGCCGAAATCGCCGAGCGTCGCCTCGAGCAAGGTCGCGTTCTGCTCCAGGGCGTCGGCCGAGACCTGGCTCGCAGGCGAGGGGCCGCGTGGCGCAGCCAGCAGGTCGAGGGCCGGCAGGGCGTAATCCTCCGGCCGCATCTGCGGCGCGGGCGCTCGGCGGGCCGGGACCGGCGCGGCGGCCGGCGGGGCGACACGCGAGGCGGTCGGCTCCGGGGCGCGCGCCGGCGCCGGCCGGGGCGGGGCCTCGAACGCGTCCGGCTCGTCGTCCTCCGGGGGCAGGGCAACCCGGCGGGCGGGCGCCGCGACCGGCTCGTCGAGGGACTCGAACACCGGCTCGCGCCGCTCGGCGCCCGCTTGCGGCGCCTCGGGCAGATGCTCGGCCCAGGGCAGGTCGGCATCCGTGAAGGCGCGCCGGGCCGCCAGGGCCGGCGAGGCGCTGTCGAACGGCTCGACCCGGCCGGTCCGCCAGGCGTCGACCCGCCGCGCCAGGGCGACGCGCATCCGCATCAGGCCCTGGGCGAGGGCGCCGATGCCGACGAGGCCGAGGCTCGGCTCGTCCGCATCCTCGCGCTCGTCGCGGCCGGAGGCGCGGCCGCGGGCGGGTTGATGCCGGGCGGGATAGGGCTCGTCGTGGAAGGAATCCTCCTCGACGGCCCCGAACCGGCAGGCGCCGGTCAGGCTGAGGATCGCCACCGCGGCGTAGACGAAGCCGACGAGATGGGCTGCCGCGGATGAGACCGCCCCGACGATCACCCGGGCCATCGACAGCAGGCCGTCCCCGGCGACGCCGCCGAGCCCGGTCGGGAGCGGCCAGCGGGCGGTGGGGGGCAGGGCGCTCGCCACCGCACTCGCGGCGCAGAAGCCGATGATCCACAGCGCCAGGCGCATGCCGCCCTGCGGCAGGTCGCGCTCGCGCATCAGCCGCACGCCCCAGAGCACGGGCGGCAGCACGAAGGCGAGGGCGCCGAGCCCGAGGATCTGCATGGCGAGATCGGCCACGACGGCACCCGGCTGGCCGAGCACGTTGTGGGCCGGATGGTCGGTGGCGTGGTTCAGGCTCGGGTCGTCGATCGACCACGTAGCGAGCGCCACGGTCAATGCGACCGCACCGGTGAACAGGACGAGCCCTCCGAGCTCCGTCAGGCGCTTGCCCAAGAAGGGGCGAACGCTGTCGACGTAGGTGTCGTAGGGCGACGCGGGACGGCGAAGCGAGCGCATGCGGGACCGGACGCGAACGGGGGACTCTCGCCCGAGGCTAGTCATGCCGGCCTTAACGACCTGCTAAGGTTGAGGAAGCCTGACCCGGCGCCCACCGGGATCGCGCGGGAGCAGGCGAGGGTGGTGCAAAAACCGCCCCGCTATGGCACAGAAACCGCCATGAATATCGACGGCACACCCTATCGCACCATCTTCCCGGACCCGGACGGCGTCAGCGTCCAGGTGATCGACCAGACACGCCTGCCCTTCGCATTCGAGTTGAAGCGGCTCGCCACCCTCGACGACGCCGCCCTGGCGATCCGCACCATGATCGTGCGCGGCGCCCCCCTGATCGGGGTCACCGCGGCCTACGGGCTGGCGCTGGCGATGCGGGCCGATCCCTCGATGGAGGGGATCGACCGGGCGGTGGCGGTGCTGGCCGCGACCCGCCCGACGGCGATCAACCTGCGCTGGGCGCTCGACCGGGTCGCCGGCAACCTGCGGCAGATCCAGCCGGCCGAGCGCTTCGTGCGCGCCTTCGCGGAGGCCGGCCGCATCGCCGAGGAGGATGTGGCGAGCTGCCGCTCCATCGGCGCCCATGGCGGCCAGATCATCGCCGACCTGCACGCGGCCCATGGCGGGCGGCCGGTCACGGTGCTGACCCATTGCAACGCCGGCTGGCTCGCCACCGTGGATTGGGGCACCGCCCTGGCGCCGATCTACGCCGCCCACGAGCGCGGCGTGCCGGTGCACGTTCTGGTGGACGAGACCCGGCCGCGCAGCCAGGGCGCGGCGCTCACCGCCTTCGAGCTCCACGGCCACGGCGTGCCGCACACGGTGATCGCCGACAATGCCGGCGGCCACCTGATGCAGCATGGCGGGGTCGACCTGTGCATCGTCGGCTCGGACCGGACCACGGCGAGCGGAGACGTCTGCAACAAGATCGGCACCTACCTGAAGGCGCTCGCCGCCCACGACAACCGCGTGCCGTTCTACGCGGCCCTGCCGTTCTCGACGATCGACTGGACGCTCCACGACGGCGTCAAGGAGATCCCGATCGAGGAGCGGGACGGCCGCGAGGTCACCCACATGACCGGCCGGCTCCCTGACGGCGGCTTCGCCACGATCGAGGTGGTCTCCCCGGGCAGCCCGGTGGCCAACCCGGCCTTCGACGTGACCCCGGCCCGCCTGGTGACCGGGATCATCACCGAGCGCGGCATCTGCGCGGCCAGCGAGGAGGGGCTGTACGGGCTGTATCCGGAGCGCCGGAAGGCGGCGTGAGGGGAGGCCGGAAGGCCCGTGGGCTCAGCCCCTCACCTTGACCATCACAGGGGGCGGGCTGCCGCCGTGTCGTGCTCTAGGACAGGCCGCCCGGCTTCCTGGATGCATGCCGGATCGCGAGGATCGCGATGGCATCCGCCGATGCGTCCAGACGGTAGAAGATCAGATACGGATAGCGGGGCAGGGCGAAACGACGGACACGGCGACGCCCCATTGGGCCGATCTCGGGATAGCGGCCGATGAGCACGAGCGCGGCCTGGATGGCTGTCTCGACTGCAGTGCGCCGCGCGGATTGCGAGCCTCCAGATAGGCTGCGATCGCTTCCACATCGGATTGGGCTTGCGGAGTGAGGCGTAGCCTCATGGTGCATCGCGCACCCGTGCGAAGGCCGCCGCAATGATCTCGTTCGCCTCACCCTCTACGAACGCGCCGCGATCAGCCTGCTCCAGGCCGGCCGTGACGGCGGCCCTATGCTCCGGCTCGACGTCGAGGGGCTCAGCGATCTGCGCCAGGCTGAGCATGGCCTGGGCGATGGTATCCTGTTCGGCGGCGGACATCCGACGAACGGCCGCCACCGCTTTGTCCAGTAGATCCGTCATGGGCCGATCTCCCACCACACCTTAGCAGGATCGGCCAGAATGATGCCAGAACGCGGTTGGGGCTGCCGTACGACGCGCACGATGAGCGTCGGACGGCGGCCTGAGCAACCTCATCGCGCGCCGGGCCGGCCGGACTCGACGAGCTGCTGAGCCCGGGCGCTCTGGCGCTCGAACATCCAGCCCGGATACTCGGTCGGCAGGGCGCTCACCGCGTCGAGGGTATCGAGCTCCTCGGCGGTGAGCTGGAGCTTCGTCGCGGCGATGTTGTCCTCGAGCTGATCGAGGCGCTTGGCGCCCACGATGACGCTGGTCACCGCCTTGCGGTGCAGGAGCCAGGCAAGCGCCACCTGGGCCACCGAGACACCGCGGCTCTCCGCCACCGGGCGCATGGCGGCGATACAGGCTTCGGCGCGCGGGCCGTCGACCGGCGGGAAATCGAAGCTCGCGCGCCGGCCCTCTCCCGATCCGCCGGAATACTTGCCGCTGAGCAGGCCGCCTGCGAGCGGGCTCCAGACCAGCAACCCGAGAGCCTCGGAGCGCAGCATCGGAACGATCTCCCGCTCCAGGTCGCGGCCCGCGATGGAATAGTAGGCCTGCAGGGTCTCGAAGCGGGCGAGCCCGGCCCGCTCGCTGATCCCGAGCGCTTTGACGATCTGCCACGCCGCCCAGTTCGAGACGCCGACATAACGCACGTGGCCGTGCTGCACGAGGATGTCGAGGGCCCGCATCGTCTCCTCGATCGGGGTCGCCGGATCGAAGCCATGGACCTGATAGAGGTCGATATGGTCGAGCTGCAGCCGCTTCAGGCTCGCCTTGCAGGCGTCGATCAGGTGCAGGCGTGAGGCGCCGCGGGCATTGGCGCCCGCTCCCATCGGTCCGTAGCCCTTGGTGGCCACGACGATGCTGTCGCGCGAGACCTTGAGGTCGCGCAGGGCCTGCCCGGTGATCTCCTCCGAGAGACCCTCCGCGTAGACATCGGCCGTGTCGATGAAGTTGATGCCGGCATCGATCGCCCGCCCGACGAGACGCCCGGCCTCCACCTGATCGAGGGCACCGATCTGGCGCCACATCCCGCCGCCGCCGCCGAAGGTCATCGTGCCGAGGCAGAGTTCCGAGACGAACAGCCCCGTATTGCCGAGCTTCTTCTGATACATGTGCGCGGGATCCCGTCCGTGTCCGTCGCGACAACGCACGGGGGCGGGAACCGCTGCGCCTCACGGCTCCCAGCGATGGAACACCGCGCTGTCGAACGCGAAGACCGGCTCGCCGCGCTGGTTCACGCCCGTGTTGCGGGCAAACGCCAGGCCCCAGCCGGGGCGGGAGGCGGAGGCGCGCTTGTCGGTGAGCTTCGTGCTGAACCGGACCGTGTCGCCCGCATAGACGGGTTTGAGCCAGCGCAGGTTCTTGAAGCCCGGGGAGGGGCCGGCTTCCGGGACGGGGCCGCGGGTCGCCGTGTGGGCGGCGTCGCGGGCGCGGGTGGTGAGCAGGCGGTTCATGTAGGCGGCGGCGGTGTGCCAGCCGGAGGCGCACAGGCCGCCGAAATGGCTGCGCCGGGCCGCGGCCTCGTCGAGGTGGAACGCCTGCGGGTCGTAGGCCTCGGCGAAGGCCACGATCGCCGCGGCGCTGAACGGATAGGCGCCGAGGTCGCGGACCCAGCCGATCTCGGCATCCCGCAGGAACGGCAGGATCTCGGCATCCTCCGGCTCCTCGACCGGCCCGGGTTCGCCGATCTCCACGGGGCGGGGCGGCAGGGGATCGGTGCCGCTTCGGGCCAGCATGAAGGTGAAGCGCTGGGTCAGCACCGTCTCGCCGCGCGGGTTGCCGAGGGCGACCTCCGCGGTCACGAAGCCGAGCCCCGGCTTCGAGGCCGAATCCCGCATCCCCACGACCCGGAAGGTCAGCGTCAGGGCATCCCCGGGCAGGACCGGCGCCAGCCAGCGCAGCTCGTCGATCCCGGGCGCGCCCAGCGACGAGCCGCCCCGGAACGGCCCCTGCTGCAGCAGCCGCATCCCCAGCGCCGCCGTGTGCCAGCCCGACCCGATCAGCCGCCCCGCGAAGGTGCCTTGCGCGGCCGCCTCGTCGAGGTGGAACGGCTGGAAGTCGAAGGCCCGCGCGAAGCCGACGATGGCGTCGCGGGTGACCGTCAGGGGCTCGCCGACGATGACGTCGCCGACGGAAAAGTCCTCGACCGCGGGGTCCGGCATGGCAGCCTCGTCCAGTGCGTCAGGGGGAGGGCCTCAGTTGGCGAAGCGGAAATGCAGCACGTCGCCGTCCTGCACCACGTACTCCTTGCCCTCGAGCCGCAGCTTGCCGGCGTCCCGGGCGCCGGATTCGCCGCCGAGCGTCGTGTAGTCCGTGAACGCGATAGTCTCGGCGCGGATGAAGCCCTTCTCGAAATCCGAGTGGATCACCCCGGCGGCGCCGGGCGCGCGGGTGCCCTTGGTGATCGTCCAGGCCCGGGCCTCCTTGGGTCCGACCGTGAAGTAGGTCACGAGGCCCAAGAGGTCGTAGCCGGCGCGGATCACCCGGTTGAGGCCGGGCTCGGTCAGACCCACGGCTTCCAGGAATTCGGCCTGGTCGGCCTCCGGCATCACGGCGATCTCGCTCTCGATCTTGGCCGAGACCACCACGGCGATGGCGCCCTCGGCCTTGGCCCGGGCGAACACCGCGTCCGAATAGGCGTTGCCCTTGTCGGCATCGCCCTCGTCGACGTTGCAGACGTAGAGGACCGGCTTGGCGGTCATCAGCCCCAGCGACTGGAACAGCTTCTCCTCGTCCGGCTTGCGCTCGACGAGGCGGGCCGGCTTGCCCTCGCGCAGCAGCGGCAGGGCGCGGTTGACGAGGTCGAGGGTCTCCTTGGCCTCCTTGTCGGCGCCCTTGGCCTTCTTCTCCAGGGCGACGGCCCGACGCTCCAGGCTGTCGAGATCGGCCAGCATCAGCTCGGTCTCGATGGTCTCGATATCGGCGGCCGGGTCGACCTTGCCCTCGACATGGGTGACGTCGCCATCGGTGAAGCAGCGGACCACATGGGCGATGGCGTCGACCTCACGGATGTTGGCCAGGAACTGATTGCCCAGGCCCTCGCCCTTGGAGGCGCCGCGTACCAGCCCGGCAATGTCCACGAAGGTCAGCCGCGTCGGGATCTTTTCCTTCGAGCTCGCGATCCGGACGAGGTCGTCCAGGCGCGGATCCGGCACCGCCACCTCGCCGACATTCGGCTCGATGGTGCAGAACGGATAGTTCGCCGCCTGCGCGGCCGCCGTCTGCGTCAGCGCGTTGAACAGGGTCGACTTGCCGACGTTCGGCAGGCCGACGATGCCGCATTTGAAGCCCATGGACTCAGTTCCGTTGAAGCACGTCGCCGGGCGACGCGCGGAAAGGGTTGATGAGGGTCAGGCCCTCGAACACGGCGCCGTGTGCCATATCCTCGGTCAGAAAGTATCGGCATCCGGCGAGCTGGGCCGCGGCTACCAGGAGGCAATCGAACCACTGATAGCCGAGATTCTCGCGGACGAGCCATGCCAGTTCGGTGTCATCTTGATCGATTGGGCGCGCTCCCCAGGCCCCGATCGTCTCGACTTCGTCCTGAACGTCGCGCAGCGAGCGCCCCAGCTCGTTCTTGAGAATCCATCGCGTAAGTTCGTTGAGAACTTGCAGATTCGTGCGGGCGCAGCCCAGGTCGGTGATGGCAGCCAGCCACGTCCGTGCGCGCTCGCGCTTGTCGGCATTTCGTTTGTCGCGTGCGTAAACCAGCACGTTCGTGTCGATGAAGATCGGCTCAATCGTAAAGTTCATCGCGCGACGGTGCTTTGCCGTTCTCGTCCGTCAGATTCATGAGAGGCCCGGCCAGGAAGCGTTCGAGCGCCTCCCGCTGCGTCAGCGGCCGGCCGACGCGCTGCTCGACGGCCTCGGCGACGAAACGCGATAGGCTCTTGCCGTCGCGCGCGGCGGCGACACGCGCCCGCTGCAGCAGGGCCTCGCTCATCGTCACGGTGACGTTCTTCATCGCAGCCTCCGCCGCCTATATCGTGTCCTCGTGTTTTCGTGTCAATTTTTGGAACCCAGCGTCTTCACCGCGTCCCAGCCCCGGCCGGCCATGGCGAGATGAACCTTGTTCTGGAAGCTCGCATCCTCGCCCGCCGCCAGCAGCGCGGCGTGGTCGGCGACCGCGTGGCAGAGATCCTCGACCCAGGGCAGCTCGGCCTTGCCGAAATCGTTGAGCACGTAAGCGTGCACCAGCGCCTTGTCGCCGGGATGGCCGATGCCGAGCCGGACCCGGCGATACTCGTTGCCGCATTGGGCGGTGATCGAGCGCAGGCCGTTATGCCCGGCATTGCCGCCGCCGAGCTTTACCCGGAGCTTGGCCGGGGCGAGGTCGAGCTCGTCGTGCAGCACGATCACGTCGCTCAAGGGGATCTTGTAGAAGCGCTGCGCCTCCGAGACCGAGCGCCCGGACTCGTTCATGAAGGTCGAGGGCTTGAGCAGGATCGCCCGCTCGGTGCCCAGCACGACCTCGGCAGCCTCGCCCTGGAAGCGGTGCCGGAACGGGCTCGCCCGGTGCTGGCGGGCGATCGCGTCGATGGCCAGGAAGCCGATATTGTGCCGGTTGTTCGCGTAGCGCGAACCCGGGTTTCCGAGGCCGACGATCAACCGCATGGCAGAGTCCCTGGCGCGCTCCCGGTCATGGGCCTTCCCTCGGCGCATCCCTTTCGGGGCGGTCTCTGGCACGCTTCCGCGCGCGGCGCATCCCCGCTCCGAGCCCGGGACCAGCGTCGCCGGGCCCAGCCTTCCTGGACCGGTATCAGGCATTCGGAGCCGAGCCCGCACCGATCGTGCGCCAGCGCACGGCATCGGTCGAACGGGAGGCAGACCATCCCGGTTGAGAGGTCATCATCGGCCAAGCACAGCCCGAGCGATCAAGACCGCCGCACCGACGATCTTCCTCACCCGGCCCGGTTGACCGGATGACGTCTCGTCGAAGTCGGACGCAGACAACAGGAGATCATCATGACCCGTCGCATGCTCGCCGCCGCCGCCCTGGTCGCCGCGGCCGCCTCGCCGGCCCTCGCGCAGGGGATGGATTCGAAGCATTCGCCCTATCCGGCCTCGGCCTATTCCGGCTGGATCGGGAATGCGGGCGTCTCGCAGCAGGATCGGGCTCAGACGATGCGGGCCTCCGCCTACCGCTATGCCGGCCCGCATGCCGGCGGCCCGGCCAACGCCCTGCCGCGATACTGAGCTGGCGCGCGGCCCGCGGGCCTGCCTCGGGTCAGGCCGCCGGGACGGCCCGACCCTCGCCTGCGACGGCATCGGCCTCCGGCCCCGCGCCCTCGAGCGCGCGCAGCTCTCCCGGGCGCAGCGTCCCGCTCAAGAGATCGACCTGACTCACCAGCCGGGCGAGGGATTGCCCCCGGTCGAGATCGGGCCGGGTCGGTAGCGGCCGATCTGCGCCCAGCGCCCCCAGGGTGGCGGCGATCCAGGTGCGCCAGGCTTCCGCCTCCGGGGCGGCCGCCTCGGGGGCGTGGCGCAGCACCGTGAGCCGGGCGCTGATCCGGCGCAGGGTCGCGTCCGCCACCATGGCGGCCTCCACCTCCGGATGGCCGCCGGCCCGGGGCTGCTGCAGGGCGCGCGACAGGGCCGCCTCCAGGTCGTTGAGGGCGAGGCCGGACGCCCGGGCGCGGGCGAGCACTGCGGCGTCGCGGGCCTCGCCGGAGGCGGCGAGCAGCACCGCCTCGGCGAAGTCGGCATGGGCCTTCAAGGCCCGCCGCAATTCCTGGCGGACCTGGTCCGGCTCCCAGATCGGCCAGAGCACCAGGCAACTCGCCACCGCGATCAGCCCGCCGAGCACCGTGAAGCCGGCGCGCATGCCGACGATCTCCCAGGAGCTGTGGCCGGGCTCCAGCAGCTCGACCAGCAGCACCACCAGCGGGGTCAGGCAGGTGACGAAGAAGCCGTAGGAGATCTGGCGCGCGGCGAAGCCGACCACACTGAGCACGAGGATCAGCCCGGCTTCCACCAGCGGGGTCGTGGCGTAATAGGCCAGCACCGCGCCCGCCACGCCGCCCAGCACCGTGCCGCCGATCCGCTCCAGCGCCCGCTGCCAGGTCGCCGCGTAGAACGGCTGCATGGTCAGCACCACGGTCATCACCAGCCAATGGGTGAACGCGCCGGCATAGGTCAGGGTGGCGGCGAGCGCCGGCGCCGCGACCGCCGTGGCCCGCAGGGCGTGCCGGAGGTTCGGCGAGGCGAGGGTGAAGTTCTGCCGCAGCGGCTCGACATAGCGGGTCCAGCGGTCGAGGCTCCGGCCGTCCGTGAGGGTGCCGCCCGGCCGGTAGCCCTCCGGCGTCGAGAGCTTGGCGCCGATCCGCACGCGCCCGACGATCCGCTCGGCCAGCCGCGCCAGGGTCGGATCCTCCGACAGGCCCTCCGCGGCCCGGGCGATGGACAGTTCCAGCCGGGCGAGGTCGAGGCTGGCATCGTCGCGGATCGCCCGGGCGATAGTGACGAGCAGCGGCCGCAGCCGCCGCAGGAAGGTCTTGGTGAGGGCCCGCCGGCTGGGCGCGGGCCGGCTCTCGATCAGCTCCGCCACCGCGATCAGCGCGGAGAAGATCTGCTCGGCGCTCTCCAGGCGCAGCAGCGCCTGGGCGGTGCGCTCGGAGACGCGCTCGCGGGAGCGGGCGAGGTCGAGGATCATGGCCCGGGCCGTCTCGATGCTCGCGCGCACGCCGCGCCTGTGGCCCCGCGCATGGCCGTCGAACGCGTCCGCGTCGGGATCGGTCAGGGCGACGAGCCGCTCGAGATCGCCGCAGAGCCGCGCGAGGCCGTGCCAGACCTCGGCCACCGCGCGGTGCGCCGGCCGGTACGGGTGCAGGCGCCAGATCACCAGGGCGAGCAGCGTCGCCCAGAGGCCGCCGGCCGCGAACATCAGCGCCACGATCCCGGCCTGCTCCCAGGTGAGCGGCCGGTCGAGGGCGATGCACAGCACGACCACCAGCACGTTCCCGGCCGATTGCGCCTGCACGCTCCAGACCCGGACGTAGGAGCACGCGAAGATCAGCGCGCAGGAGACCGGCACCACCACCGGCAGCCCCAGGGGCTGCAGCAGGCCGAGACCCGCCCAGAGCAGGCCACCGAGCAGCGAGAAGGCGGTGAGCACCCGCAGGCGCACCCGCATCGGCCCGCCATTGTCGCAGAAGCAGGCGAGGTTCGCGGCCAGCGCCATGGTCAGCAGCGGCGGCCATTGCACCCAGATGTTGATCAGGATGACGACGCCGAACGCGAAGGCGGCGCGCACGCCCTCGACCAGCCGGACGTTGCGCAGGTCGAGGCCGGTGGGCAGGCGCCGCAGATCCGCCCCGGGCCGGGCGAGGCTGCCCCGGCCGGCGGCCCGGCGGCGCCGGGCGCGGTCGGGGGACGATGCGGACGGATTCGGGCCAGGCAACCTCGGACTCCTGTGCGGGGGCAGCACCCCGGCATGAACAGCGCCCCGGCCTGTCCGGATCCGCCCCGCGCCGCAACCCCGCCATGCCGCCCTCGGGCAACGCCAGGTGGCGCCTGCCACGCCGCGACCGGGTCCGTCACGCAGACGCTTGACCCTCGGCCAAGCCCGTGGCTTCTGGGCACGCTGGCACCCAGACTCCGTAGCTCAGCTGGATAGAGCAGCCGCCTTCTAAGCGGCAGGTCGTTGGTTCGAGCCCAACCGGGGTCGCCAGTGAAATCAATGATTTAGGAGCTTACGCTTATTGCTGCTTCATAGAAAGGACGACCTGAGGACGACGTCTAATTTGCTAGAGATATTCCTGGTGCGGTTGGTCGCGCCTTTCATGAAGGTTGGCTCTGCTGCGTTTCGCCAATGAATCGGCAGCTCGTCTGCTGCTGATTCGGCCTAACTTCCTGTCTTGAACCCTACCGCTGCGCCCTCGAGCTCGTCCTCCAGCTTGCTGTTGCACGCCATGCGGTCGAGCAGGTCGGGCAACCGGGTGGGTGCGTAGTCCCAGGCATCGACGCCCGCATCTTCAGAATGTCGCGTTCCGGTGATGGTCGCATGGGTGTGGCCGTAGAGGTGCACGGCCCCCCTGTGGATTCGTCGCCACGAGCGCATCGCGTAGTGGCACAGTACCACCCGGCGGTCCTCAACGACGATCTCGCGCATCTGCCTCGGCGGTGAGGACCACGGCAGACGCAGCACCGCCCTCGCGTCGTGGTTCCCTACGATCAGGTGCTTGCGCCCGTGAAGACGCCGGAAGACCCGCGCGAGGGCGGTAGCGTCCAGGCCGAGCGCGAAGTCACCGAGGTGCCAGATCTCATCGGAGCTGGCGACCCGAGCGTTCCAGGCGGCGATCAACGCCTCGTCGTGCTCTCGGATGTCTAGGAAGGGCCGGTCGCTGTACGCGATGACGTTTGTGTGCCCGAAATGCGTGTCGCTGGTGAACCAGGTCTGGGGCATGCGAACCTCGACGGCGTCTGCCCACACTCCGGCACGCGACGCGAGCGCGGTACGGATAGCGGGCGATGTGGGGTTTGGCGGGAGCCAAATGCGAATTCGCATCGGTCAGGCTGGGCAGCAGGTCGGCGCACCCTCTGATCTGCTGCGGGGCGCGATCGCCGTATCGATGTGCTCGGCGGCGGACGCTGCGACGAAGCGTTCGAGGTCGGCGCTACTGCGGGTATGCCCGTCTGGATCCAGGGCACCGCGCAACTTCTCGTAGGCGAGGAACAGGCGGTAGGTCGAGCACACGTCCGAGACACAGTAGGCGGCGACCTCCGCCAGGCGTCCGGCCGCGACGAAGTCGGCGACGCGGCCACCGTCGATGCTCTCCGGCTTGCCCGGCAGGTTGAGGGCGCGACACAGGACGTCGAGACCTACCTTAGCGCGGGCGTCGAAATTGCCGAGAAGATCGCAAAGATCGAGAGCAGATTCATCGTAGCGGCGGTAATATGGGCGGCAGGTCAGGCCCGGTGCGGCGACGCCGTTGATCATCGCGCGGTAGCGCAACGTCGGCAGGTCAAAGCCGTGGCCGTTGAAGGACACGAGCTGCGGCCGCAGCTGATCGAGCTTGGCCGCGAAGTCGGCGATGAGCCTGCCCTCTGATCGTTCGCCGACATGCGGAGCGCCCAGTGCCCGCACCCGGTAGGCGCCATCCTCGCGAGTGGCGATCAGCGCGCCGATGCAAACGATGGAATGATAGATCAGCTTCGGGAAGCCGGTGCCGAGCTTGTCGCGAGCCGCGTCCGCGTCCCCGCGATCGAGGCCGTGCACCCGCGCGACAGCGGCGAGATCGGGCGCCGTTTCCAAATCGAACACCACGACGGTTGTAGACATGAACATCTCCTTCATTGGCCATGGATCGCGATGCTATGAGATGCGCGCCGGACGGAATTGGATGATCGTGATGGCTCGCCGGCGACCGTGCAGCACGGGAGCGGCAGAACGGTCGGGCTGGCGAGGAAAGGCTCAGTCTGCCGGATGCCCGAGCCGGTAAGTCCGGGTCAGCGTCCGGGCCCAGCCGGCGGTCTGATCGAGCAACAGCAATCGCGAGGTCACCGCATACCGTTCACCGGCAAGCTTCGGGTGATCGCTCACCCGCCCGATCAGCGCCGGCTCGATCGCTGGGACCATCGTGCGCCGCCACTGGGTGAGCAGTGGCGCGGCAGCGAGCGCATGTCGGTCGGGGGCCTCGCCGGCGGTGAGGCGTTCGAAGTCGACCAGCGCGTTCTCGATGCACACGGCATCCTCCAGCGTCAGGTAAAGTTCGAGGTCAGTTCTCGGCATTGCAGGGTTCCTCATCGGGTCGATGACGCGGCACGGTCGGCCGGGTAATTCACGGCGCAGTGGTGACGGATTCGGTGCGGCAGGTCAGGATCCGATGCCGTCGTGATGCTGAGACTTCACTACGATGCGATGGCCGGCGCGGACCCGGATGCGCGGCTTGTGCGCGGCGGCGATCTCTGCGATCTCGGCGCCGGTCATCACCCGGCGGGCGAGCAGAACCTCGACGAGGGCCAGCACCGCCACACGATCAGCTCGGACGAGGTCTTCTGCCGCGAGTTGAAGCCGGTGCAAGTCGGCCTCAACCCGCGCCGCCATCGCGGGATCCTCGCGCAACAGCAGGGCCGCGTCCTGCTGGCCGACCACAGCGCGCAGGGTCTCACCGAGGCCGAAACTTCCATGCAGGGCCGAGAGCTGCCGGGTCGCATCGCGAAGGTCGAAGGCGGCCCCTGCATCGACACCGTCGCCGATGATTCCATCAGCGGCACGCCCGGCGAGTAGGCCGACCACTTGTCGCTCGATCGCGGCGCGATCTGGCGAGCGATCCGCAATGCTGACGACGGTCGAGCCGCCGTGCCGCCCCCCGGCCTCGATCGAGACCTGGATCACCGAAAAGCCCAGCCTGATCGCGACGACGGCGTGACCGGCCTCATGAAGCGCCACGGCGCGAAGCTGTTCCGCCGAGCGAGGATCGGCCGGGGCGATCTCGGCCATCAAGTCGTCCCGGTTCATAGCGCGCCCGGCCACCTGCGCCCGGCGCCGGGCGGCCCGCACTGCGCCGGCCAGGATCGCGCCGGTCATCCCATGGCTCAGGCGCGCGACGGGCGAGAGATCGGCATCCAACAGGTCGGTTTCGAGATGAACGCGTAGGATACCGAGGCGGCCGGCCTCATCCGGTGGACCGATCAGGAACGACCGATCGAATCGTCCCGGTCTGAGTAGGGCGGGATCGATGCGCGTGATGTCATTTGTGGCCGCGACCAGCACCACGCCCGCCCGGCGCAGTTGCTCGAATCTGAGCAGACAGAAGGTGATCGCGGGTAACCACCATGACGATCCGCGATCATCCAGGCGTGATCTATTTGGTAGTGCATCAAGTTCGTCGATGAAACCGACCGCACATCCCTGTTGCCTGGCCGCGATCTCGAGTCGATCGCAGAAAGTAGAGATCTGCTTGATCACGCTGTCCAGAAAGCCGGAGCCATTGGCGAACCATTCGCCAACACTCGTCTCTCCAAAGATGACCCCCGCTTCCTGGGCGAGGGAGCGCGCAAGCGTCGACTTGCCCGTCCCAGGCGGCCCGTGAAGTACTGCCCCTTCCAGCAGCTGGGCCTTCATCTCGCCGCGGCGCACCCGGGCGATGTCAACCGCAGTCCGCATCGCCCAGACGTGGGCTTCGCCGTAGCCAGTCAGACGGTCGAGCGGCGTCACCGCCTCGCCGTCAGTCAGGCCAACGCGCGCGTCGCTCGCCCTGCGAATGCGTGCGACGCAATCGGCCGGAGCCGCGCCCGGCCGTAGGGCGGCGGCGACGTCGGGTAGGTCGAGGCCGGCGAGATCCTTAGGCTCGAGCGCCCGGCGCGGTCGCCGCCCACACCACATGCCGATGGCTCGGTTGACGAGGTCGGCATCGAGCGGCGGCACGTCGATGTGCGCGTCGGCCGCGGCAAGTAGCACCGGGGCGACCCATTCGCGATCCGGCGTGATCGCTACGACGGGTCGGCCTCCGGCGATACGCTCAGCGGCATCGACGTCGGGGTCCGGCGTGGGGGAGGCGCGCGGCCGGTTCACCTTGGCGATGCAGGTGGCCTTATGGCCGCTGACCCGGGCGATCACCGCCTCGACCGGTCCGACCCAGCTGCTGCTCGGCACCGCAACCACCACCACCACGGGCTTAGCTTCGCGCAAAGACCGGAAGACGCGCAGCGGCAAGACGGTGTTGACGGCCATCTGAGCCAAGAGGCTGGTCGGGTCGACTAGGCCCTCGAACCTGCGGACACCTCGCCTGTCCGGGCGTCGGCCGCCCACGCCGCCGTCACCCGCGCCGGATTCGTCCGCCTCAGCATCGGCCTCCTTGGCTTCGACGTCAGTTTCGTCCGGGAGATCGCGGACGAGCATGTCGATTGTCATCGCGACAACTTCGCGTTCGGCCGCTGTCGAGCTCCGGGTTGTGGCCTCGATCTCGTCGACGTCACCCGAGGCCGGGATCGTCGCCGCTACACACGCGTGCGTCGCCATGTCAGAATGCATGCTCATGGCCGGTTCTCCTTGCTGCGGGTGATCGGGATCTCGATGACGAGGGCGGGGTCGAAGGCCTTGCACTCGTCTCCGTACCCGTGTGGATTCGAGACGAGGCGGGTGCGCCCGATCATCAGATTGATGGGGTGATGGGTATGGCCGCTGAGCCAAAGCTCGGGGCCCCCCGCGGCGATGAGGTCCGAGAGGTCGCTGGCGAAGGCAGCGCTGACCGGATCGCGTCCGAAGCGCGGTGCGATGCCTTCTGGATGCGGAGCGTGGTGCGTCACGACGATGCTTGGGCCATCGTGCGGCATGGCGAGGGTATCGGCGATGAACCGGACCGAGCCCGCGTGCAGGTCGGCGGCATCGGCGGGCAGGAAGGGCTGCCATGCCGGCAGGTGTGCGCCGGCGATCCGGCGATGATCGTTCATCACCCTGCGCGCGGCCGCCATGGCGACTGGGCGATGCCCTGCGCCGAACAAGCGGTAGTTCGTCCAGAGCGTGCACCCGAGAATACGCACGCCGCCGATCACGACGGCGTCGTTCTCCAAGAGGGTGATATCGAAACTCTGGGCGGCAGCGCGGGCGCGGGCAAGCTCGTCTTGCAGGACCGCGCCGTAGTACTCGTGATTGCCCATCACCATGACGATCGGGATCGGCGCCGGGATGTGCTGGCGGAGGTAGGCGAAGGCGGCGACCGCCCCCTGGCACGTGTCGCCGGCCACTACGACGAGGTCGGCGCCGGGTACAAGCTGCAGCCGGCCGGTGTCAGCGAGGTCGACATGCAGGTCGGATAAGAGCTGAAGCCGCATGACCGGCACCGCTGCGGTCGCAGTCGAGGGATCCGAGTCATCGGCTGCGAGGCCGCCGATCGCCGCGAGCTGCGACGGTCGATGGTCCGGTCCGCGCGGTGGAGACGTCGAAATGAGTCGGGTCATGGCGCGATCCAACGGCCACCGACGCGAGGGTGCGGTGCCGAAAAGGGGCTGACTGAAGAGGTGATGGAAAACCCGCGTCCCGTGGGGCCTTGGTCGTGATCCTGCGCGCTACCGGGCGGACCACACGCGACCGGGTACGTTGGTGGCGGTGGCGAGCCGACCGCCATTGGTCAGCGACGGGATCACCACCGGCACCCTGAGATGCAGGAGACCATCCTCCCCGAGGTAGGCTGCCCCCGCCGCCACGAGCTGCCTGCGCTTGTTGGCGACCCCCGGCTGAATACTTGAGCCATCCTCGGCGGCGAGCGTCGACCCGGCTTCCAGGATCGTACAGCCCGGAACGCTCACCGCGGTCGCCCGGACCTCGCGCCACGCGAGCGTATAGCGCCGCACTTCGGGCAGACCGAACACTGGCAGTGGGACATCGAGCCGGTAGCCTCGCTTCAGTCCCGTCAACGGCGGTACCGCGATGGGGGTATCCGGGTCGGAACCCGCTCGCTCACGCGGAGCGATCTGGATCGCAGGCCGTAGCCAGGTCCCGCGAGGTTCGAGAGCGAGGCAGCCTGCGCCGACAAGGAGCTGGCGCGCATCTGCCAGCCAGCGGGCGCCGAGACCGGGGTCGGTCTGCTCCAGCATCGCTTCCTGCGGAGATGCCCCGACCACGCTGCAGTGCCCGGCCCTCTGGATCTGCCGGGTGAGCAAGGCCTGCAAGGCGAGGATCGCATCCTTGCCGATGCGGGCTTTGTGCGTCGATCCGATGATGAAGAGCCGCTCGATCCGCAGCGGCGGCAGGCGCAGGTGCTCTTGCCAGCGACGGGGTACCTTGATGGTCTCGCCGACCTTGGCTTCGCCGGACGCGCAATCGCCGTCGCCCGCGACCACATGCTCCGCTTCGGCATCCGGCTCGTGGACCGCGATGCAATAGCCATCCTGCGCTCGGGACAGGGCGATGTACGCGGCGTAGGACGTCAAGGCCGTTTCCTGGAACAGAATGTGGACCTCATCGATCGGGGCAACGCCGACCACGAGGTCGGAACCGAGCATCGTGATCAGGCGGGCGCCGTCGAAGCGCCTGGACAGGCGCTGCGCAAATGTGAAGGCCGATCCGAGCGGGATCAGCTCGTCGGCGGCTTGAGGTTGAGCAGCCGGAATGCCCCGACTTGATGCGGTGTCTTTCTTGGCGCTGTGAGTCATCGCGAAGTTCATCATGCGAAACCTCCACCGAGATCGGCCTGCCGACGACTAGGCGTCTGGCGACGATCGCGGGCTTTTGGGGGACGGCTGCCGCCCACGGGGCTGGGCGGCGTGAATGTCTGGCTCGGACCGGCGACAGCGCGCGCATGACCCAGCGGTCCACCGCAGCGGACCACTGACGGGCCGATGGCGGTCAGAAACCGTGCACCGGCGCGAGGTTCAGAGTTGGGGGGAGGAGAGGCGCCAGACGCGGCAAGAGGCGTCGAAGACGCTTGCCAAGTCGATGCCCAGAATGCCAGCGTCGACGAGCGCGAGCACTGCCGAGATCGGCTGCGGGTGATCCGGGATGGCGAAGGCGAGGTCGCTGAGCGCGGCATCGCCGGTCTCGTCCACGGCGGCGAGCAAACGCACCTGCACGTCTGGGGTGATCAAGGGGTGATCGACGAAGTCGGGATGGGGGCGCGCACGGCCGGCACGTGTGGGCCGGCCAAGGTTGCACACAGACGCAGCTGCGCCGTAGATGGTCTCAGCCATGTGGCTGTCTCCTGTTACAGCAGGGTGACGCTGATGGTCAGGTCGCTGGCGCGGCGGGAACCGCGCCGGCGGCCGTCCTCGGGAAAGGATGGCTGCCGGGACTAGATATCGACGTCGAGGGGCAGTGCACCACCTCTATGGCATCATCTAACAAGCACTCGCTCGTCTACAAGCCCTCGACAGCTCGAAAACCGAGTTACTCATATAAAAAACGAAAGCGTGGATATTAACCTTAAAATCTTTAGCGGTTGTCGAGTCCTAACGCATGATCTATTAACAAAAATAAATTTTATATTAGGCAGATTAATTCAGATAAATTGTCGGAATCGATTGTGATTCAAGCGCAAGTTTATCAGTTTATTCAGATTTTATAATATTCCGGCCAGGTTATGGACTTCGTAGAGGTGCGCTAATAAGGCTTTTGTCCGGCGGTCGTTGGCTTCGGGCGGGATAATGACAATTTGACTGCCGCCATCATGGCATAGACAAATCGCTCGTCGATTTTGATGAATTAAGTCGTGGGCGCATAAGATTCGCAGTTAGGCCCCGACGGCTGCGGGTGTGTTGCTGGTGCGCAGGTCGTATGAATACTTTGCGTAGCACGTGGTGACGGCGCGGAAGTCATTAGTCCTGCTGAAAAACGCTAAACCAGATTGCGGTATCTATGCTGGAACGGGCGGATCGCCAGTACTTGCTTGCGGTTGGCTATCGGCTTCACGTTGGTCCATGCCCCATGCTCGGCCATCTGGACCCGCAGAGCGTCACTGTCGTAGGCGCGATCGCTCACCAGGACCTAACCCGCGCCCAACCCGCCCGCATGTTGACCGCTGAGCGCCCTGTTTGGAGGTGAGGCCTCGCCTTAAAGCCGACATTCAGTTTTGCGCCCATCTCGGCCGCTCAGCGCCATCTCGCGGACTCTCCGAAGCGGACGCTGTGACAGCACAGCTTGTGGGTCTCAGTCGCGGCCATCTCAGTCATTCGAGGGGCCTGCTCACATCCCCCCAAGCGGACGCCCTTCGACACTGAAACGCCTACAAATTGAGTAGTGAGAAGAGGATTGGGCCAATACATTCCGGAAAGAATGGTCTCTACAATAGAAAACGATCAGCAATAGGCCGAATTCAGTTGATTCTCCGCATCAGTACTGCTTCCGTAAAGACCGGCTCCCAGGCCATGATGTGGTCCGTCATTAGGGTCATCGCATCGTCCTTGACCCGCCCTGTAACGAGGTCGACGATGCGGTAGTGCTCTGCCACAGACGCGTCTTGTCTCGTCCGCCCAGCCTTCGAGCGTATGCCGTAAAGCCGCATCTTGTCGCGCAGCTTCATGACGATGCCGGTAAGGATCGGGTTGCCCGCACGGGACAAGAGCGCTTCGTGAAAAGACCGGTCCGCCACGAGATAGGCCGGCACATCACGATCCCGCACAGCCCTCGCAATCTCGTCAGCCCATTTCATCAAATCGTTCACGTCAACAGCTCCGGCCCGCACGACTTTCGCGAAGGCCTGAGCTTCGAGCTGCACGCGAACCTCGAACAGGTTGCGCAACTCGTCGAGCGTCGGATCGACAACTCGGAAACCGCGATTGCGGATCGGCTGCAGCAAATCATCGGCGGCAAGCTGGAGAAGCGCCTCCCTAACAGGCGTCGTCGAGATCCCGAGAGAACGGGAGAGCGAGGGGACTGAGAATACCGTGCCCGGCTCGATCGTACCGGCGAGTATGTCGAGGCGTAACTGCCGCTCGACTCGCTCCCGCAGGTTCTCTTCCGTCGCGAGCGGATTGGTTCGATCTTTGCAATCCAGCACGGCACGCCTTCTCCCGGCAGGACCAATAGCGTGTTTTGGCCCTCGCTTGAACTACCACCAACCCAATGGTAATGCGTGACGCGCTACTGAGGCTGCTTCCATGTCTGCTGACATCAAGGAAGGCTATTGCACCCTGTGCCGATCGCGTTGCGGATCGCTCAACAGGATCGAGGGCGGACGGCTCGTTTCCGTCGCACCGAATCCCGCGCATCCGACCGGCGCAGCGCTCTGCGCCAAGGGACGGGCTGCACCGGAACTTCTTGGTAGCCCCCGCCGCTTGACGACGCCCCTTCGTCGCACCCGGGAGCGCGGCAGTGCGGATCCGGGCTGGGTCGAGATCGGCTGGGACGAGGCAATGACAGACATTGCCGCCCGTCTCGGGGATCTGCGTGCACGGCACGGCGCTGAGACAGTCGCCTTCGCGGTCACCACGCCGAGCGGCACGCCGATGGTCGACAGCTTCGAATGGGTGGAGCGGTTCGTCCGGGTCTTCGGCAGCCCCAATCTGATCTACGCCGTCGAGATCTGCGGCTGGCACAAGGATTTCGCCCACGCCCTGACCTTCGGCCGCGGGATCGGCACCCCCGATTACGAGACGGCCGATACCATCGTGCTGTGGGGCCACAACCCGACCCGCACGTGGCTCGCCCAAGCGACACGCATCGCGGACGCCCGCAGGCGCGGAGCGACCGTCGTGGTGGTCGATCCCAAGCGCGGCGGCTCCGGCGAGACGGCCGACCTCTGGCTACCGATCCGCCCGGGGGCGGACGGAGCCCTGGCGATGGGGGCGATCCGCCACCTCCTGCGGGAGGGAAGCTACGACAGGGCCTTCGTCCACGACTGGACGGACGCGGCGTTCCTCGTCGATCGTGCCAATGAACGTCTTCTGAAGGCCGCCGAGTTGTGGCCCGGCGCCAGCGGCTTTGTCGTGCTCGACGAAGCGGGGCGGCCGCAGCCGCGCGACCCACGCGACCCGACTGCCGGTGCTGCCGCGCAACTCGACACACAGGTCCGCCTGATGGACGCCGCGGGCAACAGGCGCACGTGTGCCAGTGTCCTGCGCCTGCTGACCGAAGAGGCCGACATTTACGATCCGGCCCATGTCGCCACGGTCACCCAACTCGATCCTGCGGCGATCGCGCGCTTCAACGCGCTCTTCGCGGGCGCGCCACGGCTCGCCTATCATTCCTGGACGGGGGTGGGTCAACACACCAACGCCACCACCACCGAGCGTGCGATCGCGACGCTCTACGCCCTTACGGGAGCCGTTGACCGCGACGGCGGCAACCTCTGGACGACCGCCCCTCCGACCCGATCGGTGAATGCCTACGATCTGCTGGCCCCGGCGCAGCGGGCAAAGGCCCTCGGCTTGGCCGAATTGCCCCTCGGGCCGCCGAGCCGGGGATGGATCACCGCTCGCGATTTCACCCGCGCCGTGCTCGAGAGCGAGCCCTACCGCGTGCGCGGCTTGATGAGCTTCGGCACGAACTTCGTGGTCTCGCAGGGGGATACGGGCCGCAACCAAGCCGCTCTGGAAGCGCTGGACTTCCACGTCCACGTCGACATGTTCCTGAATCCGACCGCCGCGAATGCCGACATCGTGCTGCCGGCGAGTCTGCCCTGGGAGCGCGAGGCGCTGAAGGTCGGGTTCGAGATCACGCAGGAAGCGGTGGAACTGGTGCAGCTGCGCCAAGCCATGGTGCCGCCCCTGGGCGGCACCCGCTCCGACTACGCCATCGCCTTCGATCTCGCCTGTCGCCTCGGGCATGGCGAACAGTTCTTCGGCGGCTCGATCGAAGCCGGCTGGAATTACCAGCTCGCGCCCGTCGGGCTGACGGTAGACGACCTACGGGCATGCCCCGGGGGCATCCGCTTGCCTCAGCCGACGGCCCGGCGCAAATACGAAGCCCTCCGCCAGGACGGGTCGGTCGTCGGTTTTCCCACGGCGACGGGGCGGATCACGCTCTACTCCGAGGATCTGCTCGCGCATGGGCAGCCCCCTCTCGCCCACCATGTCGAGCCCGCAGGACTCGACGAGCCCGGCCTGCCGCTGGTGATGTCGACCGCCAAGACCGGTTGGTATGTGCACAGTGCCTACCGCCACATCGCCTCTCTGCGGAAGCGCGCGGCAGCGCCGACCGTCGAGGTGGCGCCCGACGACGCCCGCCTCCGCGGGATCGCCGAGGGCGATGCCGTCATCGTGCGGACCGCTCACGGCGAGGCCCACCTGCGGGCGCGCATCGACGCGACGCTGCCGAGCGGGACGGTGATCACGGAGTTTGGCTGGTGGGAGGATTGCCCGCCCCTGGGGCGTGAGGGCTCGCCGGTTGCCGGGTCGACGAGCGCGAACGTCAATGCCGCCCTGTCCGACGCGGCCCGAGATCCGGTAAGTGGTTCCGTGCCCCTGCGGGCGGTGGCTTGCGAGCTTGTCCGCGCCGTCGGGGCCAATCGCGGACGTTGGCAAGGCCGGCGCTCGTTCCGCGTCGCGTCGCTGCGGCGCGAGGGGGCGGACATCGCCGCGTTCACTCTCGCGCCTGCGGATGATGGTCCAGTTCCCGCCTACCTTCCCGGCCAATACGCCATCCTCCACGCCACAGTCCCGGGCCTCAGCCGCGCCTATTCCCTGACGGGTGACGCCCTGACGCCGGAGACCTACGAGATCGGCGTCAAGCACCACGCCGCGCAGGAAGGCTGGCCGGCCGGACGAATGTCGAGCCTCGTCCACGGGCTGAAGTCCGGCGATCCGGTCGAGCTCGAAATGCCGGCAGGCACGTTCACTCCGCCGCTTGGGGGGGATCGCCCCATCGTCCTGCTCGCGGCCGGGATCGGCATCACCCCGTTCGTAGGCTACCTCGCCGCGCTTGCCGCGCGCCCGGACTCCGCGCCCGAGGTGCATCTGGTCGCGATCTCCCGCAACGGAGCGGAGGAGGCCTTCGGGGTCCGCCTCCGCGAGGCCGCGGCGGCCCTCCCACGCCTGCGGATCACCCGCGTGTTCACGCGCCCGCGCCCGGAGGATCGGATCGGGGTCGATTACGAGCGGGCCGGTCGGCCGGCCATGTCCGAGCTGGCCCTGCCGGATCCGGCGTGCCGCCCCCTCGTGTACCTGTGCGGGCCGGATGCCTTCCTCCGCGACGGGAGGGCGGCCCTGACAAGACTCGGCGTCCCGCGCTTCGACGTGTTCAGCGAGAGCTTTGCGTCGGCCATGGCCGTGCCTTCTGACCTTGCACCGCGAACCGTGCGCCTTGCCCGCAGCGGAACGGGCTTCACCTGGACGCCCTCCGCCGGAACCCTGCTCGACGCGGCCGACGCGGCGGGGCTCGGGCTGCCGAGCGGCTGTCGGGCGGGCCAGTGCGAAAGCTGCAGCGTGCCCGTCGCGTCCGGGTCGGTCGCCCACCTCGGCCCCTACGACGGCGAGCCCGACCATTGCCTGACCTGCCGCGCTGTGCCGGTCAGTGACCTCGTCCTCGACGCCTGAAAGGAAGACACGACCGATGAGCGATACGGCTACCTTGACGCCCATCGCCCCGCCCAGCCCGGATCTAGCCCGGGAGGGTCGTCTCGTGCGCGTCTCGCAGGCGATCGTGGCCTTCGCCGAGCGTTGGTTCCCCGACAGCTACGTCTTCGTTCTCATTGCAGCTTGCATCGTCGCCCTGGGAGTATTCGCCCACGGGAGCGAACCGCTTGCGATCAGCAAGGCGTTCGGCGACGGCTTCTGGAGCCTGATCCCCTTCACCATGCAGATGGCGCTGGTGGCGGTCGGCGGCTACGTCGTTGCCGTCTCGCCCCCCGTGGCCGGGTTGATGCGCAGGGCCGCCGCCCTGCCGCGCACCGGGCGCGGGGCCGTGGTGTTCGTTGGCATCACCAGCATCTTGCTGTCTCTGCTCAATTGGGGCGTCAGCCTGATTTTCTCCGGCCTGCTGGTGCGCGAAATCGCCCGCCGGCAGGATCTGCGCCTCGATTACCGGGCCGCCGGCGCGGCGGGCTATCTCGGCCTCGGCTTCGGCTTCACCCTCGGCATCAGCTCGGGGCCGGCACAGCTGCAAGCCAATGCCGCCAGCATTCCGGCCTCGCTCCTGCCGATCACGGGCGTGATCGGCTTCGAGCAGACCATCCTGACGTGGCAGAACCTCGTCGTCGTCGCCTTCGGCACGCTGCTCTCGGCCGCGATCTGCTACCTGACCACCCCCTCTGATGCGAATGCCCGAACGGCCGCAGATCTTGGGATCGACCTCGTCGACGCCCAGCCCAAGGTGATCCGCGCGAGTCGTCCGGGCGAATGGCTGGAGCACAGCCCGCTTCTGACGATCCTCGTCCTCGTCCTCGCATCCGGGTGGCTCTACGATGCCTTCAAGGCGGGCAACCCGCTGATCACGATGTCGGGCCTCAACAGCTACAATTTCGTGTTCCTGCTGCTCGGCGCCCTGCTGCACTGGCGGCCGCGGGGCTTCATCGCGTCCTTCGCCAAGGCGATGCCGAGCGTCTCCGGCGTGCTGCTCCAGTTCCCCTTCTACGGCGGCATCGCCTACATGCTGACCAAGGTGAAGGCGGCGGACGGCTCGACCCTGTCGGACGCCATCGCCCACGGGTTCGTCAGCCTCGCCCACGGATCAGGGGCCTTCTCGGTCCTCGTCGGGATCTACTCGGCGGTGCTCGGCTTCTTCATCCCCTCGGCCGGCGGCAAGTGGGTGATTGAGGCTCCCTACGTGATGAAGGCGGCCAATGAGGTCGGCGCCCATCTCGGCTGGACGGTGATGGTCTACAACATCGCCGAGACGCTGCCGAACTTCATCAATCCGTTCTGGATGCTCCCGCTGCTCGGCGTGCTCGGGCTGAAATCCCGCGATCTCATCGGCTACACGGCGGTGCAGTTCATGATCCACCTGCCGATCATGCTGGTGCTGGCGGCGGTCCTGATGACGACCTTCACCTATCATCCCCCGATCGTGCCGTGACGGCCGCGCCCGGCGCCGCCGCGCTCGGACTGCGCTCAAAGGTGATCCCTTGATTCCGTTCTTCGATCACGATGCGGTTCATGCCGCCCTTGACCATCCGCGCTTGATCGAAGCTCTGCGCGGCGCCTTCGCCGCCGCCGATATCGAGGCCCCCGTCCGGACGGCCCACGAGGTCGGCGCAGCGGAGGCGCCCGGTCGCCTCCTGGCCATGCCGGCCTGGCGCCGGGGTGACCTGGTCGGCGTCAAGCTGGTGAACGTGTTCCCCCGCAATGCCGAGCGCGGCCTCGGCGCCGTCCACGCGGTGTACGTCCTGTTCGATGGAAAGACGGGAGCGCCCCGCGCGATGATCGACGGCGAGGCGCTGACGAACCGCCGCACCGCCGCCGCCTCGGCGCTCGCCTCGACGTACCTCTCTCGTCCGGACAGCGCGGTGCTCGCCCTTGTCGGGACCGGTCACCTCTCGCCAGCGCTCGCCCACGCGCACGTCGCCATCCGGCCGATCCGGCGCGTGCTGGTCTGGGGTCGTTCGGCAGCGAAGGCCGAGGCCCTGGCGGCGCGGCTGCGGGAGGAGGGGCTTCCCGCCGAGCCGGCGGCCGATCTTCCGGCGGCGGTCTCGGCCGCCGACATCGTCAGCTGCGCCACGACCTCGACGCAGCCGCTGGTGCTTGGCCGTCACGTCCACCCCGGTACCCATGTCGACCTCGTGGGCGCCTTTACGCCCGCGATGCGCGAGAGCGACGACGCGCTGATTCGCGTCGCCCGTGTCTATGTCGACACCTATGCCGGGGCCCTGCGCGAGGCCGGCGACCTGACGCAGCCGATCGCGGACGGCACGTGGTCAGAGGACCGGCTCGCGGGCGACCTGCACGACCTATGCAGCGGGGCGGAGGCTGGCCGCAGGGACGCCGAAGAGATCACCGTGTTCAAGTCCGTCGGCGCGTCCCTGGAAGATCTCGTCGCTGCCTCGCTCGTCGTCGAAGGGTAAGGTTCACACGGGCAGCGGGCTGTCCGTCTTCACCTCCTCCATCACAGCGTAGGTGCGTGTCTCCTTCACGCCGGGCAGATCGACCATGACCTGCCCCAGAAAGCGGCGGTAGGCGGCCATGTCCTTCACCCGGGCCTTGAGCAGGTAGTCGAAGCCTCCGGCCACCATGTGGCATTCCAAGATCTCGGGCACGCGGCGGACCTCCGCTGAGAAGCGGTCGAACACCGTGCCGGTGGTCTTGTCGAGCAACACTTCGATGAACACCAGCAATCCCAGATCGAGCATCACCGGATCGAGGCGAGCACCGTAGCCAGTGATGTATCCCTCGCGGGTCAGCCGCTTCAGGCGTTCGGCCGTGGCGGTGGGCGAGAGCCTCAGCCGCTCGGCGAGGTCGACGGTTGATATGCGCCCGTCCTGCTGCAGGATGCGCAGGATAGCAGCATCAGTCGAATCCGTGCTTTTCACTACCAGATGGCTATTCCATTGGGAAATCCGCCGACTTTCGGCGCGATTGTTGGATGTTATCACCGCCCTAGCGCCCCTACAACATCCCAAGAGGCGGGCCAAGAGCCGGCGGAGGGAGACGGGTTCTGCCATGTCGATCGTGTCTTCAGCCAGGCGCGTTGCACACGTTCACGCGTCGTTTGCGGACTTCCAGGAAGACCTGCCTGCATTGTCGCCGCTGCGCATGGCGATCGTTGCGGCTCACCGGCGCCCTGAGGCGGAGTGCCTGGCGCCGCTCCTCGATCTCGCGCAGCTTCCTTCAGAGGCGGCGGCCCGTGTCGCCGCGACGGCACGCAGCCTCGTCGCGGGCCTGCGGCGGACCACACCGCGGGGCGGCGTCGAAGGCCTGATTCACGAGTACGACCTGTCGAGCCAGGAGGGCGTGGCCTTGATGTGCCTTGCCGAGGCCTTGCTGCGCATCCCGGACGCCGCAACCCGCGACGCGCTGATCCGCGATAAGATCGCCTCCGGTGATTGGCGGGCCCATCTCGGCCACAGTCCCTCGCCGTTCGTCAACGCGGCCACCTGGGGCCTTCTGGTGACCGGCAAGCTCACCGCGACGACGAACGAGGGCGGATTGTCCTCGGCCCTGACGCGCCTGATCGGGCGGGGTGGGGAGCCGTTGATCCGGCGAGGCGTGGACCTTGCCATGCGGCTGATGGGCGAGCAGTTCGTGATGGGTGAGACCATCGCCGAGGCGCTGCGCCGGGCACGCCGCCGTGAGGCGAAGGGCTTCACCTATTCCTACGATATGCTCGGCGAGGCCGCGGTCACGGCCGAGGATGCCGGCCGCTACCAAGCCTCTTACGAGGCGGCGATCCATGCCATCGGGCAGGCGTCCGCCGGTCGGGGCATCACCGGGGGGCCCGGCATCTCGATCAAGCTCTCGGCGCTGCACCCGCGCTACACCCGGATGAAGCGCGCCCGCGTGCTCGATGAGCTGATCCCCCAGGTGAAGGCGCTGGCCCTGCTAGCCAGGGGGTACGACATCGGCTTGAACATCGACGCCGAGGAAGCCGATCGGCTCGACCTGTCCCTCGACATCCTCGAGGCCCTCGCCACCGATCCGGAGCTCGGGGCATGGAACGGACTTGGGTTCGTCATCCAGGCCTACGGGCGGCGTTGCCCCTTCGTCATCGACTGGCTTGTCGATCTCGCCCGCCGGAGCGACCGCCGCCTGATGGTACGGCTGGTGAAGGGCGCCTACTGGGACAGCGAGATCAAACGGGCGCAGGTCGAGGGGCTTTCCGACTTCCCGGTCTTCACCCGCAAGGCCCACACCGACGTGTCCTACCTCGCCTGCGCTCGGAAGCTGCTGGCCGCGCCGGACGCGGTGTTTCCGCAATTCGCCACGCACAACGCGCAGACCCTGGCCAGCATCGTGGAGATGGCCGGCCCGGATTTCCGGCCCGGCGACTACGAGTTCCAGTGCCTGCACGGGATGGGCGAAGCGCTCTACGAGGCCGTGGTCAGCGCCGGCGTCATCGGCCGCCCGTGCCGGATCTACGCCCCTGTGGGCACCCACAAGACCCTGCTCGCCTATCTCGTCCGGCGACTCTTGGAGAACGGCGCGAACTCCTCCTTCATCAACCGCATCGCCGACGCGTCCGTATCAATCGACGACCTCATCGCCGATCCAGTCTCCACAGTGCGGGCGATGCGCGAGCCGGGGGCGGCACACGAGCGGATCGCGGCCCCGCGCGACCTGTTCGGCGCTGGGCGGCCAAACTCGGCCGGCCTAGATCTGAACGACGAGGCCGTGCTCGCCCAGCTCGCCACCGACCTAGCTAAGGGAGCCACCAGGGCCTGGACTGCCGTTCCATCCGGACGCTCCGCTGCGGAGGCCTGCGAACCGGTCCTCAACCCTGCCGATTGCGGCGACGTGGTGGGCCATGCGCGCACCGCGGAGCCCGCCGACATCGCCCAGGCCCTGGCGACCGCATCGGCGGCTGTGCCGAATTGGGTCGCGACGCCACCAGCCCTCCGGGCCGAGCTGCTCCGCGCCGCCGCGGACGCTTTCGAGATGCGGATGCCGGTTCTGCTTAGCCTGATCGTGCGGGAGGCGGGCAAGTCCCTGTCGAATGCCGTCGCCGAGGTGCGGGAAGCAGTGGACTTCCTGCGCTACTATGCCGGCGAGGCCGAACGGGTCTGCAGCCCCGACCACGGACGGTCCCTTGGCCCGGTCGCCTGCATCTCGCCCTGGAATTTCCCCCTCGCGATCTTCACCGGGCAGGTGGCGGCCGCCCTCGCGGCTGGCAACACCGTGCTCGCCAAGCCGGCGGAGGAGACCCCGCTCGTCGCGGCTGAGGCCGTGCGGCTCTTGAGCGAAGCCGGGATCCCCGTGGATGTGCTGCATCTCCTCCCCGGTGCGGGCGACGTCGGCGCCGCGCTCGTCGGCGATGCGCGGGTTCAAGGCGTGATGTTCACCGGCTCGACCGCCGTCGCCCGTCTGATCCAGCGGACCCTCGCAGATCGCCTTACCACGGACGGACGCCCGGTGCCGTTCATCGCCGAGACCGGGGGGCAGAACGCGATGATCGTGGATACCTCCGCACTGCCCGAGCAGGTTGTGACGGACGTCCTCGCCTCCGCTTTTGATTCGGCCGGTCAACGCTGCTCGGCCCTGCGCATCCTGTGTCTGCAGGAGGAGATCGCCGAAAAGACGCTGGCCGTGCTGCACGGCGCCCTGTGCGAGTTGGAAGTGGGCGACCCCCGGCGCCTGTCCGTCGATATCGGTCCGGTGATTACCTCCGGGGCGGCCGAAGGGATCACCCGCCACATCGAGACGATGCGGATGCGCGGCCATAAGATTACGCAATTGGGCAAGACCCCGGCCACGGATGCGGGCACCTTTGTCCCTCCCACGGTGATCGAGATTGCCAAAATCTCGGATGTGGAGGCCGAAGTGTTCGGCCCAGTGCTCCACGTGCTGCGCTATCGGCGGGATGATCTCGACGCGCTCATCGACGCCATCAATGCCACCGGCTACGGGCTGACCTTCGGCCTGCACACCCGAATTGAGGAGACGGTTACGCGCGTTCTTGACCGGATCGAGGCGGGCAACATCTATGTGAATCGCAACACCATCGGCGCTGTGGTCGGCGTGCAGCCATTCGGCGGCTCGGGCCTGTCCGGGACAGGGCCGAAGGCCGGCGGTCCGCGCTACCTCCGCCGCCTGCTGCCTCGCCTGGCTCCGTCCGCAGCCGGTGCGACCGCAGCTCCGTCCTCCGCCGATACAGTCGCTCAGGATTACATCAGATGGCTCCGGCAGCGGGGCCACGCCGACGTCGCAACCCGAGTCGAAAATTATTTCGCCCGGGCACCTGCCGGCACCGAATGCGTGTTGCCGGGCCCGGTCGGTGAACGCAACATCTACAGCCTCCGTCCTCGCGGCCCAATCGCGGCCTTGGCCTCGGGCGAGGAGGGAACATTGCTCCAGGTCGGCGCGATCCTGGCGACCGGCCAGAGCGCCGTGATCACGGCTGCGAGGGCGTTATCGGGCCTGTTCGACGGCTTGCCTGCGGGGGTCCTGCGGAAGATCGTCCCCGCAGAGGATCCCGCGATCGCCCCCGGACTTAGCGGCGTGCTCCACGAAGGCGAACGGGCCGACCTCGCGGGGCTGACCCGCCGGATTGCCGGACGGAGCGGTCCAATCTTGACGATCCAGTCGATCCTCACGGCGTCCAATCTGGAGGATTACGAGCCCTCGGATCTCTTCGAAGAACGGTCGGTGTCGATCAACACGGCGGCGGCAGGTGGCAATGCGAGCCTGATGGCCCTCGACGCCTGATCCCATGCGATCTTGCAGCGCCTCATAGCACTTATCGAGAGGAAGGGATGGCAACGCCCATCCCGTACGACCGCGAAACGGATGGTAGGCGGAATGTTCTCTACGACCTGCAGATGAGGTGTAGTCAGCGAGGTCGAACGATGTGCCCGTCTTGTAGTTGGCGCTGAAGCGAGAGGCTTGACCGTTTTGATAGGTTCCGTTGTTGCGCCCATGATGAGTTGATTTCGGAATGGCTGCTTCGACGCCATGGACTCTCCAGAGCAGCTATTCCGCTATCAGCCATAAGACGTGACGCCGGATCGCCGAAGCTCGCAAGATCAGACATTCGGCTTTGCGCCCAATCCGGTCATTCAGCTTGTTATGCCGACATCGCGTAAGCGGACACTACTGGCTACCACCCGATCTTTTGCTTGGGAGTGGCTTACAGAACGAAGCCCGCTTTGTTCTACGCCGGCGAATTTTTCGATTGGGCATCGGGGCGACACGTTAGGAAGCGACTACGGATCAGTTCCTGGACGACGAGGCGGTCATCGTTGCCTTCCGGCGGCATACCCTGCTGCCGCTCGACGACTGCCTCTACGCGCTGCACCCTACACACCCGTGGCGGGGATCCACCCATCACAGTGATCGATCAGGAAGGGCTGGAGTCAGCGCAGTCCTCCATACGTCACCTTCAGCGAAGTCGGGCTGCAACGCTTGGCGAGGGACAGGACGGCGATGCGCGCCGGGTCGCGCTTGCGTTCGAGCATCCTGATGTAGCGCGTCCCGTGCAGCACCTGCGGAACGCCGGAGGAGAGGGCCGGGAAATCCTCGGCCGGGCTTTCGACAGCGACGCACAGGTCGAACGCGGCAGTGCCGTAGTTTGGAAAGTTGTAGATATCCGAACTTCCGACGACGCTCGGTCGCTCGACGATCCATTCCGCGGTGGCGCCTGTGATCTTGGGACTGATCATTTGGCCGTCGATGTCGACGGTCTGAGGAACGTATTGGACGGCTATGCCGACCGGCGGTGAGGTCGAGAGATTAACGACGACGGCAACCACGCGCCGCGCATCGATTGCCGTCAGCACGCAGAGCACCTCGTTGCCCGGGGCGAGCGGAAGCGGGAGATAGGTTGGTGCGTTGTGCGCAGCGTCCAGCGTCCACCATTGCGTCCACGCCTCCGCCGTCACCGCTCCGTCCGCCTTCAACAGAGAGACGGTGCCGACCTGCGGCAGCGAGGCGTCGAGATAGCGGCGCTGACCGTCGAGCCCGATCCAGTGGGAGCACACGTAGGGAAAGCCGGGCGTCCCTGGGTTCGGCGGGTCCGGGACGCGTAGCGTTTCGGGCGTCTTCCAGACCCCCCAGACTTGAGCGAATTGTTGGCCACCATTGGCCGTCAGATAAGCGCCGGCCCAGTTCCGGCTGGTGTCGAGTGGGCTTGCAGCCGGACTCAATCGGTTGGCGCGCTTCGCGCTGATCCGATACGCGGTTGTCTTGATCCTCTCACGGACCATGGGGTCAAGGGCGAATGACTTGAGGGCCAGCGACCTTCCGAATCCGCGCTCCCACACTTGGTGCAGAATCCTGGGCGCGGCGGATCCCGGGCGCGGCGGCAGGCCGAATTCCCGAAGCCGCGAGGCATCGATATCGGCTGGTATGATCGGCTGGGCGGGCGCCTCGAAGCCAGTGAAACGTCGCTGCAGATCGTCGAGCACACGCTCGTCGACGCCGCCTCGATCGGACGATGGATCTCTCATGCCCATTCCTCCCGCGCTGCATCGACGGCGATCTGATACTTGCTGGTGCCTGGCGCGGTGCCGGACTGCTGCAGCAGCGGTAAGGTGCTGATGGCGAGCGCGAGGCCGCCGTCCGTGTCGCTTTTGTAGTGAAGACCGGCGATCTCCCTGTTTCGCGCGATTCGGTTCGCCAAGGTCCACAGGACGACCGAGGCGGTTTTCTCGACCGGCAACCCCGCGAGCACGTCGC
The DNA here is from genome assembly GCF_022829565.1 of Methylobacterium sp. J-001. Lineage (NCBI taxonomy): Bacteria > Pseudomonadati > Pseudomonadota > Alphaproteobacteria > Hyphomicrobiales > Methylobacteriaceae > Methylobacterium > Methylobacterium sp. J-001. The sequence goes on from NZ_JAKSYN010000137.1 coordinate 152,828, forward strand.
GCATGCACAGCGCCATGAGATGCGCTTGGGTCGCGTGGCCGCTCGGGAAGGACGCGTGGCCCGGGACCTGAAGCGGCGGCATCAACGCGGGGCACAGGTGCGTGGGGCGTGGCCGAACATATTGGCCTTTGTAGTACATGGCGACGAATGTGCCGATAAGACTTGCAATCGTCAGGACCTTGTTCGTGTTCGGATAAGAACCGGGCTGGGACGTTAGAGCGTTCAAGAAGTAGCTGATGAATTCGTCCGACTGGGACAGAATCTCGCCCAGCGCGTCCGCCCGCTCCTCCTCTGCCGCGATGACGAGATCGTCGATCTCTTGTTTCACGTTCAAGGCGCCGGTGCCGACGATCCAGTCCACTGGCGGGGTGGCGGGAAACGCCGGAGGTTGTGCGGTGGCCGACGGAAGCTGCGGTATGCTGGACGGCCATGCGGGCGTCATGGCGCGCCAGTTCGTGGTCGAGAATTCCACCAGGCATTGCCACGCGTACCAATCCGCCGACCAATTGCGATCGGGAAACTTCGGTTGCGCGATGATGGCGAGCGCCCCGATCGTCTCGCCGGGAGGCACCGCGCCCCCCCCCGGCGGCGTGTCCGCAGGCGCAAAGACGAACGGCAGAGCGACCCGATCGGGAAAGAACCAACCCGCGGAATTGCCCGAGGCGTTGCCTCCGCCCCCGGCGTTGCCGGAGTTGCCGTTATTTCCGTTGTTGCCGTTATTTCCGTTGAAGCTTGCGGGCATACTAGCCTCCTTTCAGTTCGATTCAGTCGGGAATTCCAGCCTCAAGGAGTTGAGTGGCAAAAATATCGCGGACTTGGCCGCACAACGGCGTTCGGCTGCGGAACAGACGGACGCGGTATTCTGGAATGAGTTTTAGGAGCTGACGGGCGACTAGGTCGGCTTCTGCGCGCTGCCCTGCCGCAACGAGGCTCGCAATCAGGCACCGCAAATTGGAGGCGTTGCTGGCACCCTTCGCCGCGGATGCGCGGCCCCACGCGATTGCATCCTCGTGACGCCCGGCGAGGTAATAGGCCTGCGATAGATAATGCTCCAGCCAAAAGGCATCGCTGCCCAATGGTGATAGTCGCACCGCGTGTTCAGCATGCTCGACAGCGCGCGCCGTTTCGCCGGCGTAACCTAGAGTTAACCCGCTATAAGCCCAGGCTGACGCACAGCTGGGGCCTGCCGCAAGTGCGCGTTTAAAATATTCTTGGGCGCTGTAATAGTCGTGAAGCAAATAAGACTGAAGATGACCGTAGATTGACAGGCCGACCGCATCGTTCGGATCGCGCTCGATAGCCATCCGCGCGGCATGGGAAGCCGCAAGGCAGTCGGCATTATCGTCATTGGACCAGCCCTGGCCGATCCATTGCATGCCGAGCGATGCCAGGTGGGAATAGGCCGGCGCGTAGGCTGCATCGCAGGCCGCAGCCTGTTCGAGCAATCTCCTGGCCTCGATGAACGACGTCCGCTCCAATTTGTGAATGAGACTAAGTGCCTGGAGCGTCAGGTCATAGGCCGTGAGGCTCTCGGGCCGTTTACGGTCCGCACGCGCCAGTTCATGGGATCGCAGGTGCGGCGCGACGATCGACGCGACCCGCATCGCGATCGCGTCCTGCATTTCGAAGATACTGCCGAGCGTTCCGTCGAAACGATCCGCCCAGATCACGCCGCCGTGGTTGGCTAGTTCCACTGTGAGGCGCAAGGCATCTCCCTGGCGTCGCAGGCTGCCGTGCAGGACGTAGTCCGCGTCGAGTTCACGAAAAGCGCGGTGCAGGTCGACCGGGAAGAGCTTAAAACCCGCGGTGGAGCTGCGGGATATGACCAGCAGATCCTTGAGGCCGCTCAAGGCGCGGATAATGTCGTCGATCATGCCTTCCGCGAAGTACGTGTCCACTTCGCTCCTGTGGAGCGCTCGGAACGGAAGCACAGCCAGCACCGGCCTGTAATCGCGGCGCTCTTCCCCCGACACGCGGTCCCAGCTACGCGGCGGCGTCGGCACATCCGATTCTGTCAGAACAGTCTTGGCGTGAGTGGCATAAAGCATGACGGGCGCGCGAATGTTTTTAAGCCGCCGCTCGCCGACGCACGCGAAGGCCGACGGCACTCGCTGTCTGACTTGATCGTATACAGCTGCCGAGATTAGTATTCCGCCGGGATCCGCGAGTGGTTCGAGACGTGCTGCAATGTTGACCGCTGTTCCCCCGATCTGGTCGCCCTGAACCATGATTTCGCCGGCATGGATGCCGATCCTAAACAGGAGCCGCCGCTCGGGCGATACCGCGCCCGTGCGGCGCCGGGCGTTGGTCTGGAAGCGCAACGCGCAGGTTACGGCGTCGACGGCGCTGGGGAACTCCGCGATCAATCCGTCGCCCGCGACGCCGAAGACCTGACCGCCGGATCGCGCGATAGCGCGGCCAAGCTTGCTGATCTCCGCGCAGACGCGGCGGTGGGTGTCCTCTTCCGCGCTCCCCATCAGGGCGCTGTACCCCACGATGTCCGCCGTAAGGATCGCCGCCAGCCGGCGCTGGATCTTTTCCTTGCCGAACGGAGCGGCGTTAATCGCAGGGAGAGGCGACAATGTCTTGCCCTCGCGATAACCAGGCTAGATACAAGACCACGAGCATGAGTTGGCGTTCCGATCACCTGATAGTTGTCTAAGAAATAACCGAGCGGGAAGAGATGAAAGCGCTGGTATATGAGCCGAATTGACGATATCATTTGCGCAGTTCAAAGTGTTTTGCGTGCCGTTTTATCGATAAGATTCTACGCGCGCCTGTTAGATTTTGAACGGCAGTCATCATGCTGGCATCTGCGCGTCGGAAATTATATCGGGGCGTGTGATTCGAGCAACGTATTTTTTGAATGCTCGGCGCGGTTCTAGCCACGTCCTCCGCGGTCCCGTCGAGCACTCCCCGATCGCTGGCCGGTGTCGGCGTGCCGAGGGTTCAGGCCGCTTCATGGTTTCGGGTTGCAGTTCGCGCCGTAAACCTGTCGAGCCGCACACCTGACTCTCGTCGGGCATTCGAAGTCCGATCGGCTCAGGATGCCTGCGATCCTGCAAAGGGCAGAGCCTTTCAGCACACAGGTGCGCGCGGCATCACAACCGAATGTGCTTTAAATATTGATGTATTTCTTGACGCTAAAATAACAACGTAAAATCCGTCAAATCGCTTCGATGCAGAGATACTGTAACTCATTATAATGCAATTCGCCACAATTTAAAAAAAATTAAGTATGGCTAAAGGCGATTTTTTGCAAGGCCGTCCGATTGAACACGGTGCAGGCGCCAGGCGCTATAGTGATATATCCTTTGCGCTGCCACGCTGAGAGATGCCGGTTGGTCCCCTCGCGGGAAAGGCCGACCATGTTGCCGAGTTCGCGTTGCGTGGTCAGCACGCGGTTGCCGTTGCGGTCCGGGGCGCCGGCCAGCATGAGCAGGGTTTTGGCCAGGCGCTGCTCGGCGCAGACGAAGGCGTGATCCGATAATTGCTGGCTGGTCCGCCGCAGCCGTCCGCTCAGGATCGCCAGGAGCCGGACGGCCAGCATCGGGAAGTCGTTGACCAGGGGCAGCAGGTCGCGCCGCTCCATTAGCAGGAGGCAGCAGCGCGTCGCTGCGATCGCGTCGGCCGTGCGTGGCCCATCATCGAGAAGCGCGATTTCGCCGAAGACCTCGTTCGGCCCGATCAGGTTCAAGATGAGCTCGGACCGGCCCTCCGGACACGGCGTCGAGATCCGAACGTGCCCGCTCACGACGGCGAGCAGTCCGTGGCTCTCGTCGCCGCGGCGAAAGATGCGTTGCCCGCAGCGAAACGTGAGGCGCTGCGCGCGCATGGCGAGGCGCTCGATGACAGTTTGCGGCGCGTCCGTAAACAGCTCGTGCTGCGACAGCATGCATCGCTTGTCGAGCGCCGCGGCGGCTCTGTCGGACAGCACGGGTCAGGCTCCCGGCCCGGGTCGGAACACCCGTGGCACGCTTCCGCCGATGATCCTGAAGACCGATGGCGTAGCCCATAAAGATCTGTTGTCTCGCCCAAACCCAAGCATATCGGACTGTATCCACTGCATGCCGATGGCGGATGGCATCTCCGGTGTCTCGCCGACGCGCGGCAGCATACTACTGTCGGACACGAAACCGGGACAAGGCCCTCCCGCTTCAACATCGGGCGTAGCCGGCTGTGTCGATCGTCAACGGAGATTGAATCCCGTGGCGATCAGAGACAGTCATGACCGGCCGGAGGGGCGCGTTGCGGTCTTGCTAATCGCGCCGCCGCCCGCCACCAGACTCCGGCGCCAGCAGGAGCGCCGCGGTCGCACTGTTCTTCTGCGCGGTGCAAGAGTGACGAACCTCACACCCGTTTGGATGCGACGAACTACACTTTGTCGGCGCTCAGGAGACGTTTGACCTCGAGCGGAGGAGGGATCGCTCATGTTGGCTGCCAAAGACCCAACCCCGATGATGCCGGGCGCCTCGCTGGCGCCTAGTGGTGACCTGAGCGGGGCCGGCTCAGACCGGGCGGTTGACGCCGACGGACCGCAACACGCCCGGGTCGATCCGACGCGCGTCGCCGCCGCGCTTGAGGCTTTCATCGAGCATCTCGAGGAAGGGGTGGCGGTTATAGCGACCTGCGGACGCGTGCTGTTCCTGAATTGCGCCGCCCGAGCTATGGTGCGCGGTGTTCCGTTGCGGCTCGTGAACGGTCATCTCCGCGCCAGCGTGCCGAACGACACGGCGGCCCTTCGCAAGATGGTCTCGGGTTGCACGCTCAATGGCGGCGACTCGATCCGTCTTGTGAGCGAGGACAGGACCTTGCTGATCGCCGCGAGCGCGCTGGCCCCGATAGCCTTCGCGTCGGCCGAGTCGGCGGTGCTCCTGCGCCTGATCGATCCCGCTGCCATCCGGCTGCCCCGGCAGGAAATGCTGCAGGTGCAATTCGGTCTTACGCCCGCCGAGGCCGCGTTTGCCCTCGAGATGCTGGCTGGGAACGATCTGGTGGCGAGCGCGACCCGCCGCGGGATCACGCTGAACACCGCACGCGTGCACCTGCGCCGCATCTTCGATAAGACGGAGACACGTCGGCAAGCGGCGTTGATACGTCTGCTCCTGCTCTGCCCCCAACCGGTCACGCGGCAGGTATGAAGCGGAAGTCGATCCAACGGTTGAAGCAGGTCTCAATCGAGGCAGCCCTCGTCCGGCCGTCTACGTCGAGGCCTTCGAAATCGGTACCTGGAAGCCGCGCGGTTTCAGGGCCGTACGCGGGGCACGAGATCTACCGAACGGCGATCGATGGCGATGTATGGAACAGAGTTTCGCCTGCAATGCTACGGTAGGGGCTCCCATTCGGAGATAAGTGACTGCCGTGCTCTGGAAAGATGCGCCGAGCGAGAGCCGGTGGATATGAGCGAGAACTGCGCAACTGGTCTCCGCCCTCGACAGGAAGCGTAGCGAGTGCCGAATCACTACTTTGCGAACCTAGGCACTCACGGGACGGAAGGCCGGATTAGCGTAAAAAATTACTGGGCCGGGCGTATCAAGCCCTTGGAGGCTCAGGCAGACGGTCAATATCCTGTAAAGCGGACTGGCGCCAGCTGAAACCCTGACTTCGCTGATCACTTGCGGCTGACCATGAGGGAACGTTCTTCCGCGACCTTCTCACTCACCAGAGCTTATGTCTGCTATGGAGCAGCGCTTGCAGCAGCTTTTGCTGGCGGATTGGGTTGGTGAAGGTCTGTCCGCTTTCGCGGCTTACCTCCTTGGGCAACTCATCGGCTTTCGGCCAAATGCGGTCCGGTCGGCGCGCACTTCTGAATGGCTGGGTTGGGTGGTTTTCTGCCGGTCTGCTTACAAGCAGTAACCGATGGAAGCGGACATCACCGCCGTTCCCGCTCACGACCCCTTCACAGACTTTCGGAAGGTCCGCTTGCAGGCGCCCTAATTAGACCCGGGGAGCTGCGGTCAGCCTCTGGGTAAGACCAAGTTACGCCTGAACGGGTCGTCGGCACGCTCGCGACGCAAAAGCCTCGCGTGCCCGCTTGATCTCGGCATGGTGCGTCTCCGCCCAGATCCACACACCGCAGAATGCGGCACCCAGGCTCTCACCAAGCGGCGTGAGCGCGTAGTCCACGTGGGGCGGGATCACCGGGTGCACCGTCCGACGCACCAAGCCGTCCTGTTCCATCTGGCGAACTGTCTGGGTCAGCATCTTTTGGCTGATGCGGCCGACCGCCTTGCCGAGTTGGGTGAAACGCAGCGTGCCGCGCTCGTGCAGGGCTTCGAGGATCAGCATGGTCCACTTGTCGGCTACCTTGCCGATAATGTCTTGGACCAACGCCTCGATGGCCGGGTCGGTCTCGGTCGGGACCTGTTCCTTCCGACGCTCCTCGATCCGTGGATCGGCCTCTGCCCTACGCATCCGACACTCTCCGTTTGGTGCGTATAAATCTTTTCGGTGCCTACTTCGGTTCGGAGAGCATGATCCATAACCTCATGGGCGACAACAACGAAGGTCGCTCACATGAAGACGTCAGGGAACACCATCCTCATCACCGGCGGCGGCTCCGGCATCGGCCAAGCCCTCGCCCAACGCTTCCACGACCTCGGCAACACCGTCATCGTCGCCGGCAGGCGGACGGAGGCGTTGCAGCGGACGATTGCCGGACGTCCGAACATGCATGCCATGGCGTTCGATGCCGACAGCGCTGAGGGCGTGGCCGACTTCGCACGACGCGTGACGGCCGAGCATCCGGCCCTCAACGTGGTCATCAACAACGCCGGGATCATGCGCTCCGAGGCGCTGGACCAGCCTCGCGACCTCTCGGACGCGGAGGCAACGGTCATCACCAATCTGCTCGGCCCCATCCGGCTGACCGACGGCCTGATCGATCATCTCGGCCGGCAGCCCGATGCTGCCTTGGTGAACGTCACCTCCGGTCTAGCCTTCGTGCCTCTCGTGTCGGCCCCGACCTACTCGGCGACCAAGGCCGCCCTGCACAGCTACACGGTCGCGCTGCGCGAGGCGCTTAAGGGCAAGGTCGAGGTCATCGAGCTGGTGCCGCCGGCAGTGCAGACCGACCTCACCCCGGGACAGGCGACACGCCAAGGATACCTGTCACTGGCCGACTTCATCGACGAGGTCATGTCGCTCTTCCAAGAGCGGCCCACCCCGCGTGAGATCCTGGTGCAGCGGGTCCGCTTCCAGCGTCAAGCCGAGGCGGAACAACGCTTCGACGAAGCGGTGACGACCCTCAACGAGATGGCTCGCAAGGCCCGCGAGGCGCAGCAGTAAGAACGAAGGGCGCGGTCGACGATCCATGCTCCGCCGTTTGTCCCGGCGAAGCGAGGTCTTCTTTCGGTCGCGCCAGCGAGGACTGTTTCCCACCCGAAGCAGGCCTTGGGAATGTCTGCTTCCAAGCACTTCGTAAGATAAAGCCGCGCGACCAATCAAGACAGGGGGACGGCACGCTGGCCGCCTTCTATGATCAACATCGATCCCACGTGCCCAGGAGCACTTCGAACGAGTAGCAGACAGCAGCCGCGAACCGAACGCCGCCCCAAAATAGCGAGTACTCGCGCCCGTAACAGTATCTTGCTATGTTTTGTGCTGAATGAGGCCCTGGATGGCATCCAACGCATCTTCACGCAATCTGTCAGTAGTAAGGTGCTCCCACAATTGCAGCATTCGATCGGTTTGCTCAAATTTTATAAAATCTTCGCCAAAACCATACAAGTCATCTACGGATATGCGAAGCGTATCTGCAATCCGCTTCAAACTCTCATGACGAGCGTCTTTCTCGTTGAGCATATTGCCCTCCAAAGATTGTCGGTCGTGTGCGGTCGTAGGGGGTACCATCCCGCTTGGTTGTAACGCGAACGACTTGTGCGTTCAAAGGTTGTGTCAGCATGTTGGCCCGACCGAACTGAGGCGGGAGGTGCTGGTGATTTTCACGACCGACGCTCAGGGCGAAGTCACGTACATCTGCCTCGAATGGTTCTCCTACGCCGGGCAGACACGTGAGGCCGCGTACCGGGACGGCTGGACCACGTCAGTCCTGGAGAGCGACCAGGGTGCTGTCAGGGCCATCCTCGCGGAGGCCGCCCAAGCCCAAGCCGAGTTCAGCGTCCGCTTCCGCATTCGGTGCGCAGACGGGTCGGTGCGGTGGCTGGCGGCTGGAGGCGTTCCCTCATTTGGACCGCCGGGGCGCTCGTTCCTCGGCTATCTCGGGTCCATGATCGAGTTTGCTCCGACCGAGGCGACTGAGATCGCAGCGTATGGTGGTATCGAGAGGTTCGTTCCACCGCCAACACACGTGGCCACACAGGCCGTGGCACCGCTCGACACCATCGCGGATCACCTCATCATCGTGCATGCGCTGATGGAGCAGCACGACGTGATGTCAGGTCTGAAGGAGGTCAAAGGCGCATTGTTTAGGGTCGGTCAAGCGTTGGCCCGTGGGGATGGATCGCGGTCGCAGGTCAACTGAGTGACTGCAACCTCGTGCCCCGCTGCAGGCGCACCTTGCTAACTACTTCGTTGGCTTTGACGGCGGTCGAGGCAGGACGCGGATCTGGACGAGTTTTCCGGTCCGAGGGTCGAGCACTACCACCATGTCATGCCCCCTACGATCAGATGCTTTACTTCAACACCACGCGGAACACAGCCTTGATCCTCCGGGCGGTCGCTCACGATCATCGTCGCCTGGCAGTGCGTGCTACGATACAATGCAACTTATGGTTGTAAAGTGCGTAGGCGCTCAACTGACGCAATAAGGCAAGGCTTGGCCCTCCAGGAAGTTCGGTTGGGGTGTAAGCCTCGCAGCCGTGCGTGCCATGGATCGGAAACCGAACGTCCGCTTCGGGGCGAAGGGCTAAGGTCTGATTGCCACCCCGAGCAGAAGTTGCCGGAGGGCTGACAAACGTCCGCTTCGGGGGAACGCCGACAGCGCTTCCGGCGGCTGGGTTGGGTCGATAGGAGGCCGTCCGCTTATCCAGCCGATCATCTCCGAAGCGGCCGTTCCGCTTACGGCCAGACTACGCCATGCCTGATCGTTATCGCGCGCAAAACCGGCCGTTCGGCTCTGCGCCCATCTCGGTCATTTAGGCAAGCTCGGCAACGCCCGCATAGCAGACATTCATAGACACACTGGCATGCTGCGAATTTGCAGAGGGGCAGAATTGATATTATTTAACCGAGAGTCGGCGAAGTAAAGGGTTATTGAGGTCCAGCCCGCGACTAGTCGTTGAAGAAAGCACATCCCGTCGATGTCGACGGCCACTACATTGGAATTGCGTTGGGCCGACGAGCGCCCCGCGACTGCGAGAACACCATCATACAGCCGGGCCACGAGCAATCTGTCGCTGAACACTTGTAAGAGGATGGTCGAGGTGGTTTCTATGAGGCAGAAATTTAGGTGTTGCACGCCAAGCTGAATTACTGACGAGTGGATCGACGTGCGGTTCACCCACAACGCGACCGGGCTCAACCTGACGATGAGTTGGCCGAAGTGGAAGCTTGGGCGTGGCTTGAACTATCTGGTGGAGTTGGCAGCCGGCTCGTCGGTACTGCAGTTAAAGGACGTGCGGTTCGTAGAGGCGCTTAGACTGACTGACGCGCTCGACGTGAAGGGCGAGGGCACGATCATCAAGGTTGCGCTGGCCAAGAGCACGGCCGGCCTGGACCGTCTGGAGGTGTGCTACTGCAGGAACGGCTCGGCCACCAAGACCAACCCGTTCGTCGCCCCCACCCGCAAGCTGTGAGCGGCCCCGGCCTCAACGCCGGAGGTGGCCGCGCAGTGTGGTGACGCGGCTGCCTACGAGGCGCACGGCCTTGCGGAGTTGCTCCTCACTGACCCCGAACAGCTTGGCGTAGGACTCGCGGCTGGACCGGTCGTGGATGTCGAGGTGAGTGCGTTCGGTCTCGGTAGCCATCGGTGTTCGCTCCCTGACACGCCTCTCGAAGGAGCGCCGTCGACTGTGGGATCAACGCGACCTCACCCTCCGTGTTGCGACCCAAACAGACGCGTTCCGCCGGTCATGCACAGGTTCCGCGGACGATCCAACGAATGGAAGCATCTCGCCGTTATGCAGGTCGACCTCGAGATCGACCTTGAAGAACCGGAGAGATGCCACGACCGGAGCCTGCCCAGTCCAGGTGACCTCGCTTTCATATCGGGTGTGAAACTCATCCGAAATGGCGCCCAGGAAGGAATGCAACCAAAGACGCTTGGCGCTCTTCTTCTCGTATCCACCACATCGAACATTTCGTCGGCCGCGCCCGTCGGATGATCCGCGTTCGCGAAGGCCGCAGCCATGATCCATTGCAATCATTATCAAGGTGGCGAAGCCCGACCGGCCCTCACCTAAGTCGCTCGGGTACTGTCGAGGCGAATGGTACCTCCCGAGAACGCGGACCTCCCGTCGCGCCTGGCCGAACTCGTCGCCGTGCTGCTCGCACGCGATGGCGAGCGCGGCGACCGTCGTCCGGACGACGCTTGAGAAGTCACAGTTCCAAATGGCGAGCCTTCGGACAGCCACTTCGTTCCCAACGAGATGCGCGGCATCGGAACACGGCCAACGGAAGTGATCCGCTCACGGTCAGAACGGTCGCGAAGGGTATGCTCACCCCCTGGGTGGACGAATGCCGAGCAATCGTATGACGGCAAAGGCTAGGACGGCCGATGCCAAGCTTAGGCCGCACACGAAAAGGAAACCGTGCGGATCGTCGCCCAAGGGCAGCCCCTTCACGTTCATCCCGAACAAGCCGGTGACGAAGGTCGGCGGAAGGAACAGCGCCGACAGCACCGACAGGACGTAGAGCTGCCGGTTCGTCGCCTCGGCGATGCGTTCGGACACCTCTTCTTGCAGCAGCCGAGCCCGCTCCGCCTGCAGGGTCATATCGCGGTCTAGCGCATCGAGGCGCTGCGCGAGCCGGGCCGCCGCCGCGACCGCCGGCCCGTGGACGTTGTCCGTCGCCCCGTCCGTCTCCAGCCGGTGGAACACGGCGGCGAGGCCGGCGATCTGCCGATGCAGGCGCACCGCGTTGCGGCGGACGGGCCCGAGCCGGCGGCGGTCGTCGCGGGGCCGTCCGTCGAGGATGTGGTCCTCGATCCCGTCGAGTGCGTCCGAGAGCCTCTGCCCGGTGGTGGCCATCACCGACACGACGTGCCCGACAAGGGTCTCAAGGAGCAAGGTCGGCGAGGCGACGGTGTGGCCCCCCTCGACCGCCGCGCGGGTCGCGTCCGGGCTTTCCGCCGGTCCGCGGCGGCCGCTGACGAGGCTGCGTGGTCCCAAGACGAAGTGGAGCCTGCCCGCCGGGACGGGCTTGGCTCCCGGGCGGGCGAGGTCGGCGACGACGCCCCCGATGTGGTCGGCCTCGACAGTGATGCGCTGGTGCTCGTCGGGCGCGAACACGGCGGTGGCGAGCCGGGTGGGACCGAACCTACCTTCGCTCGCCCGACCGACCAGATCCGCCGCATCCAGGTCGTAGTGCAACCACAGGAACCCGCCGCCGAACGCGTCAAGGTCGCTCGCCGCCTGCGCCGGCGGGACGGACCGTCCCCGCCCATCCGCGTCGAACGCCATGGCCCATAGCGGCTCGCTCGGCCGGGTCGGCCCCGCGATGCCCGTCGTGGTCGAGGGCGCGGCGCTGGCGTCGACCGGCGGATCCGACGGCTTCATGGGTGATCCAATCGATGAACGGCCCGGTGACGGCGGGCCGATGAGACCATAAAAACTTTGAGTGGTGGCGCCGCACCCGTATGGTGCCCCCCGTATCCAAGTCGAGGGCGACCGACGAGCCGCATGGGCGCCGCACCGGACATTCGAGCGGCTCGTCGGTTCCCAGGGTTCTGCATCCTGCCAGACATCTCCACCGAACGCGCGTGGCGGCCGTCCGTCCATGGGCGCTCCGGGCACGTGCGAGCCTTGCGCGATACGCTCGCCGTCGCGCTGATCGTCAGCCTCGCACCCATCGCCGCAGTCGCCCAGTCCGCGAATACCGGCGCCGGCGGCGATCCGCGCACCTCGGTCGCCCAGCCCGAGGTGTCAGGCAAGCCGTCGGCGGTGGCGACGACCTCGATCCAGTCCGTGCTCGGTGACGCAGCCGATCCTACGGGTCTGCGTCGCTTCCTGTCTGACCGAGGGATTGTCCTCAGCTTCAACGCCATTGCCGACATCCTCGGCGACACTAGCGGCGGCACGCGTCGCACGGCCACCGTCCTCGGGCGGCTCGACATGCAGCTCGACGCCGACCTCGACCGCCTCGCCGGCTGGCACGGCGCCGCGTTCCGGGTCGAGGCCTACCAGATCAACGGCGCCGGGCTGTCCCGGGCCGCCGTCAACGACCTTGCCGTGATCAGCGAACTGGAAGCGCTGCCGTCCACCCGCCTCTACGAGCTCTGGATTGAGCAGCAGTTCCTCGACGGGCAACTGGCGGTCAAGCTCGGACAGGTGGCGGCCGACACCGAGTTCCTCGTGAGCCAGACCGCGACGCTGTTCATCAACTCGACGTTCGGCTGGCCGACCATCGCCGGCACCAACCTGCCGAGCGGTGGTCCGGCCTACCCGTTCGGCGCGCCCGCGATCCGGGCCAAGTACCTCACGACCTCGAACCTCTCATTCCAGGTCGGTCTGTTCGACGGCGACCCGGCCGGTCCGGCGCGGCAGTGGAACGACCCGGACCCGCAACGGCGCGACCGCACCGGCACAAACTTCAGGCTGTCCGATCCAGCGTTCCTGATCGCGGAAGCGGCCTACGCGTACAACTTCGAGGAACGGGCCGGCACGGGTCAGGTTCTAGTCGAGCCCGGGACGGTGACGCTCGGGGGCTGGCACCATTTCGGCCGGTTCGATTCTCTCCGGGTCGATGACACCGGTCGCTCGCTCGCCGACCCTTCGACAACCGGGGTCGCCCGCAGGTTCCGGGGCAACGACGGCCTGTACGGGATCATCGACCAGACCGTGTACCGCGAGCCGGACGACGCCGGGCAGGGCGCAAGCGCGTTCGTGCGGGCGGTGACGTCGCCGGGCGACCGCAACCTGATCGACCTCTACCTCGACGCTGGCATCGGCTACCGCGGGCTGCTGCCGGGTCGGTCGAACGACACGGCGGGCGTGGCAGTGTCGTACGCGCGCATCTCGCCGTCGGCCCGGGGTGCAGATCGCGACACCATCCTGGAGACGGGCACCGCGATGCCCCGGCGGCGGTTCGAGGCGCTGATCGAGGCCACGTACCAGGCGGTCCTCGGCCCGGGCGTGACGGTGCAGCCGAACCTGCAGTACGTTTTCCATCCGGGGGGCAACATCCCCGACCCGCGCGACGCGCTCGGGCGGCGGATCAAGAACGCCACGGTCGTCGGCTTGCGGGCGACGCTGACCTACTGAGCGAGGTTTGACTCCTTGCGGAACCTCGGCAATGGCCATCCGACCCGAGAGTGAACCGGTCGAGCCCGGACGCCGTTCGGATACCGTTCGTCAGGCGTGCACCGGAGATGACTCTTCCGCTAAATCGAGGCGAGGAATGTCCGGCGCGGCGAAGGCAAGCATGCGATCCCCCTCGTTGGGGGCGGCACGCTCGTTGTCGACCGAGAGGAGTTTCACCGCCCCGTCCGTCTCGATGATCAGCAGGGCGACCGCGTCGGTCTGCGCCCACGCATTCGCGAGGACGACTTCGAACCGCCAGCCGGCCTCGTGCCGCCCGGCCAGGGCATCGAAGTCGACCGTGCCGTTGCCGAGAACCTTGCCGCGGGTATCCCGGCTGACACCCGTGTCCGCGTGCAGGAGGTGGTCCGCCGACGGCGCGAGTTGGTAGACGCGCTCGCGGCCGATCTCGGGGGCCAACCGAGTGCACACCAGGGCGTTGTAGAGCTCGTCCCGGGTCGCAGCGAGCAGATGGTCCGGGGGGTGGTCGGCGAGACCTTCCTCGGCATGCCGCGACAGGAGCTCGGCCTGCAGCGTTGGCACCCCCGCCTCACGAGCAGCCTGAAGCGCGCCAGGGTAGGTGTCGATTAGCACCACCGGCACGCCCGCGCGATGCAGGGCGACGACCATGTCGCTCGCCCATGGCGACGCCCCGACGACGGCGAGCCGCTGGGTCTCGGCCGCGGTGGACAGACCCAGTCGCCGAGCCAGCGGTCCCAGTGAAAAGCCATGAAGGATGACCGTGGCCACGATGACCGCGAACACGGTGGGCTGGATCAGGTCGCCGCCGGCGTAGCCCGCCTCGCTCAGACGGGGACCGGCCAAACCGGCGACGGCAGCCGCGACGATACCGCGAGGGCCGATCCAGCCCACGAACAGCCGCTCCCGCCGCGACAGGTCGCTGCCCAGCGTCGCGAGCCAGATGGCGGCCGGGCGGACCGCGAACAGGACAGCGGCGGTGAGAGCGAGGATGGGCAGGGACAGCTTGCCGAGGACGCCGAGGTCGAGGTCGGCGGTCAGTACGACGAACAGGCACGACACCAGGAGCACGACAAGCGCCTCCTTGAACCGACGCAACTCGCCCAAGCCCGGCACGTGGCGGTTCGCCAGCGCGATGCCGAACACGGTCGCGCCGATCAGCCCGGCCTCGTGCATGAGAAGGTTCGGGACGACGTAGGCGACAAGCGCGAGCGCGAGCAGCACCGGCGTTTTGAGCGTCTCTGAGACGAGATCCCGCCGGAATGCCCAGGCCACCAAGAGGGCAAAGCCAACGCCGAGACCGCCCGCCACCAGCACGCCCTCGGCGAGGTGGATCGCCAGGGCGACTGCCGGGGTCTCGCCGGCGTCGTGCGGCACGCCCACCAGGATCTCGATGACGACCGCCGTGAGGATGGCCCCGACCGGGTCGTTGACGATGGCCTCCCACTTCAGGAAGGCGGCAGACCGCCGCTCCAGGCGGGCGTGGCGCAGCAGCGGCAGGATCACGGTCGGTCCGGTTACGACGAGGATGGCGCCGAAGACCGACGCGGGGCCCCACATCATCCCGCCGATGAGGTGGGCGGCGAGGGTACCCAGGACGAAGTTGACCGGCAGCGCGAAGGCGGTGAGCCGGAGAACGCCCTCGCCCGAGGCCCTGAGTTCGCGGAAATCGAGCGCGAGACCACCCTCAAACACCACGATGGCCACCGCCAAGCCGATCAAGGGTCGCAGGTTCTCCCCGAAGTCGCGGGACGGGTGCAGCAGGCCGAACACGGGTCCGACAAGGAACCCGAGCGCGAGCAGCAGCACGATGGCGGGGATGCGCAGGCGCGCGGCGAGCAACTGGGCGGCGATGCCACCGCCCACGATGCAGAGGACGGCCGTCGCCAAACCTTGTTCCATCCATTTCCTTCCGGGCAAACCTGTCGTCGAGACCGTCCGACGCCTCACCGGCGGAGGGATCAGCACTTCCGCCGTCGTAAGGGTCGGATCACATGCCCTACAACGGGTTGGAGCCTATGGGATTCCCGACCAGGTCCTCGTCGGGGTCGCACCCCCGGCATCGGTTTGGCGATTGTCGAGCTTGCGCAGCTCGGTGGCGATGTCCTGCAGGCTGGCGTCGCCCTTGCGCAGGACCCGGTCGGCCTCGGACAGCCGGTCGCGCTCCGCCGCCGTGATGTCCCGGGCGCTCAGCACCACCACGGGGAGCTCGGCGCAACCGGGCAGTCCCCGAAGCCGGTCCAGGAAAGAGAACCCGTCCATCACGGGCATGGTCAGGTCGAGCAGCACGAGGCGCGGCACGCCGTGCCGGACTTGGTCTAGCGCCTCGCAGCCGTTCCCGGCCTCACGGACAGTCCAGCCGTTGCGCTCCAGCACGGTCCGGAGGCGGTGACGCATGTCGGCATCGTCATCGACCACGAGCACGTCGCCGTCGGCTTCCCGGAACTGTTCCAGGATCGTGCGCAGCCGCGTCCAGTCCACCGGCTTGGGCAGCGCCTCCACCGCGCCGAGCGAGGCGCTCAAGGCCGCGTCGGCGACGAAGCTGACCATCACCACCGGGATACCGGCGGTCCCCGGCTCCGCCTTCAGGGCGGCGAGCACCGACCAGCCGTCCATCTCCGGCATCATCACGTCGAGCAGGATGGCGCGGGGCTTCAGCGACCGGGCGAGGTCGAGCCCGGTACGCCCGTCCCCCGCGGTGCGGACGGCGAAGCGCTGGCGTTCCAGGAACCGGGTCATCAGTTCGCGCTGGTTGGCCTCGTCGTCGATGACCAGCACGAGGTCGCCGACCGTCACCTGGTTTTCTGGAGCCACCGGTGCCGCCTCGACGACCTGCTCGGGAGCCACCGCCGGGACGCACAGGGTGAAGCTGGTTCCCTGGCCCTCGACGCTCTCGACGGTGATGTCGCCGCCGAGCAACTGGGCGAAGGCACGGCTCAGCGCCAGCCCGAGGCCGGTCCCCCCGTAGGTGCGCGTCGTGCTCTCGTCGGCTTGCGTGAACCGCTCGAATAGCCGCCCGACCTGCTCGGGGCTCATGCCGATGCCGGTGTCCCGCACGGTGAACCGGAGCCAGTCGCCGGCCGCGGCGACCTCGCGGGCGGCCCGCAGCGTGATGGTGCCGCCCTCGGTAAACTTGGCCGCGTTCGACAGCAGGTTGAACACACACTGGCGCAGCTTGGTCGCGTCCGTGCGCGCCCGGCCGACATCCCCGGCGACGTCCAGCGCCAAGACGTTCCCCTTCTTGGCCACCAGAGCCTCCACGGTGCCGGCGGCGTCCGTGACGAAGTCGGCGACGTCGATGTCCTCGGAGTAGAGTTCCATCTTCTCGGCCTCGACCTTCGACAGGTCGAGCACATCGTTGATCAGCCCGAGC
Source organism: Methylobacterium sp. J-001 (assembly GCF_022829565.1). Classification (NCBI taxonomy): domain Bacteria; kingdom Pseudomonadati; phylum Pseudomonadota; class Alphaproteobacteria; order Hyphomicrobiales; family Methylobacteriaceae; genus Methylobacterium; species Methylobacterium sp. J-001. The sequence continues at coordinate 169,595 of NZ_JAKSYN010000137.1, forward strand.
AGGTGCTGGGCGTTCGACTTGATCTTGCCGAGGTCCTTCAGCAGGCTCTCCTGGCCGAGCTCCTCCGCCTCCTCCTCCAGCATCTCCGAGTAGCCGATCACCGCGGACAGCGGCGTACGCAGCTCGTGGCTCATGTTGGCGAGGAAACGGCTCTTGGCCCGGCTGTGCTCCTCGGCGGCGTCCCGGGCCTCCTTCAGGGCGACCTCGGACGCGTGGCGCTCGGTGATGTCCTCGTGGACGCCGACCCATTCCCGGATCGTACCGTCGGCGTCGCGCACCGGCACCGCGCGGGCCACGTACCGCCGCCATTCGCCGTGGGCGGTGCGCACGCGATGCTCGGCAGTGTACGGGTATCCGGCGCGAAGGGCGTCGGTCCAGGTGGCAACCGTCGCCGGAAGGTCCTCGGGATGGATCGCCTTCGCCCAGCCGGCGCCCATGTACTGCTCCGGGGCGTGCCCGGTAATGCCGGCCCACCCCGCCTGCTCCTCGACGAAATGTCCGGCGGCGTCGGTGGTCCACATGATGCCGTTGACGGCCCGGACGGCGGATCGGAAGCGCGCCTCGCTGACGTGCAGGCGCCGCTGCACCCGGCGTTGGTCGAGCGAGGAGGCCATCATCGCGAGGAACAGGATCAGGAAGGTCACGCCGGCCACCGCCAGGGCGACGTCCCGCTGACCGGTCGCCAGTGTGGTCGCGTGCGCGGCGTGGGCGCCGGCCTCCTGCGCCGTGAACGTCGCCGCCGCCATGCCGGTGTAGTGCATGCCGGCGACCGCAAGGCCCATCACGCAGGCGGCGGCGAGCTTCTGCCATGGCCGGTTGCGGCGGAAGGTCAGCCACAAGGCGGCGGTCGCGGCGGTGACCGCGATGGCGACCGACACCGCCACGACGGCAGGGTCGTAGGCGAAGTTGCCGGGCACGCGCATCGCCGCCATGCCGGTGTAGTGCATCGCCGCCACGCCGACTCCCATGAGCGGGCCCGCGACCAGCAGGGACCGCGTGCCGGTGCCCCGGCGCGCCACCCAGGCGAAGGCGGCGGCGGTGACGCCGACGGCGATCAGCAGCGACAGCAGCGTCAGGCCGAGGTCGTAGGCGGCGGGCAGTCCCATCTCGAAGGCGAGCATGCCGACGAAGTGCATCGACCAGATGCCCCCGCCCATCGCCACCGCCGCGCCCGCACCCCAGGCCCAGCGCGGACCGACGTCCGGCCGGCGCACCCGCGCGCCGAGGTCGAGGGCGGCGTAGGACGCGAAGACCGCGATGACGATGGAGAGCGCGACGAGGAGTGGGTTGTATCCGGTATGGACCATGGGAATTCCGGTGTGTGTACGCGGTCCGTACCACCGAAAGGCAACGACCTTGGGGCACTCGCCCATTCGTGAACGGGCCGGGCGATCCGGTTTCCGGCGCTCGGTGGCTGTATTCGAGCCGTCCGTACGTAGATCCGCACCGGTGTATGCGGATGCCTAGAGCAGGAAGCGGACGCAGGCAGCCAAGGCGGCCGTCGAGGCGAGCGGGACGCCGAGCGCCGCACCCAAGGCGAGGCCTCGCCCCGTCATCGGCATGTTGTCGTTGCCGGCTTGCATGGCCAACCTCAGATGCCACAGCGCGATGGCCTCGCCGGGCGTGACGGTGCGGGACGTGGTGCCGGGGATCAAGGGCCGTCCCTCCATCGATTGCGAGTGCCCCCACCGGCGGTTCGCATGCGACGCCGGACCGGCCGTGGGATGAGGTTCCGGCGTCACCGCGGTTCAGGCCTCCGAGGATGCCGGCGACCTAGCACCCGAATGGGGCTCCGTCGTGGCCTCGTCGGCAACCTCCACCGTGTGCACGTCGAACTGCGCCAGCAGCGCCGTGCCGAAGCTCGTCGAGATCGCGACGTCGGTGGCGTCCCGACCGCGGGCGATCACGATGCGTCCGATCCGGCGGGCGTTATGGCGGGCGTCGAAGGTATACCATCGCGGCCCCTCGGGACCGTCGAGGAACACCTCGAACCACGCAGAGAAGTCCATCGGGTTCGGATCGACCGGAACGCCGATGTCACCCAGGTAGCCGGTGCAGTAGCGCGCCGGGAAGTTCATGCATCGGCACAGGGTCACAGCGAGGTGGGCGAAGTCGCGGCAGACGCCGACGCGTTGGTTGAACCCGTCGAACGCGGACCGCGTCGCATCGGCGAGCTGGTAGTCGAACCGGATGCGCTCGTGCGCCCACGTCACGATGGCCGCGACCCGCGCCCACCCCTCGGGCGCCCCGCCGAAGAGCGACCACGCGGTACCGGCGAGCTTGTCGGTGTCGCAGTAGCGCGAGCCGAGGAGATAGATCAACACCTCGTCCGGCAAGTCCTGGACCGGGATCTGCCGCGCGTCGGGGGCGTAGGCGTCGGGCTCGCCGCTGTCGTGGATCAGGAAGTCGGCCGAGACGGTGACCCGCCCGCCGGGCGAGAGCAGCCTCACGCAGGTGTTGCCGAACGTGTCGGTGTACTTCCGCATCGGAACCGGCGGGTCGACCCGCATCGCATCCGAGGACAGCAGGTCGTGGGCCCGCGACGGATGGACGTCGAGTTGGTAGATGATCGGCGTCGGCCCGAACGTGTCGTAGCCGATGGTGTACCCCGTCCTGATCCTCATGCTCATCCCCGTGAATCGAGTCCCGTCGTCCCGTCCCGCTCGGCGGCGACCATCGAGGTCTGCATGAGCCGTGCCCGTGTTCCGAGAGGACGGCTCAAAGCGTCAGAAGCAACGCGGAATACCCGGCCGCTCCCAGCGCGAAGGCCCAGAACCGGCTCTGCCGCTCGCTCGGCACCTCGTTCTTCAAGACGTTGAGGATCACGCCGCCGCCGAGGAAGGCGGTCAGCGCGGCGATTGCGGCACCGGACACGGTCGTCAGGGCGCCGAGCGCGAACCCCGCGAGCACGGCGGCGGCCAGGACCCAGCGGCCGATCCTGCGGTAGGCCGCCTTGTGGTCCTCGTTCAGGCCGTAGTCGGTGACCACGAAATGCAGCGACATGGCCACCGTGAAGAAGGCCAGGAAGGCGAAGGTCATGACCTCGCGGTGCAGGAGGAGGTACCCGACTAGGCCGTTGTAGAGGCCGAAGGATGCCATTTGGATACAGAACACGCCGACCCCGGTGCCGACGTCGGACGCCGCGGTGGAACTCCGGGCATCGGTGACCGCGAGGCCGGCGCGGCGTGATCGGTCGACCTTCGCCAACCGGTCCAATCCGTAGAAGGCCATCAGGCCGGCAAGCGCGATCAGGTAGACATGCCGCTCCGAAAAGCCCCCGAAGGTGCCGCCGGCCATCCGGCCGACGCTGGCCTCGCCATCGGCTAATTCCGGCAGGAAGTGGACGAAGACGTAGGCCACCGCGACCCCGCCGGCGGCCGACAGCCAGATGCTTCGGGGCGAACCGTCGAGGAAACGCAAGGTAGGCGTCACGACGTGGACGAGCGCCAGCACTACCGCCGCCAGGGCAGCCAGGAACGGAATCGTGGTCGTCACTCGGCAGTTTCCGAAGAGGCGGCGGCACGCCCCATGCGGCGCCGACCGGCGAGCTCGACCGGCGGTAGCCCGACGATGTCGTAGGTCGCCGACGCGATGCCGATGCCGGCGTCGTCCAGGCCGGCCAGGATCTCGCGGCTCATCGCGTCCTTGGCCCCACGAATTTGGTGTGTGCCGAGGATGAAGCGGACGGTGAGCTCCAGCCAGTTGTCGGTGATGCGGAAGAACACCCGCGGCTCCAGATCGACCGGCTTGACCCCGAAACGGTCCTGTAGCCGCGCCTTGGCCTCCCCGGCCATCGCGGTGGCGTCGAGGGCGTGCCGGCGCGCGGCGGCGAGCATGATCGCCTCGACCTTCAGGCGGTCGGACTCGTAGGTGATGGGGATAGCCATCTCCTCCCAGATAAAGGGGAAGTCGCGGGTGTAGTTGAACACCGGTTCCGAGAAGATCTGCGCGTTGCTCACGGTGACGATGCGGCCGGTGAACTGGCGGCTCCTGACCCACATCGCCGGGCTGCTGCCCTGGACCGCCGGGGGCTGGCCCATCTCCATGATGGTGGTCTGGATGAAGCCGAGGCGCAGCACGTCTCCACGCACGCCGCCCATGGTGATGCGGTCGCCCACCGTAAAGGTCGAGCCGCGCAGGATCACAAAGTAGCCGGCGAGCGACGTGATCACCTGCTGCAGGGCGAAGGCGAGGCCGGCCGAGAGCAGTCCGAAGGCGGTGGCAAGCCGGGCCGGGTCGTTGAACCAGATCGAGAGCAGCCCGAGGACCAGCAGCACCGCCGCGAGCAGGCTGATGCCCTGGCGCGTCCAGAACTTGGTCTGGAGCGTGGAATGGTCGGTGCGGGTCAGGACTAGCCCGACCAGCGCCCGAAGGCCCATGCCACCGCCGACGACCACCGCGATGAACACGAGCGAAAGGACGAGTTTCCGCCCGTTCTCGGCGTTGACGCCGACCCAGTCGATTCCGAGGAAATGCAAGTCTTCGCCCTTCGGGTAGGTCGAGGTGTATCGACGATGTGCCGGTTCAGTCCGCCTTCGGTACGGTGGTGGGCGCCGGAGACTGGGACGGAACGGGCTGCACCGTCATGGCCGGGGGCTGGTCCGAGAGCCCCTGCCGGGCTTCCGCGAGCTTAGCCTGGGCTGCCGCGAGTTCCTGGCGGGTCATCCCGAGCCGGTCTTCGAGGGTGGCCATCTCCTTGTTGCGCGTGGCCAGCGTCTCGGTCAGGGAGGCGAGTTGCGCCTGGGCGTCGGCCTGTTGCTTCCTTAGCGCTTCCACCGCTGCGGTCGCCCCGTCACGGTCGGCCGTCAGCTTCTGGATGGCCTGCTCGGCCTGACCGCGCTCGGAGATGACCCGGTCCCGCTCGGCCTGGGTCGTGGCGAGATCCTTCCGGGTCGACGCCAATCCGTCCTTGGCCTGCTGCAGTTGCTGGCCGGCCTGGGTGATCTCGGCGGTCAGCTTGTCCTTGTTGGCGTCGAGGCCGGCGATGGCCTGCTCCAGCTCGCCCCGCTGCCTCGTCGACTGCTCCGTGGCGGTACGGGCGTCCGCAAGTTCCTTCTGCGCCGCGGCCGAGCCCTCGCGGGCCTTCTGCTGGCTCTCCTCGGCCTTGGCCAAGTCAGCGGTCTTGGCGGTCGCCTCCTGGGACATGGCGGCGATGTCGGCACGCAGCTTGGCCTCCTGCTGGCGCGTATCCTCAAGGCGGCGCCCGACGTCGGCGAGCTCCTTCGTCCGGGCGGACGCCGCCTGCTCGGCCGCGGTGATGGCCTCCTTCATCGGCGCGAGCTTCTGCTCGGCCTGGCCGACCTGCGCCTGAAGGTCGGCCAGCTTCCTGGCCTCGGCCTCGGATGCGGACTTCGCCTCGGTCGCCTTCCCCTCCGCCGCCTGTCGCTCCGAGGCGAGGTTCGCCGCCTTCGCCTTGGCCTGCTCGCCGGCCTGGGTCGCGTCCCGGTCCTGCTGCTGGGCCGAGGCGATCCTGGCCTGGAGCGCGGCCAAAGTGCCGGCGGTCGACCGCTGCTGGTCGAGGTCACCCTGGAGCGCCGTCTGCCGGGCTTCCAGATCACCGATGCGGTGGTCCCTCGTCGTCCGCTGCCTGGCGCCGGCGATGGACGCCACGACGAGCCAGACCAGGAGAACCGCCGCCACGACGGCGAGGCTGAACGGGAGGGGTCGGCGCAGTTCCGGGAGATAGTCGATGGTCATGGCGGTCTCGCGGGCTTGGAGGGGTTTGGGGTCAGATCGAGGAGGCGGCCTCGCCCGGGGTCGGTTCGGCACCTGCGGCTCCGGGCTCGGGTCCACGTACGGGCGGGGCCGAGCCCGCATGTGCCGCCTCGACCAGGGAGCCGATCATCGTCAGGAGCGCGCGGTGCTCGGGCGATCCGTTCCCGGAAGCCAGGAAGCTCGTAAGCTCGATCCGGGACGGCGCCCCCCCGGACGGTCCGTTCGGCTCGTGGAAGACGAACACGTCGGCCTGGTCGTCGCCGTGGCAGAGGAACCAGCGGTCGTCGTTGCTCCCCGCGTGGATCAGCGTCCGTATGGTGGTCATCGACGGGTCCCTCGGGAGGTGGTGCTAGAACTCGGTCGGCTTGATGCCCGCCTTCTCCAGTCGCTGTTCGAGCTCGGCCGGAAGGGCCTGCACCGCCTGGCGCACCGGCATCTGCAGCACCGGATCGAGGGCACGCATCGTCGAGTACAATCCCGCCGCGGCGGCTCCGCCGAGGAGCGGAGCGAGAACGAATAGCCAGAGCTGCCCCACGGCGTCCCAGCCGGCGAACAGGGCCGGGCCGATGCTCCGGGCCGGATTGACCGAGGTGTTGGTCACCGGGATCGAGACGAGGTGGATCACCACCAGGACGACGCCGATGGCGAGGCCGGCGAAACCCACCGGCGCCTTCAGGTCGGTCGCCCCGAGTATGGTGAGGACGAGGAGCGCCGTCATCACGAACTCGACGATGAACGCGGCACTCGCTTTGTAGTGGCCCGGCGAGCGCACGTCGTAGCCGTTCGATGCGAAGCCCGAGGAGACGTCGAAGCCGGGATGGCCCTGCGCCACCACGTAGAGGACGTAGGCCGCCACGATGCCGCCGAGGACCTGCGCGGCGACGTAGCCAGGCAGACGGGCGGCGTCGAACTTGCGGCTGAGCGTCAGCCCCAGGGTCACCGCAGGATTGAGGTGGCAGCCGGAGATCGGTCCGAGCGCGTAGACCATCGCCATCAGGACGAAACCGAAGGAAAGGGCGACGCCGGCATAGCCGATGTGGTCGGCGGCCGGGACCGCGCTGCCGCAACCGCAGAACACCAGGACGAAGGTGCCGACGAACTCGGCGACGTACGGGCGCATCAGCGGGATTCCTTCGGGATGGTGGCCCCGGGGTTCGGGTTGGAGGTGACGGCCGCCGCGGCGTACCGGTCGGGATCGCACACGGCGCGGTAGGTCGCAGCCGGTCGCCGCCCGCCACCCTTCAGCAGCATCGCCACGCCGAGGCACATCAGCAGGACAGGCACCGGGTTGCGGCGGACCGCTTCGAGGGCGCCCTCGTAGAGGTCGGCCCCGGTCCCGTCGCGGCGGACGGTGCCGAGCATGTCCTCGACGATGCCGGTGGGGGTGAGGCGCTGCGTAAGCCTGTCGAGCGTCCGGTCCAGGCGGCCACGGCTCTCCTCGATCTCGCGTTCCAAGGCATCTGCGTCACTCGTCATGCGTCACGCGCTCCTTGATGACGGTGGCGTCGTGCCGAAGCTGTCGGCCCGTCCGGGTCGGGACGAGCCCGTCGACCGAGAACCGGCGTCTGGCGAAGAACGCCAGAACAACGCCGATGACGAGGAAGGCGACGCCGACGATCAGGGCGGCGAGCGCCTCCGAGCCGACGACGGTGGCGAGCCACTTCACCAAGGCGTCGACCAACTCCAGGAAGCCGACGACTGCGAACACGGCCGCGCCGGCCATCGCAGCGAGGCCGACGATCAGACGTCGCAAGTTGTCGGCCATCTCCTGGCGGAACAGGGCGATCTCGCCCCCTAGGACATCGCCGGCACCCCGGAGTGCTTCGGCGAGTAGGCCCTGGAGCCCGCCGGACGGCGGGGGGTGGGGAACGGCGCTCACGGATACCCGCCCCATGCCTGCTTGTGCTCAGGAACCTGCGACTTGCGGGCATCGCCTTCGCCGGACCGGAGGACGTGGAAGGCACCGTACCCGAGCGCTCCCACCACCAGGGCCGTCGCCAGCGGATTGCTACGCGCGGCTACCTCGGCATCACGATAGAGCTCTCGCCAGCCGCGGCGAGCGACATGACCCGAGAGCGCATCGAGGTTGTCGGCGACCGTGTGGACGAACGGCTTCGCCTGCGTCTGTCCGTCAAGCTCTTTGCCGCCCGAACGCAGTGCCCGGGCGAGTTCGGACAGGAAGCTGGCCGCCTCGCTCTTGCGCCGGTCTGCATAGCCACCGGCTTGGTCGCGCACGGCATCGGCCAAGCCGGCCGGCGAGCGTGCCGCCTGCATAGGGCCATCGGCGGCTGGGGCCGGCCCCGCAGGTCGGGTGGGATCGTTCACGGCGATGCTCCGGACCTGCGAGAGGACTTTGATGGGCTCCCGGGCCTAGCGGCGGCCGTGGACGACCATGGCGAGGAGGTAGCCGAGCGCGCCGGCCATCGCCGCCATCATCAGCGGGGACTCCTTGGCGTAGCTCGTCACCGTGTCGGCGCCCTGGCGGTAGGCGCGCTCGGCGTCGGGGAAAGCATCGCGACCCTGCTTGAGCGCGCCCTGGGCGAGGTCGCCGGCCTGGTCGGCCACGTCGCGCACGGCGTCCTTGGCCTGCCCGTACAAGTTCTCGACGTTGCCCTTGGCCTCGTTGGCCGCGCCCTTGGCCTGGGTCTCGCGGTCGCTGGTGAGGTCGCCGACGGCGCCCTGGACCTTGCCGCCGAACTCCTTCGCGGCGCCGGTGATGCGGTTCTCGTCCATGGTTCTTCTCCTGGTTTGGTCCCGGACGCGCGGGATGCGCGTCCGGGGATTGGGTCGGGTCGATTACTTTCCGGCGCTCTTGCCGTGGGCCTTGGTCGAGCTTTCGTGCGCCTTCTCGGAGTGGCCGTGGGCCTCCTTCGAGTGCTTGGCAGCGGCGGTCTCGTCGCCCTTCTCGTGATGCTCGGCCGCGGTCTTGTGCGACTTGGCGGCGGCCTCGTGGTGCTTGGCAGCCTCGGCGTGCGCGGTCTTGGCCATGGTGGTGTTCCTCGAATGGCACCGTCACGGTGCTCGTTGCGGTCGCGTCGACCGGCGCGTGCGGTCGGAAAAGGACCCGACCGGCGTGCGGGATGTCCTCAGGCGCGAGGCGCGTCAGTGCGCCGGCAACCTGCCGTCGGGGGTGTAGCGGTCGACCGCCGACGGAAGCTCCCGTGAGAGCCTGGAAAGGAGTTCGTCGCTCGAAAGGCCGGTCTGCTTTGTCAGGGTCGCGAGCAGGTCGGAGCCGAGGGCGGAATGCATGTGCTCAGCCGGAATCTCGGTGTTCCGGCCCTGCCGGACCCATGAGTCCGCAGCCTCGCCGTGACCGTTGCCGCGGAAATGCTCGATCAGCTGGCCGAGGCCCCCGCCGAGCAGTCCACCGGCACCGGCACCACCGAGGTTGCCCAGGATGCCGTCGAGCCCTGGTTGGCCAAGCGTGGCACCGGACGGGTTGGCTTCGGAGGCGCCCTTCAGCATCTCGGCGATCTTGTCCTAGTTCTGGTAGCCCGCCACGGCGAGCAGCCCGAGCAGGGCGGTCATGGAGGGGAAGCCGTCACTCATGTTCATTCTCCCGTTCGGGTGTTCGACGTACGGGTTCGGGGCGGCTCAGGACCTCGAACCGGTTCCCTTGGATGCCTTGTATTCGTCGATGGCGGTCCGGCAGCCGGGCGAGAGCTTGCCCATGTTCCTGCCGAAGCACGCGACCACCTCCGGGCCCTTCGGGTCCATGCCGTTGCAAAGGCTGAGATAGTCCCCAGAGCAGGACGTCCGGAGATGGCCCGTGGCGGCATCGTCGCCCTGGGCGCCGGCGGATCCGGCCGCCATGACGAAGGAGAGGACAAGGAATCGGGTGATGCGGATCATGGGGCGGCGGCCGTGCCTGTTGCTTGCCCGAGGGTTCGCGCGTCAGAAGGGAGAGGTCCGCGGGACCCCTCCCGACCAGGCGCTCAGACCGGCTTGCGCGGGGCGGTCCCGGCGGTGCCGGCCGTGCCGGTGCGCTCGACGTTACCCCGCTCGTCGGTGACCTCGACCTCGGTGTGGCGTACCTTGTCGGTCACGGTCTCGACCCGCTGGGTCGCGTCCTTGCGGATGCCGACCTCGCCGACGACGCGGGCCTCCTTCGAGACCACCGCCTGCTCGCGCATTTCGGTCGCCTCGATGACCTTGTCCTCGAACAGGGCCATGTCCCCCGGCGTCACCGCCCGGTCGACCACGCGGCGGTCGACGCGTACGGTCTCGTCGTGCAGGGTGACATTCTCGCTGACGTCCTTCTCGACCGCGTAGGAGCGCACCCGCACCCGGCCGCTGTCGACCATGCGCTTGCCGACGTTGAGGCGCTCCTCGACCACCGGGATGTAGTCGGTGCGCTGCGCGGTCTCCTGAGCCGCGACGGTCTCGGTGGAACCCGCCGCACGCAGCCCCGTCGTGGCAGTCGTCGATGCGGGAGCAACGGCCGCGACCGGCGCGCCCGCAGCCTGCCCGTTCCAGCCCTCCTTGCGCCAAGACGCCTCGCGCTCGTCCATGTCGACCGAGCCGTGCTCCTCCAGGATGTCGTAGGTACGCTCGGCGTACCCGTCCTCTACGGTCGCGGTCAGCATGGTGCCGCCGCGGTTCAGTCCCTCGGCGTGGAGGTGGCGGTCCTCCTCCGGCATGAAGAACTCCTTCAGCGAGCCCCACATGCCGCCCTCGTGGGTCGTGGCGGCGCCGGTCGTCGTGCCCGCCTCGCTGCCGGATAGGATCCGGACGCCAACCTCAGGGATGCCGATGGCCACAAGCTTGGCCTTCGCGGCCGTCGCCTCGGGGTAGGTGTCGTACATGGCGGTGATGGTCTGGGTCATGGTTCGACCTCCGATGGGGGTGCAGGGGACAGGGCCGTGACGTGCCCCTCGGGGGACACGCGTTCGATCACGGCGTGCTGTCTGCGCAGCGTCACCGGCATCTCGACGCCCTCGCCCGCCGTGGTCTGGCGGACGTGCACCTCCTCCCGCAGGACGAGGCGCTTCTCGACGACGAGGATCTCTTCCAGGATGGGGATGATCGTCACCCCGTTCGCCTCGCGGACCACCGGGGGCGCTTCGCCCTCGGCCAGAGTCCGGTTGATGGCCACCCGGGTGACCCCGACCATGTCGCTGCGCAGGGTCTCGCGCAGGACCTCCTCGACCGTCTCGGTGCGCGTCGTGACCCGCACCCGCCCGGTCTCCACCGCCCGCTTTTCGATGCCGGCGGTCTCGGCGATCAGCGGGAGGACCGCCTCCTCGCCGACGGCAACCTCCGCCGCCGGCTCGTTCTGCGCCCCGGAGCGATACGGCTCGGTGGCGGCGGGGGCGTTCACGATCAGACTCGACGCTGTGTGGTGGCGGCGACGGCGGTGCGGGTGAGCACCGGGTCGACCGCTGCACCGCGTCCGGCGAAGAAGGCGGCAAGCGCACCGAGGATCAGCGCCAGGGCGCCGTAGAGCGCCCCCTGCGAGCCGACGCGGGCGGCGGTGTCGGCCGCCTGCTTGGCCTGCTCCTTGGTCTTGGCGACCGTGTCGTTGAACTGCTGCACGTACTGGGCAACCTGGGTCCGAGCTTGGTCGACCGGGATGTTCTGGGCCTTGGCCAGCGCCTGGGCCGCTTTCTCCTGCGCGTCCTTCTGCTGGGCGGCGTCACCGGTCACGGCGGCGCGCATGGCGCTGACGGCAGCGTTCTTCAGGGCCTCGGGGTCATTGCCGGTCGTGCCGCGGACTTGATTCTCGATATTCGAGAACGGGTTGTCCATGCCCGGCAGCGACGGGCCCGCGGCCTGCGCGGCGGTCTTCACAGAGCCGCCGATCAAGTTGCCGGCGCCGCCGAGAGTGCTCGACACCGCGCTCGACGCGCCGCTGACGATGCCGCCGACCGCCGATGACAGCAGGTACACGACGACCAGGGTCGAGACCGCCCAGGCGATCAGCCCGTGGTAGGCGGTGGTGGTCCGGGCCGGCTTGCCGGAAAGGCGCCCGGCGAGCCAGCCGCCGGCGGTGGAAGCAAGGATGCCGGAGATCACGAACCAGATCCCGGCGCCGGACGAGAGCGACCCGGCGGTCGGGGTGCCGCTGCCAGCCGGGTCGACGGTCGAGAGACCGATGCCGAGCCCGACCATGTTCAGGATGACCTGGGCGACCAGCGCGATCACGGCGCCGGCGATGACGGCACCCCAAGAGATGGAGTGCAGCGCCATCGTGCGCATATCCTCGGCCGGGGTGGCCGGGCTGGTGGTCGGCAGGTCGCGGTCATAGGCAGAACGGGTGGTATCGGGGGATAACGCCATCGTAGTAACTCTCTCGTCGGGGGTGGTCGGGTCGGGCTTCGGCCGAGGATCGGCGGAAGTGGGTTCGGCCGGGTCAAAGAACCCGGCGGCGGCCCATCAGGGCGTGGTAGAGCCACAGCACCACCACGGCGCCGACGACGGCTACGAGCAGGCTGTAGAGGTTCACCCCGGACACCCCGGGCTGGCCGAACTGGTTGAATAGGAAGCCACCGACGACGGCGCCGACGACCCCGAGCAGGATGTCAACGACGAGCCCTTGGCCAGTGTTGTTGACGATCTTGCTGCCGATGAAACCGGCGATCAGGCCGAGCACGATCCAGGCGAGGAGGGACATGGGCGGTCTCCGGGCATGCGCGCTCGGTCGGTGCCAAGGCCGCGCGGGACGGGATGGGGTGTGGGCTACTCTCTGGCACGGCGGTCGCAGTGAGGCGGCTGCCTGCCGCCGAACCCGCCTGTGGTCGTTCGCTCGACGACCGGACCCGATACGCGACAAGCGCCCCGGGTCCGCGATGTTCCGCCGATTAACATCTAATCAAACCGCAATATTTCCACTTTGGTTCGTGGCGAATATTCGCGGTTTAGGTTTTCGTCAGTCGACGTCTGGTTCCGGCTTCAGTTCCGGGCGTCGTTTCCCCCTGGGGTTCGACGGCGTGATCCCGGGTTCGGGGCCGGGATCCCCGGTGAGCTTCTCCAGGGCGTCCCGTACCGAAGCCCTGACCTGTTCCAGGGTCGGCTTGAGCTCGTCCGTCCGCTTAAGCTCGTCCGTCGGCTTGGGTTCGTCGGCCATTCGCTTTCCGGTCGATGCCCAGCCTTGCGTCGTGGTTGAAGATGGCCCTGGTCCCGCCGCGTGCAAATCGTCGGAACGTACCGGTTCGAATGTTTTATGTACCGGTCAGGTCACCGGGAAGCCGTGGTCCCGGCCCCAGACCACGGCCTGGGTGCGCCGGTTGACGCCGATCTTACGGTAGAGCGCGGCGGCGTGGTTGCGCACGGTGCTTCCTGATAGCACCAGGGCCTGGCCGATGGCCTTGTCACTCTGTCCCCGGCAGATCAGGTCGAGCACCTGCCGCTCGCGGGCGGTGAGGTCGGGCGTCGCGGGCCGCGCACCCTCGCCGGGGTTCCGCAGAACCGAAAGCTTCTCGACCAGGCCGCGGCTGAACCAGGAGGCGTCGGTCATCACCGTCTCGATGGCCGAGTACAGCTCGCGCTCGGAACGCTTGCGCTCTGTGATGTCCTGCAGCACGGCCAGCACCGCATCCTCGCCGTTGATGACCACGCGCTCGGCCGAGACCAGGCAATCGAGCGCCGTCCCGCCCCCGTCGCGCACGCAGGTCTCGACGCCGAGGGCGGACCCTTCGTGAGCCAGGGTCGCCTCGAACCGTTCGCGGGCGGCGTCGTCGACCCAGAGGCCGGTCTCGGCGACCGTCCGCCCGAGGGTATCCCCCTCGGCACGGCCGAACACCCGGACGAACGCCTCGTTGACGCCTGTCACGATGTGGTCGCTCGCACGGGTCAGCACGGTCGGGACCGGGGTAAGCCGGAACGCCTTGGCGAAGCGCTCCTCGCTCTGGCGCAGGGCGGTCTCCGCCTTTCGGCGCGGTTCCAGGTCCGCGAAAGTGAACAGCATGCAGGCGACGTCGCCCATCTCGATGGGTTGGCCGGCGACGATCACGGCGTGTGTGCCACCGCCCGGGCGCTTCAGGAACGCCTCGCGATGGGGGATCGGCTCTCCGGCGTTCAGGTGCTCCAACGCCCTCTCGCGCCCGTGGGCGTCGGCAAGGAGGTCGACCTCGTACACGCTGCGCCCGAGGACCTTGTCGCGCGCGTAGCCCGTGATCTCCAGGAACCCCGTGTTCACGCGGACCAGCCGCAGGTCGGTCAGGCGGACGATCACGGCGGGGGCGGGGTTAGCAGCGAACGCGCTCTCGAAGCGCTCCTCGGCCTCGAATTGTGCCGAGATGTCCTTGATGATCAATGCCAGGAAGGTCGGGCGGCCGCCCGCGTCGGTGACCACGAGGCTGCGCAGGGAATGCACGAAGTCGATGCCGGGCCGGTCGGCGTGCCTGACCTCGACGACGACGTCGCGGAAGGTCTCGCCGTCCGTGACGCGCTCGATGGGGTAGCGGCCGGGCGCACGGTTGTTGCGGTAACGCAGGCTGAAGCGCGCGCGGTAGGCGTCGACCGTCGCGCCGAGGTCGGACAGGGCCGCCACGCCGTGCATCGCCAGCGCCGCGTCGTTGGCCCAGGAGATGCGCTGGTCCGGCTCGACCAGGATCACCCCCTCGCTCAGGCCGGCGACGAGCTGGCGGAGTTCCGAGCGGTTGGCATCGGTCGCGATGGGTCCACGTCCGGGGCCATGGCCGCCAGCGCCCCGTGCGCCCGGTGGTTCGATCTCGCGCCCGGGGGTGCGTCGGCTTCCGACCGAAGCATTTTTCGGGTTGACCTTTGGATTCATGGTCGCCCCCGTAGGCTTGGCTCAGCGTCGCGGCAGGGCGGCAGGGCCGGATCGTGTTAGGCAACACTAGCATGCCGGGCCGTGGGCGTCCCCGTCCGCAACGCCACGAGGTCCTCCGGGACAAATCGAAGCTTTCGGCGTTGAGGTGCGATGCGCCGCGGAACGTGGCGTGACCGGGAATCCCGCATGCCGATGGACGACGCCGTAGCCGCGAAGCCGCCCGCCCAGGTGCCGCCCTCGCTGGTGCCTGGCCTGCGCGGCCTGCTGACCCTCGCGGTCGGCGTCGTGCTGATCGCGGCGCTGTACTTCGGGCGCGAGGTGTTCATCCCCCTCGTGCTGGCGGTGCTCCTCAGCTTCGTCCTGGCCCCGGTGGTCAACCTGCTGCGTCGGATCAAGCTCGGGCGCGTGCCCTCGGTCATCGTCGCCGTGCTGCTGGCGCTCGGCGTGATCGGCGGCATCGGCGCGGTCATCGGCACACAGGTGGCCGGGCTCGCCGGCAACCTGCCGCAGTACCAAGCCACGGTCTCGAAGAAGTTCGCCGGTCTGCAACAGGGTTGGCTGGGCGAGGCCAATCGGGTCATCGCCAAGTTCAGCCATCAGGTCCACGATGCCACTCAGAAGGCTGACGCCGCCGGCACCACCGCGGCCACCGGTCCCGGCGGCGACACCCCGAAGGCGCAGCTCGTCCGCGTGCAGGAACCCGAGATCTCGCCGCTCGCGCTCGCCGAGAAGGTATTGGGCCCGATCTTCGAGCCGCTGACCACGGTGGGCATCGTCCTGGTCGTGGTCGTGTTCCTGCTCCTACAGCGCGAGGACCTGCGCAACCGCATGATCCGCCTGTTCGGATCGAGCGATTTGCACCGCACCACTGTGGCGATGGACGACGCGGCCGGACGGCTCGGGACCTACTTCCTGGCTCAGCTCGGCATGAACGCCGCGTTCGGCGTCATTGTTGGCGTCGGCCTGTGGTTCATCGGCGTGCCCAACCCGCTGCTCTGGGGCGTATTCTCCGCGCTGATGCGCTTCGTGCCCTACATCGGCGCTTTCATCTCCGGCATCCTCCCGGTGGCGCTGGCGGCGGCCGTCGATCCGGGCTGGAACATGGTCATCGCCACCGCGGCCCTGTTCCTGATCGCCGAGCCGGTGTTCGGGCAGGTGATCGAGCCCCTGCTCTATGGGCACTCCACCGGGCTCTCGCCCTTCGCGGTGATCGTCTCGACCCTGTTCTGGGGCTTCCTGTGGGGGCCCATCGGCCTGATCCTGGCGACCCCGTTCACCGTCTGTCTGGTCGTGCTCGGTCGCCACGTCGACAGCCTGGAGTTCCTCGACATCTTGCTGGGCGACCGGCCGCCGCTAACGCCGGTGGAGAACTTCTACCAGCGCATGCTCGCCGGAGACCCGGACGAGGCCCGCGACCTCGGCGAGCAAATGCTGAAGGAGCGCTCCTTGTCGTCGTACTACGACGAGGTCGCGTTGAAGGGCCTTCAGCTCGCCGCAAACGACTACGCACGCGGGGTCGTCACGCCTGCGCAGCTGGAGAACATCCGGGCGTCGTCCCGCTCCCTGGTCGAAGACTTCGAGGACCATCCCGACGTCGAGCCGGCCGGCACGGACGCGACGGTGAACCCGAACGACACCCCGACGCTGGCCGAGCGGGCGCATCCGAAGAACGAGGCGGTACCCGGTCAAGCGCCACCTCGCGAGGCGCTGCCGGAGGCGTGGCGCGGCGAGGCGCCGGTGCTGTGCCTGGCCGGCCGCGGCCCCCTCGACGAGGCCTCCTCGGCGATGCTGGCGCAACTCCTGCGCAAGCACGGACTCGGGGCGCGCGTGACGGCCTACCAGTCCGCCTCGCGCGAAGGCATCCGCGACCTCGACCTCTCGGGCGTGGCGATGGTGTGCATCTCCTACCTCGACATCACCGGCAACCCGTCGCACCTACGCTACCTGCTGGAGCGTCTCCGTAGGAAGTCGCGGGACGTCAAGCTGTTGGTCGGACTATGGCCCCAGGGCGAGGCGGTCCTGACCGATACGGACCTCGGTCGGCAGGTCGGGGCCGACGCCTACGTTTCGTCGCTGCGCGGTGCGGTCGAGGCGTGCCTGAGGGAGGCGGGCGCGACGAACACGGGCGACGAGACCCCGGCCGCGGCGAACGCCGCCTGAAGCTGGAACCCGCCGATGGCTTGACCGTTGTTCGGACGTCTTACAGTCAAGCCTCGGACAGCCGCCGTGAAGACAGTCTTCGCCGCCCTCGCGATCTTCCTGGTGGCCGCAGCACCGGCCATCGCTTCCGAGACGTCGAACGTCGTCAGCGGCGTCTCGAAGCCCGCGACGGTCCAGATGGTCGTTGTCATGAACGCCGCCCCGGTACCCGTCGCGCAGGTAGCGTCGACCAAGAAGGTTCGCATCGTCCTCGCCTCGCCCTTCGGTAACTGAGCTCTGCCGGCCGGCACGGTTGTCCGATGGTCCAGGAGCTTATCTTCGGGCTTGCCGTCCGCACCCCGCCGTAATCATCCGCTAGGACTTCCCGGCCTCGACGGAGCGTGACCCGGTCACCCGTCCCGGCCATGGTTCGGGGGTACGGGTGTTTCCACGGTTTGCATGTGCCGAACGGGCACTGGCCGCCACGCTGGTAGCCGCCGTCCTCGTAAGCCTCGGGGCCTGCGGCGGACGCCCGACCGGCGTGCTGCTGCCCATCGCCGACGCGGCACCGGTCGCGGGTACGTCCCGTGTCGATATGCTGGTCGCTACGACCCGCAAGTCCGCGACCGACCGCGGGGTACTGTTCTCCAGCGAGCGCGGCGAGGCCGTGACCTACACCGACCTCGCGGTGTCGATCCCGCCGGACGCCACCCGCCAGCCCGGCACCGTGCAATGGCCGGAACGCCTCCCCGGCAACCCCGCCACCGACTTCGTGGCGCTGCGCGCCGATCCGGTCGACCGCTCGAAGGTCACGGCCTGGACCGGAAAGGCGGTGCACGGACGAGGCAAGCGCCACGTCCTGGTGTTCGTGCACGGGTTCAACAACAAGTTCGAGGATGCCGTCTTCCGGTTCGCGCAGATCGTGCACGATTCCGGTGCCGAGGTCGCACCGGTGCTGTTCACCTGGCCGTCCCGCGGCTCTGTGCTCGCCTACGGCTACGACCGGGAAAGCACCAATTTCTCTCGTAATGGCCTGGAGACCCTGCTGCGCGACCTCGCCAGGGACCCGAACGTCGGCGAGGTAACGGTGCTCGCCCACTCAATGGGCAACTGGCTCACCCTGGAGAGCCTCCGACAGATGGCCATCCGCGACAAGCGCGTGGCGCCCAAGATCCGGAACGTCATCCTGGCCGCACCCGACGTCGACATGGACCTCGCCCGGGGTGCCTTCCACGATATGGGCAAGGATCGGCCGCGACTAACCCTGATGGTGTCGGGCGACGACCAGGCGTTGGCGGTCTCGCGTCTCGTCTGGGGGGACAGCTGGCGACTGGGAGCCATCGACCCGAACGCCGAGCCGTACAGGTCCGAGCTGGAGCGCGAGAACATCGGCGTCCTCAACCTGACCTCGGTAAAGTCTGACGATGCACTCAATCACGGCAAGTTCGCCTCCGGGGACGTGGTCGCGCTTCTGGGCAAGCGCCTTGCCGACGGGCAGCCGATCTCGGACGGCCAGATCGGCATCGGCGACAGGCTAGTGAGCACGGCCGCCGGGGCCGCCTCGACGGTCGCCACCGGTGCCGCACTGGCAGTCGCCGCCCCGGTGGCCATGATCGACCCGCAGACCCGCGAGACCTACGGCGACCACCTCTCGAACGTCGGAAGCGGTTTCAAGGACACCGTCGGCTCGACGGCCGACCTCGCCGCCGCGCCCTTGCGCGCTGTCACGGGCGGTCGCTGATCATCCGAAGCAAGTAAGTCTGGATGGGGCTGACTCCTCAGCCCTGCGCAGAAGAGATGATAGTGTGGAATGTCGGGCTCACCGTTGCTGCGGAGCCGTTGGCGTGGATGGGCCTCGTCCAGGCCCAGAGCCTGGAACATGGGGCTCAAGAGTGTGCTATCCGGGGTTAGATGATCGCCGGTCCCCTCGGGGCCGTCGTTGGCGATGCGGTCGGTGCGATGGTCAGCATGGCCAACGGCAGTCCCGGCGTCGACCGGCGTGCGCGTTTCCTGATCTATGCGCTGGGCGAGCGGCGGCCGTCCTTCGCCTACGTCGGTCCCCTGCGGGTCGGTACCATTCTGCCTGAGGACGGTGTTATCTACTACGACGTGCCCACCGAGTTCGCCCTGCCGAACTACAGCTACACCGTCGTCAACGACCACCCGTGCTCGTTGACCCGCGCAGGCGCCGTGTTGTCGAGATCATAGAGTAGAAATGGTTCGATAGCAGGCTGTCCGCTTTTCCGATGGGCCTACTCTCAAGCGGCCGTTCCGCTTTCGGCCAGCTCCGGTCGCGTTGGTGGGCGCTGCTGAACGGCTGGGTTGGGTGGATTTTCGCCGGTCCGCTTCCGGGCGACACTGCGTAAAAGCGGACATGGTCGCCGCTCCCGCTCACGACCCGCCCTGAGTCCTGGCTGATCCGATCCATTCAGACATGCAAGATCCGGCAAGGGACGTTCGTTCATCCATCGCAGGGGGATAATGCCCCTCATCACGCATGCCCGAGACGATTTCAGAACTTGCGCAGGATAGGGCTAGGCTCAGGCGTCTCGCTTTTATCCTGGTAGATCGGCACGGTTACGCGCAACCAGCCGCGTGTCTCAAGTCCTGCGTAATTGCGCTGAACAACGTCCCGCGTAACGTAGGCCTGGAGATTGACCGGGCCGAAGTTGTAGCCCACGAGGCCGCCCACTGCGAACTGGCCTTGCCGAGCATAGGACGGATTGTTGGTCGGAAGGTCGGTCGATCCGAAGGCTACCGGCCCGATTTCCCATTTGCCAAAATGCTTGGTGGCCGTGAGGTCGAGGTTGAGGAAGTCGGGGTAAAAGGTACCGCTGGCCGATCGCGTATCGAAGAAGGTGCCGTACAGGAAGTTGCCTGTCAGGTTCCATCCATCGCCATTGTATGTGATGGCGAAACGTTGGTGTAGAACCGGATTTTGGATGACGATCTTGGTCTCGCTGGGTAGGTAGGCCCCGAGCAGGTAGCTGAAGTTGATATTGTTGCCGAGCTTCCAGGCCACCTGCGCAGCGAGCAGCGTCTGGCCGAACCCGCTCTGGTACGCCGCGCCCCGTGTGCTCGAAGCTGTGATCGGCTGTAGCACGACAAGTTGCAGCCGGCCGCCGACCACCTCTGCCGGTGTCGCCCAGATGAAGGACGGCAGATTGATGTTCGAGTCGGTGCCGCGTGGGGTGATGTCCCGCGAGCCGAAACTGGACGTGTCAATGAAGTAGAGCCCGATCGGCAATGGCGCGCCTGGGGCTTGCCCTACAGTCTGTCCAGGTTGTGCCGATGAACCAGCCTGCACGGGGATGCCGACCAACCCGTAGGTGAGCGAGGCGGAGAGGGCAGCGATATGGATCGGTCGGATAAGCCCAGCTGTCGTCATTCCGCAGTCCAAGCCTCTCCGTAGTCGGATCGGCCGTTGTTGCATGCCAGAACGGATTAAGTGGCCTTCCTGTGCGTGGGATGCAGAGTTGCGACACGAGCGTAGCCGTTGGGCAACATTTGTCACATCGAAGGCTCGCTTCCTTGGATGCTTCAAACCGCGCCCACAGTGAGGCCAGGTGTGTAGCGGGGCGTCTGGTTTGAAGCGCAAGGCCGGTTTCCGTTCACCACCCCTAGCCAAGATTGCCGGACGGCCGACCAATAACCGCTTATAGGAAGTGCCGACGACCGCTCACATGACTGGGTTGGGTCGGTGATGGACAGGCTGGCAGCCGTTACCTTGGAACCGTCACGGCCGGGCTAGCACGCAATAATCTCGCCGGTGCGCCGGCCGGACAGATGGCCGGTCAAGCAGCCTTTCGGGTCCTGCCCGCGGTAGCCTTGCCCGAAGCGCGCTTCCTCGCGGGCGTCGAGGGCTTAGTCTCCGTCTTGCGCGGCTGCGCCTTGGCCGGCGAAACGACCTTCTCGGAGTCGATGCTGCGCCTCAGGACTTCCATCAGGTTCACGACGTTGCCGGAGCTCGGCGCACCGGCCTTGCCCTTGCCCTTCGCCGGCTTCGGGGCCTTCCCCTTCACCAGGGCGATCAGCGCCTCCTCGTAGCGGTCCTCGAACTTCGAGGGATCGAACTTCCGGGTGGATCGCGCGATCAGCTCCTCGGCGAGCGCTCGCATCTCGGCCGTCGGATCGCCGTCGGGCATGTCTTCGAAGTAGGCCGTCGGCGACCGGACTTCGTCCTGGTAGCGCAGCAGCGTGGCCAGCAGGCCCTTGCCGTACGGTTCGAGCAGCACCACCCGTTCGCGCTTGTAAATGACGATGCGTCCGAGCCCGGCCATGCCCTTCTTCTTCATCGCATCCCGGATGACGGCGAAGGCCTCGCGAGAGACCTTGTCCTCGGCCGCGAGGTAGTACGGCTTGTCCAGATAGCGCTCGTCGACCTCGCCGCGCGTGCAGAACGCCTCGATGTTGATCGTGTGCGTGCTCTCCAGGGCGATCTCGCTGAGCTCGTCGTCCTCGACCGGCACCAGCTCGTCCTTGGCGATCTCGCAGCCCTTCACCTGATCGTCGCGCTCGACGGTATCACCGGTCACCGAGTCGACCATCAGCTGCTTGAGACGGTTGCCGGTCTTGCGATTGATCGTATGGCACTTCAGCTCCCTCGACGAGCTGACCGCCGGATACAGTCCGACCGCGCAGGAGACGAGTGAAAGTCGGAGGTGACCTTTCCAGTTGGCGCGGGCTGCCACGTCGGTCTCCTGTGTTCGTCGAAGTATTGCCGCCCATCGATGCATCCGTAGTGCAGCGATCGGGAGCTTGACGGTTCAACGAGAGTCCAACTCGACTCGTTCCTCCACAGGCACACCTGTGGATAACTTGCCCAGTATTGTAGTTCCCTCCTCCGTTCCGGCCCGCTCAGGAACCCGATCCCGCCGGTCCCGTTTCCTGGAAGCGATGACCGAGCCTCTCAAACCGTATCGGGAAAAGCGGGATTTCGAGGCATCGCCCGAGCCCAAGGGAAAGTGCGGCCGCAAGGCGGCGAAGGCGCGGTTCGTCGTCCAGAAGCACGATGCGCGGCGCCTGCACTACGACCTGCGGCTCGAGTTGGACGGCGTCCTGAAGAGCTGGGCCGTGACGCGCGGACCGAGCCTGTCGCCTGCCGAAAAGCGGCTCGCCGTCATGACGGAGGATCACCCGGTCGACTACCTGGCCTGGGAAGGATCGATCCCGAAGGGCCAGTACGGCGGCGGGACCATGATCGTCTGGGACACCGGGTCATGGGAGCCGGTCGGCGATCCGGCCGTCGGGCTGGCGAAGGGCCACCTGGAGTTCGCCCTGCACGGCGAGCGGCTCGCGGGCCGCTGGCATCTCGTGCGCATGAAGGGCCGCGGCGGCGAGAAGAAGCAACCCTGGCTTTTCATCAAGGTCGACGACGAGCATGCGCGTCGCGACGGCGACATTCTCGTCGAGCACGGGGCTTCGGTCCTGTCGGGTCGGACCAACCGGGATCTCGATGGCGGCGGGGCCGTGAGAGCCGATCACGCCGCCCGCGCCGATGTGGTGGCAGAACGGAAGACGAAGCCGCCGGCGAGCCGGTCCAAGGCAGCCCGCAAGGGGATCCTGCCGCCCTTTGTCGAGCCCGCGCTGACGACCCTCGTCGACGACGTGCCCACCGGCGACGGATGGCTGTACGAGATCAAGCACGACGGCTACCGCATGCAGGCCCGCATCGACGGTGGCTCGGTGAAGCTTCTGACGCGCTCGGGCCTCGACTGGACCGCGAAGTTCGAAGCCGCGGCCCAGGCCCTGAAGGCCATGAAGCTGCCATCGGCCCTGATCGACGGCGAGATCGTCGTCGAGACCGCGGCCGGCGTCTCCAGCTTCTCCGCCTTGCAGCAGGCGCTCGCCGCTGGCGATACCGGATCAGCAGTCTTCTACGCCTTCGATCTGCTCTACCTCGACGGCAAGGATCTGCGTGCGCTGCCCCTGACCGAGCGTAAGGACCTGCTGCTTCAGAGCCTCGACGACGCACAGCCGGGCGGCCCCATCCAGTTCAGCGAGCATCTCGCCGCCGACGGCGCGGCCATGGCGCGCCACGCCTGCAGGCTCGGCCTGGAAGGCATCGTCGCCAAACGGGCGGACGCGCCCTACCGGTCGGGCCGAACCGACGCCTGGCGCAAGATCAAGTGCAGCTCGTCAGAGGAATTCGTCGTCGCCGGCTTCATGCCGTCGACCACGGCGACCCGTTCCGTGGGGTCGCTGATCCTCGGGACGCACGAGGACGGCACTCTCGTCCACGTCGGGCGGGTCGGCACCGGCTTCCGCGACGCGGTCGCTCGGGATCTCTGGACACAGCTGGAGCCGCTGCGCATCCCAGCGGCGCCCTTCGAGGCCGAGCTGCCGCCGCTGGCGCGCCGGAACGCACGCTGGGTCGAGCCCAGGCTCGTCTGCGAGGTGACGTTCCGCGGATGGACGGGCGACGGCCAGCTCCGGCACGCGTCCTTCAAGACCCTCCGCACCGACGTGAGTCCGGACGATGTCGTGCGGGAGGCGAAGCCGAAGCCGCCGAAGGCACGGACGCGGAAGCCCGCGGAGGCGGTCGCCAAGCTGACACATCCGGATCGCGTGCTCTGGCCCGACGTCGGCCTGACCAAAGAGGGGCTCGCCGAGTACTACGCGGAGGTCGCCGACCGCATTCTGCCGCATGTCATCGGCCGGCCGCTGTCGCTTCTCCGGTGCCCGGACGGTCTCGGGTCCTGCTTCTACCAGAAGCATGCCTGGGCCGGGCTCGACGAGCGCTACATCCGGATCGCAGGCGATGAGAAGGCGGTCGTCGTCGGCGACCTTGAAGGCGTCCGCGCCCTGGTCCAGGCGAGCGTACTGGAGATCCATCCCTGGGGCGCGCCGGCCGCGGACCCGGATCGCCCGGACCGTCTGGTCTTTGATTTGGATCCAGGCGACGGCGTCGCGTGGGCCGATCTCGTCGCCGGCGCGCTGGATGTGCGCGAGCGGATGTCCGCCGCCGGCCTCACCAGCTTCGTGAAGACCACCGGCGGCAAGGGGCTGCACGTCGTCGTGCCGATCGAGCCGAAGGCCGGGTGGGACGAGGCGAAGGCCTTCGTGAAGCGCATCGCATCCGAGATGGCTAAGGACGCCCCCGACAGCTTCGTCGCGACCGTGTCGAAGAAGGCCAGGGACGGACGGATCTACGTGGACTATCTGCGCAACCAGCGCGGGGCGACCGCCGTCGCGGCCTTCTCGCCTCGGGCCCGTCCCGGGGCGCCCGTATCCGTTCCCGTCAATTGGGACGAGCTCCCGTCGCTCGGGTCCGGCGCGCGCTTCGACGTCGCGAGCCTACCGGGTCGCCTCTCCGCCTTGGGTCACGATCCCTGGGCCGGGTTCGAACGCGCGGCCCTGCCATTGGATGTTGCAGGGCGTCGGCCACGTCGGAGGGCCTAGTGGTCGAAATCCAGCGCTCGGCACTCATCGCAAGGGGCTGCTTGCGACCCCTTGCCGACCCTCGAAGGTCCGCTTCCAGGCTGTTGAAACACAGGCCAACGACCGGGTCGGGTGGAAAATGGACTGGCCGCTCTTGGCTTGCATTCGAGAATACAGGGCATTCGACAGCAGCTCGAAACTACAAATTTGTGAGCCGCCTGCACGCATCGATGCCGATTGCGCATCAATCGATCCAGGAATGATGTTGGACACGTAAACGGCTCTGCTCCACGAGTCCCGCTGAACGAAGGCTGCCGTTGCTCCGTGAGTACCGAGACGGGCCTCGACATCGGAGGATCGCCGTGGCTCAGGCAGGGCAAGCGCTCAAGCAGACCAAGGTCAGATACGTCATCCTGGCCCTGATCTTCCTCGCAACGACCTTCAACTACGTCGATCGCGCGACCCTGTCGGTCGCCGCCTCGTCGAGCCGCGCCGCTCAGGAGTACCTCGCCGTCCTCGACGAGGCCGCCTTCGGGGCCGCAACGCCGGTGCCGCCCAAGTTCATCTCGCCCGCCGATCCGGCCGCGCGCTGGACCGGAGCGCACGGCGGGCAGGCGTTCTTCGCCTACACAGCCAACTATCTGATCGACCTCGACCACGCGATCATCGTCGACGTCGAGGCGACCACGGCCATCCGGCAAGCCGAGGTCACAGCGGCTAAACGCATGATCGCGCGTTCGCGCGAGCGCTTCGACCTCTATCCCGCCAAGCTGGCCGGCGACAGCGGTTACGGTTCGGCCGCGATGCTGGGCTGGCTCGTCTACGAGCAGGGCATCGAGCCGCATATCAGCGTGTTCGACAAGTCGGCCCGCACCGACGGCACCTTCTCACGCGCCGACTTTACCTACGACCAGCCGGGCGACGTCTACCGCTGCCCGGCGGGCCAGGTGCTGACCACGACCGGCACCCTGGTCAATGACGGGGCGACGCTGCTGTACCGCGCGAGCAAGTTCGACTGCGCGCCATGCCCGTTGAAGGCGCGGTGCTGCCCGAACGAGGCGGTGCGTAAGGTTCCGCGCTCGATCTACGAGGGCGCGCGGGACATGGCCCGCGACATCGCGCGCTCCGAGGAAGGCAAAACCTCGCGGCGCGAGCGCAAGAAGGTTGAGATGCTGTTTGCCCACCTCAAGCGTATCCTGAAGCTGGACCGCCTCCGGCTTCGAGGGCCGAACGGAGCAAGAGACGAGTTCCACCTCGCAGCCGCCGCCCAGAACCTGAGGAAGCTCGCAAAGCTCCTCCCGATCCCGCAGCCGAGCCCGGCCTGACCGGCTGGCGACACCCAGCTCGAGGGCGAGAGCTCATCCCGCCCCTCTCCGATCTCGGCCGCAAACGAGTTTTTCAACGAAATCGACCATGTGCTGTCGGCGCTGATAGCCCTGGGTCACGTCGCAGTCATGGGGATGCGTGCGATGACCTTGATCTCGAAGTCGAAGCCTGCAAGCCACGTCACCCCAACAGCCGTCCAGTTTGGGTAAGGCGGCGCTCCGATCTCAGCGTTACGCACGGCCATAATCGTCTCAAACTGCGCCTGTGGGTCGGTGTGGAAGGTCGTAACGTCAACGACGTCGTCGAAGGTGCACCCGGCCGCTGTCAGCACGCCGCGCAGATTGGCGAAGGCGCGTCGAACTTGAGCTTCGAAGTTGGGTTCGGGGGAGCCGTCCTCTCGACTGCCGACCTGTCCCGAGACAAATAGCAAGTCGCCCGAACGGATCGCGGCTGAGTAGCGATGCGCATCGTACAGGGCATGACGAGCGGCGGGCGTGACGGCGTCGCGCTTAGGCATGATCACATCCTTCTCGTGTATCGGGTTGGGCAAACGCAGCGTCGATATGCGTCGCCGTTCGAGACGTTCCCCTTCTGAGCGACAGGTTAATATACGCCTCGTATGTCAGCGGATGCTCCACATACGTCACGTATGTCAACTGGCTCGATAGCGCACTGGAGGAAAGGCACATGGCCACGGGACGGCGGGCCGAGACGATGGCCGAGACGCGAGACAAGCTTCTGGGGGCCGCGCGTCGGGCGTTCGCAACCCAAGGCTACGCGGCGGCGTCCATGGATGATCTCACTGCCTCAGTCGGCCTGACGCGCGGCGCGCTCTATCACAACTTCGGGGACAAGAAGGGACTGCTCTGGGCCGTAATCGCGCAGATCGACGACGAAATGGCCGAGCGGTTGCGCAGGGTCCGCGAACGAGCGCCGAACACGTGGCAAGGCCTCCTCGACGACGGGACGGCCTACATCGAGATGGCGGTTGAGCCCGAAATACAGCGCATCATGCTGCTCGACGGCCCCGCCGTTCTCGGTGATCCTTCTAAGTGGCCGGGCGAGAACGCGTGCCTGCAAATCACGATGCGCACCATCCGGTCGCTGATCGACGAGGGCGTCGTGCACGCCCTCGACGTCGAGGCGGCGGGGCGCCTCTTGAATGGTGCGGCATTGAGTGCGGCGCTCTGGGTCGCCACTTCCGATGATCCATCCGCGGTCCGCGACAAGGCCGTCACCGCGTTCCGGCGGTTAGCGAGTGGGTTGCTGGGCGATCAGGTCTGAGGATCACAGAAAGCCGCAGACGCGCTGAACGTGACGAGCTGACATGCTCTAACAACCGCATTTGGGAGGGTCGGGCACAGGGTTGAACGGCTCAATCGGGTCGCAAGCCGCGCGTCCGCTTTTCCAGCAGCCTCGCTCCGAAGCGGACTGGCAGCAATCGGCCAGACTACGCCAGGCCGGATCGCCTTGGCTTGCAGAACCGGACGGTCGGCTTCGCGCCCATCCCGGGCATTCAAGAAATGTTTCAGGCTTCCGGAAAGCAGACATCGGACCGTGAAAATTTTCATCTGTCTTTGGATGGTCGCTGTCTAGTGTCACGCTTTCCAACGTGTGGATTTAGTAGTTCCAGAATGCAGCTATCTTGATTGCAGATGCGTGTTCATCGACAGCGCTCGCCCAGGCCCTCGTTGCGGCCACAGATCGTAAGGTCGAGGGGCTGCCATCGGCGGCGATCTGAAGGATTTAGCATTCACTTAGATCAGGATTGAGATAAACTGTCAGATGGCACACGTGCCGCCCGACACACTCAGATTGATGCCCCCGCATTCTCGCGTATCCTACGAATCGACAGGCTCCATCCAAGAAGGGGCTTCACGGAGGCGGCGGGCATGCATTCCAAATGGTCGCGCAGATCATTGTTGACGTCCGGCTTTGGAGTCGGTGTGGCCAACGCGCTGACAGGTCGATCCGCCCTCGCGCAGACTTACCCCACGCGCCCAATTCGCTTCGTCGTCGGCTATGCCCCGGGGGGCGCGACCGACGTGCTCGCTCGGCTCATCGCCGAACCGCTGGGTCGGCGCCTTGGCCAGCAGGTTCTTGTTGAGAACCGCCCAGGGGCAGGCAACAATATCGGCACCGACGTGGTCGTCCGGGCCGAGCCGGACGGCCATACGATCCTGCTTGTCAATCCGGCCAACGGTATCAACGACAGTCTGTACAAAAAGCTGAGCTTCAACTTCCAGCGCGACATCGCCCCAGTGGCGGGAATCATGCTATCGCCTAATATTATGGAGATCAGCCCAAAACTACCTATCAAGACCGTGAAAGAGTTCACCGATTACTGCAAAGCTAACCCAGACAAGGTGAACATGGCCTCGAGCGGTATCGGCACATCGCTACACATGTCCGGTGAGCTGTTCAAAGCAATGACCGGCGTCCCGATGGTACATGTGCCCTACCGCGGGGCGGGCCCGGCGATCATCGATATCATCGCGGGCCACGCCGACGTCATATTCGACAACCTGCCGTCTTCGATCGGCCACGTACGCGGGGGCACCCTGCGCGCCCTAGCCGTGACGACGGCCGAACGCTCGCCGGCTCTGCCCGATGTGCCGACTGTGTCCGAAACGGTGCCGGGTTACGAGGCAAGCGCGTGGTTCGGGATCGGTGCTCCGCACAAAACCCCGCCGGATCTGATCGCTCGCCTCAACAAGGAAGTTAATGACATCCTGGCCGATCCGGTCATGGAGAAGAAACTCACCGATCTAGGCGGGACGCCATTGCGTGTATCGCCGGAGGCGTTCGGCGCGTTGATCGCCGGGGAGATCAAGAAGTGGCGCGAGGTCGTCGAGTTTTCTGGCGCCACGGTAGACTGACAGGGCGCCCTCCGAGGCATACCATCAAGGCAGCCTACCCTCCAGACGTCTTGATCATCTCGGCGGGCGATGCATCCCGGTCCGCGCTTCCGTCCTGACCGGCGGGCGAGAAGCCACCCGAGCGCATCCGCACGACCGCGGAGGCGATCTGGACGAGGATCAATATGGCTATAGCGCCAAGCAGCGTCGCGCTGATCGGCTGCGTGACAAAGACCTTGAAGCTGCCCCGGCCGAGCAGCATGGCGCGGCGGAAGTTCTCCTCCAGCATTGGACCGAGGATGAAGCCTAGCATGAGCGGGGCCGGGTCGAGGCTCAGGCGCATCAGTATGTAGCCGAGCAGGCCAAAGGCCGCGGTGATGAACACGTCGTCGAGGTTGTTGTTCACGCTGTAGGTCCCGACACAGCAGAAGAACAGGATCGACGGGAACAGGACGCTGTAGGGAATCTTGAAGATCGACAGCCAGAACCGGACCAGGGGCACGTTCAGGACCAGCAGGAAGCAGTTCCCGATCCACATGCTGGCGACGAGACCCCAGAACAGGTCCGGGTGCTTGGCGATCATGTTGGGGCCGGGCTGGATACCCTTGATGATGAAGGCAGACATCATCAGCGCCATGACGGCGTTCTCAGGGATGCCGATGCTCATGAGCGGGATGAAGCTCGTGCGGGCGGCCGCCTCGTCGGCTGCCGCTTGGCCGGCGACGCCCTCGATCGACCCGGAGCCGATCTCGTGGCGGTACTTCGAGACCTTCTTGTCGATGGCGTAGGCGGCGAACTGCGCGATGGTGGGACCGCCCCCCGGCAGAATCCCGAGAAGCGAACCCACCACGCTGCCACGCAGCGCGCTCGGGATGATACGCTTGAATTCCGGCCAGCTCGGCATCAGCCGGATCTTGCCGTTGAACGGCGACCGCTCCTCGCGCGCGTCGAGGTTCCGGCAGATCTCGGCGATGCCGAAGCAGCCTAGTGCGACGCTCACGACGCTGACGCCGTCGACGAGCGGCGTCAGGCCGAGGGTGAAGCGCAGCGTGCCTGATTCCAAATCCGTCCCGATCTGGCCGAGCAGCACGCCGAGGAGGCACATAGCGAGGCCGTTCAGCAGGCTCCCGGTCGTCACGAGGCTCACACAGACGAAGCCGAGCAGCATGAGCGCGAAGTAGTCGGCCGGTCCGAACAGAAAGGCGACCTGCCCGAGGAGCGGCGCTAGGAAGGCCAGGACCACGATGGCGACTGTGCCGCCGATGAAGCTCGACACCCCCGCGGTGAACAACGCGAGGCCGGTGCGCCCCTTCAGCGTCATCTGGTAGCCGTCGATGCAGGCCACGATGCTCGACGCGTGCGGGATCTTCATCGTGATCGCGCTGACGCTGTCGCCGTATTGGGCGCCGTAATAGATCCCCGCCAGCATGATCAACGCGCCGTCGACTGGGATCGAATAGGTTAGCGGCAGCAGCAGGCTGATCGTGGCGAGCGGGCCGAGCCCGGGCAGCAGCCCGATCATGGTGCCGATGACGCAGCCGATCGCGCAGTACAGCAGGTTGCTCCAGGTGAGCGCGTGCTCGAACCCGAAGGCGAGGTTCGTGATCACATCCATCAGATCACCTGCAGGTTGAGGCCGAGCAGCTTCTGGAACGCGAGCGCGACGGCGATGAGGGCGACCGAGACGGCCAGCACCCGCTTCCACGAGTACGACGTGGCCGCCAGAGACGAGACCATGACGAGGAGCACGATGCCGAGGACGATGCTGGCAACCTTGGCGGCCACCACGAAGACGAAGAGGCCGAGCAGGATGATGCCGATGTTTCGCCAAGCGAAGCTGAACGGCTTGGCGGGCTCGAACCGTGACTTGACCAGTGTGACGAGGCCGATGAGCAGCAGCAGGGTGCTGACCAACAGCGGGAACAGACCGGCGCCTGCATGGGCGAAGCTGCCGATCGGATAGCGGAGCGCCGTCAGCCCGAAACAAAGGGCGATGCCGCTGATGACCGCCCCCCGGACGGCATTCTGGTTGGCCATGTCGGTGCTCCGGGCTTGACGGCGGCGCTGGCGCCGCAGAGACGCGCAGGAGGGGTGCTGGGCCCGCCCGGCGGATGCGGGGTCCGATCAGCCGGGGGCCGGACCCCGTGCTGTCGCGGCGAGGCCTCCGTCGACCAAGAGCTCGGTGCCGGTCACGTAGGACGCCCGGTCCGAGGCCAGGAACAGGGCGGCCTCCGCGACGTCGAAGGCGGTGCCCATTCGGCCGAGGGGGCACTGTGACGCCCGGACAGCTTTTATGCGCTCGAGCCCACCAGTGTAGGAGCCTGCGACAGTCTTCTCGATGCGCGGTGTGTCGATGAGACCCGGGACGATGGTGTTGGCCCGAATGCCGTAGGGCGCGTTCTCGACGGCCAGCAGGCGCAGATATTGGATCAGCGCAGCCTTAGTCGCGCCGTAGGCGAGGTGCGGATAGCCGACGTCGCGCATGCCCGCGATCGAGGACGTTGCGAGGATCACGCCGCGTCGGCGGGCGCGCATGCCCGGGATGACGGTTGTGGCCGCCAAGTGGAGCGCGGTCAGGTTCGCGTCCGAGATCCGGCGCCAATCGGCTGCCGAGGTCTCCGTTGACGGGCCGGCCTTCCCGATGCCGACGTTGAAGTAGAGGACGTCGATCCCGCCTTGCGCCGCGCCTACCGCCGCGAGGCATGCAACGAGTCCGTCGTCGTCCGAGACGTCGACGGCCACGGCCTCGGCGCTGCCGCCTTCCTGCCGGATGAGCTCCCGGGTCTCCTGCGCGGCGGACGGCTCGCGGTCGACGGCGACGACATGCGCGCCGGCTCGTGCGTAGAGAAGGCTGATCGCCTTGCCGATGCCCCAGCCGGCGCCGATCGAACCTGCGCCGAGAACCACGGCGACGCGTCCTTCGAGGTCGCGATCGAGGCTCGTCGCCTTCGCGGCAGTCGTCATCGCATTGTCCCTTCCTCCGAGGGGTCGTCGGTCCTGCGCGGCATGGGTCCGGGCGAAACCCCGCCGTGGACTGGCGGAACCGCCCCTACGCCGCGCTACATCTTCGGCACGCCGGCCTGCTCGATCACGGTCTTCCACTTCTTCAGCTCGGTCTCCCCGAACTGGCCGAGATCCTCCGGCGTCCCGCCCTCGGGGACGCCTCCGTTGTCGACGATGAACTTCGCGAAGCCGGGCTCCTTCAGCATCGCGTTCACGGCCGCGTTGACGCGGTCCACGATCGGCCGCGGGGTGTTGGTTGGGGCGTACAACCCGAACCAGGCGCTGACGTCGTAGCGCGACAGGTCGGCGCTCTTGGTCGCCTCGGCGATGGTCGGGACGTCGGGGGCCTGGGGCGACCGCTTCAACGTCGTCACCGCCAGCGCCTTCAGGTTGCCCGCCGTAACGTAGGGATAGACCGACGGCATGTTGTCGAAGATCATCTGCGTCTGGCCGCCCATGACCGAGACGAGCGCCTGGGCGCTGCCGTGGAACGGCACGTGGGTCATGCTGATGCCGGTCAACGCCTTGAACATCTCCCCCGACAGGTGCGTCGAGGCGCCTGTGCCCGACGAGGCGAAGTTCAGGGCGTCGGGATGGGCCTTCGCGTAGGCGATGAGCTCATCGACCGAGTTCACCGGAAGGTCCTTGTTCACGGCCAGGATGTTGGGGATCGTCTCGATGAAGACGATGGGCACGAAGCTTTTGACCGGGTCGTAGCGCAGCTGCGTGTAGAGGTTCGGCGCGATGCCGTGGGACGACACCTGACCCAGGAACAGGGTGTAGCCGTCCGGTTTCGCGTTAGCGGCGAGGGCCGTGCCGAGCGTGCCGCCGGCCCCGGGCCGGTTGTCGACCACAACCGTCTTCCCGAGGGCGGCGGAGAGGCCTTCGGCGACCTTGCGGGCCAACACGTCGGTGGCGCCGCCCGCGGAGTAGGGGACGATGATCGACACGGTCCGGATGGGCCATGCCGGCTGCGCCTGTGCGGCGCCGGCCGCCAATGCGGCTCCGAATGTCAGGATACCCAGGCCTCGCCGAGTCAGAGATGCCACGTTGTCCTCCCGGTTGGCTCGCGGACTTCGTCCGCGTTTCTTTTGTCGCTTCGGTCGCGACGGGCGATCAGGCGGAGCCGATCGTCATCCCGCCGCACACGTAGAGAACCTGTCCGGTCACGAAGCCCGCCCGATCGGACAGGAAGAAGCTGACGGCGTCGGCGACGTCGTCGGGGGTGCCCAGGCGCGCCACCGGCACCGCACGGATGATCGCATCGGTGCGCGGGTCGCCCGGCGGATTGACCGCGTCGAACAGGCTCGTCCGGATCGGTCCGGGCCCGACGGCATTCACCGTGATGCCGTGCCTCCCGAGTTCCAGCGCCCAGGTCTTGGTCATCCCGTGCAGGCCGGCCTTCGTCGCCGCGTAGACAGTGCGCAGCTCCTTGCCGAGGGCGACGCGGCTGGAGATGTTGACGATGCGGCCCCGGCCCGCCGCCTTCATGCCCGGAAGGAGCGCCTGCGCGCAGAGGATCGGCGCCTTTAGGTTCACGGCCGAGACCGCGTCGAGACTCGCCGGATCGGTGTCCTCCAGGGAAGCGGGGGCGACGATGCCGGCGTTGTTGACGAGGCGGGTCACCGTCCGCCCCGCGATGGCGTCGGCGAGCGTCCGGGGCAGCGCCGCCGCGTCGGACAGGTCGACCTCGACGAAGTCGTCCAGGGCGTCGTGCTCCGGCTTCACCACGTCGAGGACGATGACCTTGAATCCGTCCGCGGTGAGGCGCTGCGCGATCGCCCCGCCGATGTTGCGGCTGCCGCCGGTGACGAGGGCATGATCGCGCATCGTCAGGCCTCGTACGGGATCGACTTGTCGACGAGATCCCAGATGAACCGGCCGCTCGGGCGCTGCTGCTCCTCGGCGATATGGGCCACGAGCCCGGCCGTGCGGCCGATCAGCGAGAAACCGCGCATCAGCTCGACCGGCACGCCCATCTCGCCCAGCAGGGCGGCGGTGGCGCCC
Organism: Methylobacterium sp. J-001; assembly: GCF_022829565.1. NCBI lineage: Bacteria > Pseudomonadati > Pseudomonadota > Alphaproteobacteria > Hyphomicrobiales > Methylobacteriaceae > Methylobacterium > Methylobacterium sp. J-001. The sequence goes on from NZ_JAKSYN010000137.1 coordinate 202,757, forward strand.
GTGGCGTTGATGGTGATGTGTCGGCCCGCTCGCTGGTCGACCACCGTCGACAGGAGGCGCAGGGCGGCGACGTGGCCGCCCTTGAGACCGTTCTCCGCCCCGATCTCCAGCAGGCGGACCGCGCGCGGATCCTCTGGGCGGTGCAGGTGGTGGCCGAAGCCCGGCATGTGGACCTTGCGGGCCTTGTGGTCGTCCACGACGCGCTCCGCCAGTGAACGCTGCGCGTCCTCCTCCAGGGCGACGAGCTGGTTCAGGATCCGGGCGTTGTTCTCGACCGTGCCGACGAACTGGCTGCCGACCGCCAGCAGGCCGGCGGCCACCGCGCCTTGCATGTTCTCCGGCGCGCTCATGTAGATGGAGCGGGTCGCGATGGCGCTCGGGGTGAAGCCGTGCTCCATCATGGTGATCATGATGGCGTTGAGGACGCGCCGCTCGCCGTCGGAGACGTCCCGTCCAAGGATGTGGGCGGCGGCCTCCGCGACGAAGTCGGGCGCGGCGCCGGGCTTCAGGATGTCGGTGACGAGGTTCTTTTCGCGATAGAAAATCGCGTCCTTGGTGTGGTGGCTCAAGGCGGTGGTCGGCGTCTTGGCGTTGCTCATGGCTGCTGCCTCTCCCGGGCGGTGCGCTCGACATGGTCTTGGACCAGGACCTGCTTCTGCAGCTTCCCGTAATTGTTGCGCGGCAGAGCCTCGTAGAAGGCGATCGACTTCGGCGCCTTCACCGAGCCCAGCCGGTCCTTGACGAAGCGGATAATCTCCTCGGGATCCGCCGCCATGCCGGCCCGCAGCTCGATTGCGCCATGGACGGCTTCGCCCCACTTGTCGTCGGGGACGCCGAAGACCGCGCAGTCCGAGACCGCGGCGTGCTGGGCGAGCACTGGCTCGACGTCGGCCGGGTAGACGTTGAAGCCACCCGTGATGATCAGGTCCTTCGCCCGACCCTTGATCGACAGGAAGCCGTCCGCGTCGAAGCTTCCGAGATCACCGGTCAGAAGCCAGCCGTCGCGGATCGTCTCAGCGGTCTTGTCCAGCTGCTTCCAGTAACCCGTCATGACCAGGTCGCCGCGGATGGCGATCTCGCCGTAGGCGCCGGTCGGCAGGATGGTGCCCTCGGGATCGAGAATCGCGACCCGGGTCAGCATGGTCTCGCGGCCGACGGTGGCGCGCTTGTCCGGGATCATGAGCTCTTCGGCCGAGATCATGGTGGCGATCTGTGGCGCCTCCGTTTGGCCGTAGGTCGAAGCGATGCAGGGGCCGAACACGGACTGCGCCTGCGCGATCGCGTCGGGGCGCATCGCGGCCGAGCCGTAGACGAGGTTGCGCAGATGCGGGTAGGTGCCGCGCCGCGCCGCCGGCAGCTCCATCATCATGTAGATCACGGTCGGCGGCAGGAAGGTCGTGGCGATGCGCTCCTCGGCGAAGCAGCGCAGGATCTCCTTCGGCCGCGGCTGGTCGCGCAGGACGAGCGTCCCGCCGGTGCCCAGCGTCGGCAGGATGTAGGTCGAGGTGCCGTGGGTGATCGGCGCCGCCGCCAGCAGCCGCTCGCCCGGCTTCAGGCCCCAGGCGGCGATCTGGGTCGCGATGTTGGTGTTCCATGCCCGGTAGGGCTGCATCACACCCTTGGGCTTGCCCGTGGTCCCACCGGTGAACTTGATCGCCTGCGTCGCGTGGAGCGGCAGCGCATGGAAGCACGGCGCTGCTCCAGCATGTGCCCGGGCGAGGCCGCCCGTGGTTCCCGCGCCCCCGTTCGGGTCCGCCACCAGGATCGCGGCTCCGGTACCCTCGACCAGGGAGCGCGCCGCCTCATCGGCGATTACGATCGAAGCCTCGGTGAAGGTTATGCCCGACCCGATCTCGGCCGACTTGTTCTTTGGGTAGAGCGGGACCCAGACCTTTCCGGCGGCCAGCACGGCGAGCCACGCCACCACGTGCTCGACGTGGTTGAAGCAGCAGATGCCAACGCGCGACTGCGGCTCCGGGTCGAGGGCCTGCAGGCCGGCTGCGAGCGCCCCGGCGCGCGCGACGAGATCGGCGTAGGTGACCCGGTGGTCGCCGAACTCCAGGGCGATCGCCTCGGGGGTCCGGGCCGCCTGACGGAAGAAGAGGTCGATCGGATACATCGGTCAGGCGGCCTCGGCTTGGAAGCCCGCATCCACGACGGCGCGGCGCAGGGTCTCGGCGAGCCCGGCCCGGGCATCAGGGTGCAGGTACGAGATCGTGTTGGTGACCGAAACGGCGCAGACCAGGGCGCCGTCCTTGAAGACCGGAATCGCCAGAGCACCGATGTCGGGGATGATCAGCGCCTCGTTCACGACGTAGCCGTCGATCGGAAAACGCTCGCAGGCCTCCGTCGCGATCGCCGCCGTCAGCCGTCCGTACTTGAGGTACCTCTCGGCCTCGCGTCCGATGATCGCCGCCCGAGCCCCGGCGGGATGCGCCGCTAGAAGGGCGAGGCTCGCCGCGCCGACGCCGAGCGGGCGCCGGGCTCCCACCTTCAGCGTGCTGACGAGGATCTGGGCGCGTCCTTCGATGACCGCGATGCAGAGGGACTCCCCCTGGGACGGTACCGACAGATTGATGATGCCGCCGATTGACTGCTGCGCGATGTCGAGGAAGGGGCGAAGTGTCTTGCGGAGCTGAAGAAACTCCAGATCGGGACCTGCCCGGTTGACGATCTCGTAGGGCATCAGCCCGAGGAAGTACCGCTTCGTATAAGGATCGAAGTTCAGGAAGTTCTCGTCGACGAGAGCCGTAAGCAGGCGGTGGGCGGTCGCGACGTGAAGACCGGTGCGCGTGGCGGCGGAGCTCAGACTGACGCCCTTCTGGCTGCGCTCGGCGACGACGACCAGCAATGCTAGCGCCTTCGACAGAGACGAGCGCGGTTCCTCCACGCGGGGCGCGGCTGTCTCCAGCAGCATCCTTCCTCCCGGAAATCTTGTTCGTTGGCTCCAGTGTGCAGTCCCGAATCCAAGACTGTCCAGGCCAATATCTCGGATCCCGAAAAATTCTTCTCGCTAGGCGAGAAAGTTTATGATGATGACAGTTCTCGGCTGCTAGGCTGGCCGCTGGCCTGTTGAAGGGACAGCATCGATGCCTCCAGGCTCGTAAGCGTCTGCGTCTTCTGAGTACTAATGAACACGCGTTCCGTACCCCGCTACATCGGCGTCGAGCCGAACAACGGCGTTGAACTGAGCCGCATCGTTCTCCTAGATAAGGATCGGTGCTGAAGCATGGCCCCTATCGAAAATCTGCTCAAGTCGTTGCAATGTCGGATGCAATTAGTTCGAAGATGGGGCTGCAACCGATGCCAATCGTGAGCCCATCCAAAATTTATATTTGCTTACGACATCAATAAGTGGGGAGCGCTTTTGCGAGCCTCATGCTTCGACGCCGATCCACAGCGATTGCTGCGTCAGAGCGCCCAGATTGTAAATAAGCGTCGAAGGTTCGCCCCTCCCAAATACAGCTCAATACGTTGAAATTTAAGCTGAAATTTGCTTGGAAGTGGAGTCACGATCGGCGCCGATCGTGACCCCACCTCTGTGTCAATTTTTGTAGATCGATGAGAGCGTTAGCTTCGATCTTGCCGGGGTCATGCTTCGGGTCTGACGCAATCTCGATGCAGGGCGGCTCATGGTGTGCCGATCAGCCGAGCTTCGATCAGGTCGAGTTTGGCACGGCCGAACATCTGCCGCTTCACGAGCTTCAGACGGGTGATCTGCCCTTCGGTCTGGCCGTTCGACCATGGTTGCGTGAGAGCTGCAGCGACAGCCGCCTTGTCCTTGAGCAGGCCGCCGGCGAAGGACGCCAGAAGGCTTCGGGCCGCGGCCTCGATCCAGGTGTCGAGATCCGGTCGACCCCGTGCGCGGATCATGGCCTGGAAGCGCGACAACAGGGTCCTTGCCTCGTCGAGCCTCGGCACCTCCGCCTCGATCGTCGCCACGATGACGGCTTCGGCCTTCGTCAGGCTGTCCCGATCCGTCGTCATCAGCCGGGAGAGGATGCGTGCTGACGGCACCTTGCTGGGAGCGCCCTCCGGCGCTCGCTCACTGCGTCGCCTCCGCGTCGCCCATTCCCCGACTACCCGCAGGCTGCCGGTGAACCCGCTCGCGCGAAGCCGCCGCCAGAGTTCAGCCCCGTTGCGGCAGCCGGCCGCCCATTCGGCATCGAGCTGGGGCAGATGGGCATCCAGGCTGCTCTGGCGGGCGCGGAAGACGTCGCCGGTCAGACCGCGCAGCACGTCGCGCACGAGTTTGCGGCTGTGCCTGGTCGTCCGGGCAATCTTCTTGATCGACATGCCTTGTCGCGACAGAGCCAGGATCGCCTCGCCGGTCGCCTCCCTCCGCAGATAGCCGTCGTACTGCAGGCGCTCGGCGCAAGTCAGCCGTTCGGGATCGACCGTCGCGGCTCCCACAGCGATGCGGATGGCGGACATCGACTTGCGCACGGCATTGAGGAAGGCGGCGCTGGCGTTCTCCATCAAGTGCCATCGGTCAGCGACCTGGATCGCCTTGGGCAGCGCCCGCGTCGTAGCCTCGCCGTAGCAACCACCGCGGTCGCGGGCGACGACGGTAATCTCGGGATGGGCCGCAAGCCACGCTTCGACGGTGCTGCTCTCCCGATCCGGCAGCAGGGCGATGACACGCCCACGCCGGGCGTGGGATAGGGCGAACCTCAGTGACGAAGACCCGGGCTGAGATTGGTACGAAACAGAGGCACTCTGGACCGAAGCGACCTGGGGCCCGACGTCAACCGGTGTACTGGGTCTGTCTGTCTGACGCCGCTGAGCACGCGAGCTTCCTGGCGTTTGCCTCACGCATGGCTGGCCGGTCCTTCGACATGCTAGATGCGACCGGGCTTCGGCATGACGGGCAGCAAACATCAACGATTTTCGGAGATAGCAGGAACATAAGTGTCGACAATATTTCCGACTTTATCTACTACGCATATCATCGTAGCCTCACGTACCTCATACATCATAGGTTTCTGATACGTGATACGAAATCTAACGGGTGCGAAATAATCCCCATCCTTGTCAGTCTTATCTTCGCCGACAGACACGGCTTCGACTTCGGTCATTCCGTCCTTTCTAGCCTTGCCAATTATGGTGTTGCGACAGGTCTCAACTGTACGATTGCGTCCTGGCGTTTCGGGTAGAGGCTGGCCTATGGTGTCCAATGCGGACGTCGTACCTTTCACAAGACCTGTTCCGGGAACAATCGACAAAACGCTCTGCTCTTCAGGAGGCGCAACTTCAGGTCCGACTGGGAAGAGTGGCAACGGCTTCTCCCACGTTGCAGGGGAATTGCCGGGAACTGCAGTCGCCTCCTGCGCCGAAGCAGGTATGCCGAAAGCCGATATGATGGCGGCTGCGCAAATTGAACGTGTAAACATCGCTCTCATCTTTCCAAAAACTCCTGACCCGTAATATGGCCCAGTGTGTTACTGCGTTGGCGCCAGAACCGACGGCATCGTCCATTGAGGGGACGACGCAGGTACCGGCGATAAGACGGTTACATCGCCCCGACCTGAGCGATGCAATGAGCCGTGCGCAACTCCACCAACGTCGATCCGGGTGCGGATATGCCTCGATGTGCGAGCGATGCTTGCAGTCTCCTCTGTGTCGCGAAAGGAGCCTGACGAAGGGGAATTTGCAACTACTGACTGTGGGCGCCTCACGGATCGCACCTGCTTTGTCGACCCCGAATTCAGGGGCGGCACTGCCGGAATGACGTCTCCCGGCAACGTCGTCGGTATGGTTCGTTCGGCAGTTGGATGAACCGTGTCTGGAATGATGGTCGCCACAAGACCTGGAGACGATAAAGTGGCGGTCTCAGGCGTCGGTTGGACAACCTTCTCGGATGAATCCGCCTCCTCAGCCGAAACCGGTGTAGGCCCTGAAGCAAGTGGGACAGCGTTCGTCCTTGCAGCTTCGGTTTGGCCTTCTGCCCGCAGTAGTTCAGTTGGTGAGAGGGTTTCTGCTCCAGCCGAGCGTGCAGGTGTTCCGGTTTGAAGCGGTGAAGGATCGGTAGTTCCACCCCCGGCGACGAACTGGTCGCCTAAAAGGCGCGCAGCATTTAGTGGCGTGGAATCGATGAGCGGCTGCTGCGAGTTGATACGAGGCGGCAGAAAGGCCAGTCCTTCTTCGATATCTGCCGCATTATGACTTAAGAATGAGCGACGCCTATCTGCATAGATCAGGACATTCGGATTTCCATTGCCAGCGGTTGATTCCGTTAGGTGCGGGACTTCGATCCAGGTCGGAAATACCGCCGGTACTGCAGCATGCGTGGATCTGCTGAAATCTGCCGATGAAATCCAGCCATTTTGTAGACCGAGCCAAGCGGCACCGACACCAAGCAGCGCAAGCGTAAATAGACAAGACAGCGAGATCACAGCCAAAGCCGACGGATACTTCGCAGACCTAGCGACTGCGAGTTGTCGGGTTGCACCCAGGGGTTGAAACTCCCGCACGGTAAAAGGATCGGTCCTGAGCATGATTGTGTAAATGCATCAGATTGAAAACAGTTCAGAGGTCGACATTTAAAACTGCGCATTGAGATAGGCTAACTGAATTGCTCCGTCCTTAGAGCTGTTGTCGTTTAGGTTGGGTCATAAGCGTCGTATCCGGCGGCGGCGATGTAGTTGCGGCATTCCGCTGGAGTGAAGGCTGCGAAGGCCCGGGCGATGGCTGCC